>JAGQPY010000521.1 GCA_020426485.1 Planctomycetaceae bacterium
CTCCGATGCGTTCAAACGTTGTTTCGTAATCCGCCGCCTTGTATTTGTGCCCATAATCCGGCGCTTCGTTGCGGATCATGTCGTAGATTCCGTTCCGCTGGGGATATCGTCCCGTCAGAAACGCACCTCGACTGGGAGTACAGGCCGGCCACGCCACATAAAAGTTTGTCAGACGGGCACCTTCCGCGGCCAATCGGTCCAGGTGAGGCGTGATGACGGCTCCCTCCGTCAGGCATCCCAGATCGTTGTATCCCTGATCGTCGCTCACGATCAGCACGATGTTGGGCCGTTGTTTTTCGGCCGCCAAACCGCATGACGCGATCACAGCCGCACTCACCGTCAGCAGAGATAAAAGCTGCCTCATTCGTTTTTCCCATTCAGATTCGAAGATCCGCCGCGATCAACGTTCGACCTGTTTCAGTCGGTCCACTGCTTGAGTCGGTCCACTGTGGAATTCACTGCACCCCCAACCCGTCACGGCATTAACCTCAGTCCAACGCCGGGAAGAGATTCTGATCGTTTAACGCGATGCCGCAGGCGAGGTTGATCGCGGCCGGAACGGGCCTCGCCTGCGGCATCGGGTGAAACAATCATTTTTCCTGCCTGAAAAAACTGAAACAACAGCACGATTCGTTTCGAACGTCAGCCCTCTTTGAACTCAGATCCCGTCACGGCGTTGACCTCAGCCCTTGTCGGCGGCACTTTCGGGAGACTTCCAGTCGTGCAGCTGCAGTTCGACACGTTCAAAGCCGTTAAAGGAATTGATTTGTGGAGCAAAACTGATGGCCAGTGGTCCGTTGACGGCTGCAATTTCCTCAGCCCATTCGCCTCGACCAAAAGCGATGGCTCGCAGATTCGTACGATGCTGACGAATCCTTAATGCCAGATGGCGATCACCTTCGCCCATGGTCTTGGGTGGTTCTGCCAGATCAACCCGCGACGCGGCAAAGCGTGGTTTGGGATTGGCTTCGCCGAACGGACCCAGATGTTCCAGTTCCCGCACCGCCTTCGCCGTCACTTCCGACAGATGGACTTCGGCGTCAACTCGCAACGCCGTGTCGTCTTCGGTCGGAGCAAAGTTCAGCATCGCCCAGTTGTTGATGGCCGTTCGAAATTCGTCCAGCTGGCTGGCCTGAATCTGCAGTCCTGCCGCAGCCCGATGACCTCCAAAGCCCAGCAGGAGTTCGCGACAGGCCGCCAGCGATTCATACATGTCGAAGCCGGCAAAGCTGCGAGCGCTGCCCTGGCCTGTGCCGTCGTCTTTCAGAGAAATCATGATGGCTGGTTTGTCGAACGCTTCGGTGACGCGGCTGGCGACGATGCCGATGACGCCGGGATGCCAGTCGTGATGCGCCAGCACCAGCACCGGCTGTTCCAGCCATTCCGGATGCTGTTCGACCTGTTCTTTCGCTTCTTTCAGAATTCGTCGTTCGACGGTTTTGCGGTTCTTGTTCAGCTCATCGACGTAAGCCGCCAGTGAAACCGCTCGTTCCGGATTGTCGGTGGTCAGCAGTTCCACCGCCAGGCGTGCCTGTCCCAGACGTCCGGCCGCATTGATGCGCGGAGCAATACTGAAGGCGATGTCTTCCGACGTCAGGTGAGCTTTGCCGGCAAGGTCGGCGATCTTCAGCAGTGCCTGCAAACCACGAGAAGGGTTCTGCTGCAGACTGTGGAGTCCGTAACGAACAATGATGCGGTTTTCATCCAGCAACGGCACCACGTCCGCCACCGTTCCGACCGCGGCCAGACCAACAGCCGACTTCAGAAACTCTCTCATGCGAGGACTGGCCTTTTTGCCGTCACCCAGCAGCTGACAGATTCCCCATGCCACCTTGAACGCAACACCGGCGCCGCAGAGTCCTCCGAAGGGATATTCCGAACCAGGCAGTCGCGGATGGACCAGCACCTCGGCATCGGGAAGTTCATCGCCAATGTGATGATGATCGGTGATGATCAGTTCCAGGCCCAGTTTGCGGGCCAAAGCGGCCTCTCGCGTGCTGGAGATTCCGCAATCCACCGAAACCACCACACGCTGAGGATCTTCGTCGTACAGCTGTTGAATTGCGGATTCGTTCAGGCCGTAGCCCTCTTCCATGCGACAGGGAATGTAATAGTCAACGACCGCACCGCACAGTTGCAGGCAGTGCCACAGAATGGCGGTCGCCGTGACGCCATCGACGTCGTAGTCGCCGTAAATGGTGATGCGGCGTTTTGATTGAACGGCCGCCACAATTCGTTCGGCGGCCTGAGTCACTCCGGGAAGCAAACCCGGATCGTACAGATGGTCCAGTCGCGGATTCAGATAGCTGCGAGCGGCATCGGGCGTGTTGTATCCGCGAGCGATCAGGACCTGCGCGACCAGCGGAGTGACTCGCAGTTGTCTGCTGAGTGAGCGGATGGCGGATTCGTCGTGCGGGTGAAAGTACCATTTCCGTGGCACAGAAAGTTGCTCCAGTGGTCAGCGTTGACGTGAGTCCGGAAAAATCCACCATCCTGCCAGCAGATTTCAGTTCCGCTGCCTTGGTTTTCGTCGTCGCCACATTAAAGTCCACCGAAGAACCCATGTCAAAGCAGCGCTCATCGCGGAACGATCCGTCAGCCAGCCACTGGATGCGAGTTTCAGACCTTCCCGTTCTGGCTCCGTCATTTTTCCGCTGGCCAGAGCACAACGATGCCCTTCAGCTGCGGGCGAAAGTCAGAAACGTTCTCGTTCCAGCCGCCCATTGTGCCGGATTAACACCTTTAGAATCTCATACCCATGTCCTCCCGCACGTTGAATCTCATGATTCTGGCCGACACTGATCGGCCCGACGTTCGTGAGGCGTGGTCACGTCTGGAGCCTGTGCTGGCCGGTTGTTCCGGCGTGCGTGTCGTGGGCGTTTATTCTCATGATGATCCGATCCACCATCAGGAGAAAGTGGACGTCGTGGTGGTTCTGGGAGGTGACGGCTCCATGCTGCGCGGGTGCCGTCAACTGGGGGACGAACAGCGTCCCATGATGGGAATCAATCTTGGTCGGCTGGGATTTCTGGCGGACGTGACGCCGGAACAGTTCGTCAGCAGTCTGGATGTTCTGAAACGCGGCGACTACGAAGTGGTTGACCATCTGATGCTCAAGTCGCAGCATCATCACGCGGACGGAACGGTGACGACGGACATGGGGCTGAACGAAGTGATGGTCACTTCCGGTGGTTCTCTGAAGATGCTGGACGTGAATCTGACCATCGACGATCGCCCCGTCACCACGTTCAGCTGTGACGGACTGATCATCAGCACGCCGGTCGGATCAACGGCTCACAATCTTTCAGCCGGAGGCCCCATCCTTCGTCAGGATCTGCAGGCCGTTTGCATCACCCCGATCTGTCCTCATTCGTTGACGGTGCGACCGATTGTCGATTCGGCTGAACGAACATATGAACTCACGGTCACCGATCCACCGGACGGTGTCATGGTTGTCATTGATGGTCAAACGCGGCGGCCGCTCCGAACCGGGGAACGGATTCAGGTGACCCGACATTCGTCAACGTTTCAACTGGTGCGACTTCCCGGACACAGTTACTACGGAACTCTCCATCGAAAACTGCGCTGGGGCGGTCAGCCTCAGTATCGTGAATAAATCAGGACCACAAGAAGAATCGCGTCTGTTGCCGGAAATCATCTTCGGAGCAGACACGATCATACAGAATCTGAAGGACAGGTTTTCAAGCGGTCTGTCATTTCGACCGACATAAACTCGACAGTCGCCAAGCGTTAGAGTCTTACAAAGTAAGATGCGCGCACGGTGCGCGCATGTTTGTTCAGGCGACCAACGGGAGCGTCTCGGCG
>JAGQPY010000522.1 GCA_020426485.1 Planctomycetaceae bacterium
CTGGACATCATTCAGGGCCCGCTGATGGACGGGATGAACGTCGTCGGCGAACTGTTCGGCAGCGGCAAAATGTTTCTGCCGCAGGTCGTGAAGTCGGCTCGAGTCATGAAGAAATCCGTCGCGTGGCTGGAACCCTTCATGGAAGCCGCCAAAGCCGCGGACGCTGCCGGTACGACGGCTCAGTATTTCAACGAAGCAGGGCTGTTCACGGGAACTCGTGAAGCAGCGGTCGCTCTGGCGGAATCACTGCAGACTGAAGGCGAAGCGACAGAACAAAGCAACCGCGGCACGTTTCTGATCGCCACGGTCAAAGGCGACGTTCATGACATCGGTAAGAACATCGTAGCCGTGGTTCTGCGCTGCAACAACTTCAAGGTCATCGATCTGGGAGTCATGGTGCCGTGTGAAACGATTCTGGAAGAGGCCAGGAAACACAACGCCGACATCATCGGGCTGAGCGGTCTGATCACACCGTCGCTGGAAGAAATGATGATTGTGGCTAAGACGATGGAAGAGCAGGGCTTCAAGGTTCCGCTGCTGGTCGGTGGAGCCACCACCAGTGCCAAACATACGGCGGTGAAGATTGCTCCGAAGTACAGCCAGCCGGTTGTCCACGTCGGCGATGCGTCGCTGTCCGTGGGCGTCGTGGAAGCGTTGCTGGACCCCGACCGCAAAGCCGATTTCGTGGCGAAGAACGTGGAAGCCCAGGCTCGCGCCAAAGCATCCTTCGATCAGCGACAGCAGGTCAAGCTTGTTCCGTACGAGGAAGCATTGTCGAAACGTTTTACAGTCAACTGGGACAAGTATGATCCTCCGGTTCCGGAATTCACCGGGGTGGAAGTGATTGACGACATGCCGCTGACAGAGCTCGTCAATTACATCGACTGGTCTCCGTTTTTCAGCAGTTGGCAGTTAACCGGCAAGTATCCGAAGATTCTGGATGATCCGATTGTCGGAGAAGAAGCCCGCAAACTGTGGCAGGATGCTCAGAATGAACTCAGCCTGCTGTTGAAGAACGGTCGGCTGAAGGCAAAGGGCGTGTATGGCTTCTGGCCGGCCAATTCCGACGGCGACGACATTGTGCTGTGGGCCGATGAAGACCGAACCACCGAATTGATGAGGTTTCCCATGCTGCGTCAGCAGTGGGAACGCGTGGGCCAGAAAGACTTCCGCAGTCTGGCCGACTACATCGCGCCGGCGGGGCAATCGGGAGAGCCAGTTCCTGACTACATCGGGGCATTCGCTGTCACGGCCGGGTTCGGCTGTGATGAACTGGCGAAGGAACTTGAAGCTGCCGGTGACGACTATCGTTCCATTATGGTGAAGGCTCTGGCAGATCGCTTTGCCGAAGCCTTTGCTGAGAAACTGCATGCTCACGTAAGAAAAGAATGGGGCTACGGAGCCAGTGAATCGCTCAGCAATGAGCAACTGATCGAAGAAAAGTACCTCGGCATTCGCCCGGCGTTTGGTTATCCCAGTTGTCCGGATCATCTGCCGAAAGGTGATCTGTGGAAGCTGCTGAATGTGGAAGAAAACATCGGCATGAAGCTGACCGAATCCTACGCCATGTGGCCTGCGGCATCCGTCAGCGGGCTGTACTTCAGCCTGCCGGAATCCCGCTATTTCAGTGTCGACCGCATCACAAAGGACCAGGTCGAGAACTATGCCACTCGCATGAAGATGTCCGTCAAAGACATCGAACGCTGGCTGGCTCCGAATCTGGGTTACGAACCTTAACCCGCGGCTTACTCTCATGAGTGATGCTCCTTTCCGGGATCGAGTGTTGCAACGAACTGGAGGACATGAATGTCATCTCAGGCATTTGTCAAAAAGGTCAAGATCCGAAATTTCAAAAGCATAGCAGAGTGTGATGTTGAACTCGGTCGTCTCACACTGCTCGTGGGGCGAAACGGAGCCGGGAAAAGTAACTTTCTTGACGCTTTGCGCTTTGTGACTGACAGCCTTGAAACGTCTGTTGACCATGCGCTTAAGTCACGCGGAGGGTTGAGCGCTGTGCGCCGCATCAGTACTGGTCACCCTCGAAATTTCAGCATTGGCCTGGAGCTGTTGCTGGAATCATCGGCCGTGACTTACAAGTTTGAAATTGGTGCGCAGCCGAGGGGAGGGTTCATCGTTAAGTCAGAATCACTGGAGGTTCGTTCGTTCGCCGGGAACACGGAGAGCTTCTTTTCCCTCGAAGGTGGTGCCGTGACGTCGACATCAGCGCAAACGCTTCCTCCCGTTTCTTCAGATCGGCTGTTTCTTGTTCTGGCCGCGGGACTTCCGGAGTTCCGACCGGCATACGATGCACTTCAGGCGATGGGCTTCTACAACCTCAATCCCGAAGAAATGAAAGAGATTCAGAAGCCTGATGCCGGGCAACTGCTGATGCGCGACGGCAGTAATCTCGCGAGCGTTCTGGCGCGGCTTCAGGAAGACAGTCCGGCACAGACGGACCGCATCAAAGAATATCTGAGAGTAATCGTCCCGGAGATCGCCGATTTTCATCGCATTTCCGTCGGCCATCAGGAGACTCTTGAGTTCCGACAGCACGTTACGGGCTCCACTCACCCCTGGCGTTTTCACGCGATTAGTATGTCTGACGGCACGATGCGAGCGCTGGGCATCCTGACTGCGGTGATGCAGCTTGCCGGCAGAAGTCAACCGGTCAGGCTGGTGGGAATTGAAGAACCTGAAACCGCACTGCATCCTGCTGCTGCCGGGGCTTTGATGGACGCCCTGAGAGAAGCGTCCGATCACACACAGATTATCGCCACAACTCACAGTCCTGATCTGCTGGATCGAATTGATCCAAGCACAGATCAGTTGCTGGCCATCTCTGCGGAAGCCGGTAACACATGGGTGGGAAGTGTGGACGAGGCATGTCGTGATTCTATTCAGCAACATCTGTTTACTGCCGGTGAATTACTTCGCATGGACCAACTTCACCCGGCGCGTTCCGTGCAACGTCAGCCGGCGTTGTTCGATTAGTTGTCGATATCAGCAGAGGCAGTAGCGGGGCAGAACCTGACCTGTAGATTCACGTCGGAACAAGACTATGCAACTGCATATTGCTCCAATTGTCGAAGGATACGGTGATGTGCAGGCCGTGCCGGTCCTGTTGCGAAGGATTGTGGAACATCAGCTCCCGGAAATCATCCCAAACATCCTGCGGCCGATCAGGCAGCCGCGAGATCGACTTGTTCAAAACAAAGATCGGTGTTTAGAGAAGGCGCTGCAGCTCGCGGACCAAAAGCTGGCTGCTGTTGTCGGGGGCGGTGACTGTTCATCGATCCTTGTACTTTGTGATGCAGATAATGATTGCGCGAAGGATCTTCTGACTAAAACCAGGGAGATTGCTCGCACGCTTAATCTCAGACATGTCGTCTCAATTGTCTTTGCGGTGAGAGAATTTGAAACCTGGTTCGTCGGTAGCGCCGAATCACTTGAAAAATATCTGCGTCTTGATCTGCCGATTCCCAAGGCCCCAGAGACGGCGGGATCCCAAAAAAGGTGGATTGAAAAGAGGTTTCGGGGAAGTCGATACAGTGAAACCGTTGACCAACCCAAAATGACAGCATCGATCGACATCGAGCTGTGTCGGAAACGTTGCCCGTCGTTTGACAAACTATGCCGGGAGATTCAAAGGACTGCTCAAAGATTCAGTGAACACTGAAGCCACGTGCGATTTCCCCGAAGGTTCACTCTGATTCCTGCTGAACCTCCGGTTTACGACGACCATTGTACGGATACGTTCCTGTCAGTGGATCTGATAGATCAGAATTCTCTGTAAACCCGTTTTGGATTACTACGCGGCCC
>JAGQPY010000523.1 GCA_020426485.1 Planctomycetaceae bacterium
GTCGAATTGTCGTTCCAGGCGACCGTCTTGTTCCATCGATCGTAAGTACCCTGTTGGTCCATGTAGGGCAGTAATTCGACAACCCAACTTCGCTGCCCCATATTGTCTGCAGTCGTTGTCGCAGGATTGTCAACATAATACGCCAACGCAGGCAGCCGACTTTTGTTCGACGATGCAAAATTCAACGCAGCGACGGTGACGTTGCGAATGTTGTTCAAACACTGTGTTCGACGACCGGCTTCGCGGGCGTTCTGGATGGCCGGCAGAATCAGCGACATGAGGGTGGCGATGATGGAGATGACCACCAGAAGTTCAATCAGAGTGAAGCCGCGTCGTCTTTGCTTCGACGCTTGATGGGTACGACGTGACTGCATGTGCATTCTCCAGCAGATGTGTGAGAAAAGTTTGAATGGCCTGAAATACGGAATGGCAGAATAGACGGGAAACGGTCGTAGTGTCCAGAAGCCATCTGAAAAAGGGGCCGCCCCTTTGGGGGCAGCATCACGACATACGAACATGGTGCCCAATGAGGGGCAGCCCCGCTTTTTCAGATTGCCTCTACCGGCAACCCTCCTGTTTGTCGACCAACCACCACCGGTTGAGTTTTTACGATTCGACAATCTTCAGTAACGCAAATCCTGTGGCAATTACGTCAAAAAGTCAGCAGGAATTGCCAGACTTTCAGTAATTTACTCTAACATTAAACCCCTGAACCGGTTGCGTCAACCGCTGTCACCACTTTTTAACCCAACGCGAAGTCGCACCTTCCGATCCTGCCGACATGTTGCAAACAGCTGCGCTGCAAAACGCTACAACCGGATCCTGCAAAAGATCAGTCACAGAATGTTGAGCCAACGGATCATTGTTTGACGGTCTGCCGGTCAAGTCGGCTTACTGTTTCCCCCGGAGTCTCAACGGGGAAATTCCGGCCACTCATCAATTCTCAGGCAGCCGGACTGCGGGACGACTTCCGGTGAGAATCCTCGCGGAACTACCGATCGCCTGATTCTTGAGGACGGAATCGACGAACGGCCGCCTTGATCAGCCAGGGCATCAACGCCAGCGCGCTCAATGCGGTGGTGAGTTGGATCAACTGCCGGCCCTCAAGTGCGCCGGACACTCCCTTCTCCAGTAGAGTTTCCATTCGTGGCACAACCGAACCTGCGTAGACGTAAACTATCGTTCCGGGAAGCATTCCCAACTGGCTCACCCACCAAAATGTGATGGTGGGCATTCGAGTCAGGCCCATCACAAGATTCACGATGAAGAACGGGATCGCGGGGACAAGTCGCAGCGTCAGAAGATAGGCCGCTCCGTCCCGTTCAATGGCCCTGCGAATGCGACTGGCCTGGACCGGGAAACGTTTCTCCACAGAGTCGCGCAGGAGATGACGGCTCAAAAGGAACGCCAGAGTCGCACCCGCCGTGGATGAGAAGCTGACAATCAACAAACCAACGGGAAAGCCAAAAATCCACGCCGTCACGAGAGTGGCGGCTGTCGCAAACGGCAGCGAAAATGCCGTGATGACAATGTAGATTCCGGCTGCCGCCGCGCTGGCGAGCCCGGGGTGATTTGTTCGGAAGGACAGGATTTCCGCTTCGTAGACCGCCAGCGACGACAGCGAAACTCCGCTACACCATCCCCACACAAAAATCATCAACAGCCCCGACGCCGCCAATCCGATTGATTGCTGTCTGGTCATGGGACGGGTTTGCCTTTCGGGGCTGATTCTATGGGATCAGAACCCATCCCGACAGAAGGCGAAGCCGAAAACCCAGAGCGTTCTGACTCCAACCGAAACGGTCAAGCGGTGTGCCCTCTGAGATCTGCTCGGGGTGAATTCGTTCGGACATAGCCTCCGTCTTTGAATGGCCCGGAAGCACCTAAGTGCCATTGAAAACCAACTGCACACTTGTATCTTCGACCAGATTACTACGTATAAAAAATTGCAATTTAGGCGCGTTTTCGTTGACCTTTTAACGAAAAAAGATTGTTCACTCTCGACTAAGCCGGTGATTTTTCCGACCAACGAACTACTCTTTCCCGAGTCTGGTATCCGGTGGTCAGGCGAAGTTGGCTCCGGTGTTACAGTTTTCCTTTCTTCTGATTCTCTGGAGGTTTGAATGGTCTCAATTCGTTCGTATTCACGTAAGGGGTTCACCCTGATCGAGCTGCTGGTGGTTATCGCCATTATCGCTATTCTGATTGCCCTGTTGTTGCCTGCCGTTCAGCAGGCTCGAGAGGCAGCTCGACGCACTCAGTGCAAAAACAATCTGAAGCAAATCGGTCTGGCGCTTCACAATTATCATGACGTTTACGGCACATTGCCGCCCGGTCGTGTTCGGAATACATATTCCAACATCACTTCATCTTGGTACACCGGAAACATTGCCTGGTTGCCGCGAATTCTGGCACAGATCGACCAGGCTCCGCTGATGAACACCATCGACTGGAACATGGGTCAGGGAACGTCCGCTACCGACGGTCACGGCGGCGTCAACGGGACAAATCCCACGGGCGCTCGTCGCCAGATCATTCCGGCATTCCGATGCCCTTCTGATCCAGGAACTGGCGGTGTTCCATGGACAACCGCCAGTGGACAGAAAGTCACCGGAGCTGCGCCGAATACAGGGTACGCATCAGGAAACTACGTGGGCGCTGTTGGAACGGCCACACGACTGAACGCGAATCCTCCGGGGATTTTTGGACAGAATACTCGAACGAAGTTTCGTGACATTACTGACGGAACTTCGAATGTGTTAGCTGTCTCTGAAGTGGTGATTGGGTTCTACCGTGTTGACGGCAACGACGGCGGCAACAATACGGCCTGTACTTCCACGACGAAGGACACCAACAACACTCGTCAGGCAGGCTATTCGTGGTTTTACAGCTACTTTCCGCAGGCAGCGTTCTTCAGCACATTTGTTGGACCAAACAGCAAACAGGTTGACTGTGGAGCGAATTCTGACCGAGTTAATCAGGCCGCTCGAAGTATGCACGTGGGTGGTGTTCAGGCCGTTCTGTGTGACGGTGCGGTTCGATTCATCAGCGAAAATATTGACCTGACCACCTGGAACCATCTCGGTGATAAGGCTGATGGTAATCCTATCGGTGAGTTCTGATCGTCTGCAGACACACTTTGGTTGGACGCCAACGACCTGAGCAGAATCGCCGGATGCCAGACACCTTTCGGTTCAGTGTTCAGTCGGCCCATTTTTTCGGGCATTCTGGTCGATGCTGAGATTCTTCCGGCATTCGCCGGAGTACGCCTCCGCCGGTTGATTAAGTGTCGAGATTGATTTTCCTTTTTGCATGAAAACAAGATGACTATGTCGAAAACAGAATACTTCTGGTCGATTCTTCCGGCCCTGCCATTGTGTTTCGCCCTTGGCTGCGGTGGCGATGTCGCCCCCGGCGTTGCTGACGGGCCGGATGAAGAACCACCGGCAATGAGCGCAGAAGAAGAGGCAACTGAAGCGGAGGCTGCACGCAACGCCGCAGGTCAGTAAATCTTTGGAACCGTGCAGGTGACGACTTTCGGGCTGGCGTCCGAAGCGTCCGGTCACGGAAATCCTGTGTTCGTCTCAAACCTTCTCCACTCGTTGGAGAAGGTTTTCTTGTTTGGATCGAGTGAAAGATTGAATACCTGGCGGCGTGGTCAAGCGTCGGCCATTTCTGGTACCTTCAACGTGTGCCGACACCACAGACTGTCTGCATTTGCTGTCGAACTTGATCTACGACATGGATGCAGGCGAAATCATGTGCGCGAGGGTAGTGCAGCGTCAGCCATAATTTGATGAGTAGGACGGCCTT
>JAGQPY010000524.1 GCA_020426485.1 Planctomycetaceae bacterium
CTAAGAACCGCTCACAAAACCTAAGAGACTCTTAGATCTTGTTAGGGGTTCTAAGACGCTGGTCGTTTTGATCGCTCATGTTATCTTTTGATGTGTCAGGGCATCACTCCAACGACACAGGATTCATTCACCGATGAAGATCTCCCGCCGACTGTTTGCCGCAACCACATTCGCAGGCGTGTCTGCATTTCAGCGAACCGCATTCGGGGCGCTGTCACTTCGCCAGAGTGCCAATCCTGTTTGCGTGTTCACCAAGCCACTGCAGTCGCTTCCGTGGGAAGATCTGGCTCAGCGTATGGCGGCTCTGGGTGTTGCAGGAATTGAGGCTCCCGTTCGTGCGGGCGGCCATATCGAACCGGTCGATGCGGTGCAGCGACTTCCGGAATTTGTCGGGGCACTGAAAAAGTTCGGACAACACATCACGGTGATGACTTCCGACATCAACGATGCCAATGATCCGCTCACCGAGCCAATTCTGAGGACGGCGGCGGGACTGGGGATTCGTTTCTACCGAATGAAGTACTTCAAGTATGACGAATCAAAACCGATCCTCAGCCAGATCAGCAACTGGACAGCTGCTCTGAAAGATCTGGCCGCCATCAACAAACAACTGGGGATCACGGCCGTTTACCAGAACCATGCGGGGCGAAACTATTTCGGTGCTGCACTGTGGGATCTTCATCGAGCTCTGGAGCAAATTGATCCCGCCGGCATCGGAGTGGCCTACGACATTCGCCACGCGACGGCGGAAGCCGGAATGAGCTGGCCCGTGACATTCCGGCTGCTTCAGCCACACGTCCGAGTTGTCTATGTCAAGGACTTCGTGTGGTCAGGACAGAAGCCGGATAACGTTCCGCTGGGACAGGGCAGCGTAAGTCCTTCGTTCTTCCAAATGCTTGCCGACAGTCAGTTCGATGGACCGATTTCGCTTCACGAAGAATATCTGGATCACCGTCGTCCGGAACTGGTGCCGGAACATCTCGCAGCGATTGAACGCGACCTGAACACCCTGCGGAAATGGATGACGGGCGCTGGTGGGACAAAGAAGCAATAAACAGAAGCGGCTGCGAACTGCTCTTGCAGCGGAGACAGCGACGAAAGTCGTCAACGCAACAGCAGCATCGCAGCGGTGACGATCACAAACACGCACACCGCTCCGCTCAGCAGAAACGTCTTCACGGGGATCGTTTTGCCCCCAAACTTCATCGTACCGCCCAGGCCGTACTGCTGTTGTTTTCGTGATCTGGCTGTCAGAACACTGGCCCCCGACATCGCCGACGTGCTTGTCGATGCTGCGTTCGCCAACCATTCAAACTGAGAATCAGCGCTGTTCTCGCCGGAAGTCGATCTCGGCGCGATCTCAATTGCCTGGACAACGGCCTCGGCAAATTCTTCGCAACTTTCGAAACGTTTGTTCGGATCTTTTTCAATACTGCGAGCGATCGCTTCGGCAAGTTCGGGCGAGACGTCGCGGCGAATTTCAGACAGCGGCCGCAGCTTTCGTTGAGTCTGGTTCACCATCGTGGCGGCTGAGTTATTGCCCTGCATTGGCGGTCGGCCCAGCAGAACGTGATACACGGTAATTCCCAGAGAATACTGATCAGCACGTCCGTCGTATGGTTTTCCAAGAACGATCTCCGGCGCCACGTAGTTGGGTGTGCCGAGAACAAATCCGGCTCCGGTTTCATCCGACGACAGATCTGTGTGATCGCCGTACATGATCTTCGTCAGTCCGAAGTCGCTCAGATAAACGTTGCAGTGTTCATCGAACAGAATGTTGGCCGGCTTGACGTCACGATGAACGACATTCTGAGCGTGCACGAAATCCAGCGCGCGGGCGACTTCCCGAATCCAGAGTTTCAGCGACGCGGGTGTCATGGCAATCGATTGCCGGTTCTGATCGACCATCCTTTCGTTCAGCGCACCGCCCAGAAGCAGCTGCATCACAACGAACGGGAAGCGACCGAACTGGCCCACATCCAGAATGCGGACAACATTGGGGTGAGTCAGGCGAATCAGCAGCAGGCCCTCACGTTCGAATCGAGCCCGAATGTCGTCGCTGGTCATCTTTTCCGGACGAGGAATCTTGATGACAACTTCGGTTCCGAAGCGGTTGTCGCGAGCTCGAAACACGTGGGCCATGCTTCCGGACCCCAGCTGACTGAGAATCTCATACCGGCCGTCCGAAAGAATCGTTCCCACCATTTCACGTGGATCGTACTTGTCGCCGCTACGGACGACGGACGCCGGCTTCACTTCGCACTTTGATGCTGGCAATTCGCCCACGGGATAAGATGAGGCGGTCGAATGCGGACCTCGAAGCTGTGACGCCGAAGAAAAAGTTCGTCGAAGCCGTCGAACCTTCGGTGTGCCTCGAACGAATGACGATCCCGTCGAAGCGGCCTCGAACTCACCAGGGGAGACGCCGCTGTCTGGCGTCGAGGAAGTTTCGCGAGTGGCTTGGGATCCGGATGATTCCACCGGAATGTGAGACACGCCAACGTCAACAGCCTCGCCATCGGAAGAACCGGCTGCTGACGTGACCAGCGGATTTATGATATGGAGGTGGTCGAGAATCTGAGTTTGAGCCGGCACGGATGTCTCTTCCGAAACCCGCGCAGCATCGCATTGGTCGCTGTGAACACGAACCTCTGATTCGCCGACAAGGGCCTCCGGGCCATTGTTCGATGAGACCTCCGGTGTCTGCTGGCGGAGTCTTTCATCCGACATGGTTCTCGATCGATCTTCGTGCTGGAGTGGGGACGTCCTGCATCTGATTGATGCAACTGATCACTCTACAGCAGCAATGTGGAAAAACAACGGTCTATCCAAATCGGCCGCTTCAGCGGGGTGTGGCGGCAGCATCTTTTTGGCCTGCGGGTTGATTATCTGACTGGGCCGCAAATCGATGCTCAGTGGCCCGCTCCTTCAAAATTGCGGGGGCGGACGAATCTGAGGTTGATCCGGAATCGTCGGTATTCGTTTGCCATTCAATTCCAGTCCGAAGCTGAACCCCGCAATTCAATCGACGCAGGCCATTGGTCTGAATTTTGCTCCCCGGGATTCTCCTGATTCTGCCCCGAAGACCCTGAATTGTAAACTTTCCATCAAAAGGAAGTGAAGGAATTGTTTGCTCGACATCTCTGGTGTACGACTCGTCGCATGGTGTCGGGCAGCGTTCTGAGTGCCACGGTTGGTGTGTCATGCCGTGCCGTTTCCTGACGATTCGATTTGCCGACCGCAGAAAAAAGGAAATACCATGCAGGAAAACACCTTCTGGCAGATGATTGAGGAATCCTGGCAGGTCGTCGGTGGGCGAGTCGAAGAACGTCAGGCCCTGGCTCAAGGAGAACTTCCGGAAGATGACGCCTTCGCTCTTCTGGAGGACCTCGAAGAGGTGGTGGATTCGTTGACCGAGCGACTGGAAGACCTGAACAAAGAGGACTTGGTGGCGTTTGATCGAATCCTGGAACGAAAGCTTTACGACATCGACCGAGCAGAGATTCAGGAGTACACGGACGGATCAGACGATGGTTTCCTGTACTGTCGTGGTTTTATTGTGGCCGCTGGGCAAGCCTATTATAACGCCGTGAACCGCGATCCCAGTCGAGCACTGGTTGATCTGGAATGTGAAGATCTTTGTTACCTGCCTGTTCAGATTTACGAAGACCGCTTCGGAGACTTCCCGCAGTCCGATCTCTGCCGCGAAACCTGCTCCAACCAACAGGGTTGGGCGGACGCAGATGACCTCGATGACTAGTCGTTCAATGGACTGATGTGGAACAATCCGAAGGGCGACAACCGGCCGGCCA
>JAGQPY010000525.1 GCA_020426485.1 Planctomycetaceae bacterium
TGCCAGTCAATTCTGATCTGCCGTTCGCCGAAACTCGACGGGGTCAATCAAAGCCAAAGCGGCGACAGGTCGCCGCACTCCAAAAGACAACCCGGCGCTGTCCAACGAAGAACCCCTGGTAAAACCGATGAGGGCCGCGATAAGTTTCAATCCGCTTATCTCAGCTGTTCCGGAAGGTAACCAATCAGACAGCGACTTCTCAACTGGCCGTCCGACTATTCGTTGTTCGGCTGAATAGTCTCCGGAACAGGCTGTCCTTCGGGCACAAAAATCATGGAGACCGAATTCACGCAGTGTCGAATGTTTTTGTCCGTCAGGCCTTCACCTTCGAAGACGTGTCCCAGATGGCCGCCGCAGTTTTTGCAGACAATTTCGACACGCAGGCCGTCCGCATCCGGATGGCGTTCAACAGCGCCCGGGATTTCATCATCGAAAGCCGGCCAGCCGCAGCCACTGTGAAACTTGTGGTCTGATTTATACAGCTTTGCATTGCATCGTCGGCAGATATACGTTCCTGCGTCTTCCAGATCAGTGTATTCGCCCACGAACGGACGTTCGGTTCCCTTGTGCAGGATGACATATTCTTCAAATTCACTCAGCTTATTGTAAGACTTTGGCGCGTCTTCGCTGTTCATCGTAACGGGTTCCTGAGAAGCATCGGCGGTATCAGAAGGCAAAGCGCCGGCAAGGTCCTGTTCCGATGCGGCCCTCATGGGCGATGCTGAGGGAACGAACGCCTCATCGGCACAGCCGGTCATTAACAGAGCGGGCAGGAGGAATAGTGTGCGGGGGGCTTTCATGGCAACAATCCAGTGGGCCTGAACTTTTCGGAAGGTTGGTCACTCAGTCCGGTGCTCGTGCTGACGCAACGGACGGGCGTCCAGCATAGCAGCATTGGTTCACGTCCGCGACTTCGATTCAGCCCCAAACTCGCTGCGGACAACGGACAAACCGGTCTCATTGTTCAGTAGACTGCTGCTCTTTCGCTTTTTTCGTCGCCTCTTCCAGCTGAGCCCGCATGTTCTGATTTTGAAAATCCATCATCCGTGCCACGTAGTAATGAGCGATGGGCTCTCCGATTTTCAGCCGCAGGCGCACGCCGTCGGAATCCGTGGTGACGGCGAAATGGACGTCCTGCTCACCGCCAAGATCCAGGACTCGCTGCAGAAGTGGAGTCGGTTTTCGATTTTGACTTCGGGCCCCAAACGCCATTGAAATGGGTGAGTACGGGAAGCTCGGATCGTGAGCATCCAGCCACAGCAGCAAAGCCGGAATTCGGGATTCGTCGTCCTGTGGATAGTCCAGCCACCGCTGAACATCGACATGCAGGCTGAACAACGACGTTCGCGCAGCCAGACCGGACTGCAGGCTTCTTTCAACGCACTGTTGCAGCATTTGCACAGCATTCCGGCCACCAGCGACAAACCACAGACATTCGTTCTGATGGGTCAGGTACAGGTGGGTGATCTTCATCGAAGACGATTTCTCAATGGCATTCACCAGATCGGACGGCAGTTCGGCTGTCATCACCGGCAGGCCGTCCTCCTCCGACAGCGAAACCGCATCCGCAACGGCCGCCGGCACCTGAGGAGCGTGAGTCACCATATCATAGAGTGCGGTCAGCAGCTGCGGGTTATCATCGACTCGAATTCCGCCATAGATCACGCCGCCCGATGGCTCTGACCAGCCTGCTTTCCAAATCGCTTCGACGACTCGATGATTCAGCATGCCTCGCAGCGTGGATGCAATCTGTTCTGCCGCAGCGATCATCACGGAATCATTTTCCGTTGAACGAGCGATCTGACTTACGATCCAGTCCGCAGCAGAATTCAACACAGGGTCCGCTGATTCGGGCAGCTGGACACACACATGAACAGATGCGGCCGCTTCGTCATTCAGGACGGCTGCGAATCGGCTTGATGCTGCCGAAAGCTCAGAGAGCTGCTGCGTCAGCTGACTGTTGCGGCGAGCCTGAAACAGAAGATCACCGCGAACGGACTGCTCGTCTTCGGTGGCAAAACGAAGCCAGCCGGAAGCTTCGTCGACGTCAAACAGGATGGCTCGCACAGCCTCCAGTCCGAATTCGCCGGAGAACTTCCGCAGATTGGCATCCGCCGGATCTTCTTCATCACGTTGCTGCAACTGTGTGCTTGCGGTGGAGTTCAGCATGTTCCAGCCCAGCTGTCGAATGCCCATCGGGATTCGATCGAACCAGGCAGTGACACCCATATCGTTTTCTTCACGAACCTGCTGAGTCAGCGTTTCGGGAGTCGGCAGAGTCATCTCCCAGAGTTCTTCGAAGTCCGACTGATACAGCATCTCATTGGCGTACCGCATGTACTCCGTGCGGGACCACGTTTGGCGCAAGACCGGCTTACCGTTTTCTTCGTCCAGCGCATATGACATGTTGACATTGCTCACTCCCTGCGTTCGTGATTCCAGAAACTGCTGAGGGTCCTGGCCTTTCGGTATCGGCTGCGTCCATGAATTGGACGTCATGAGCTTAAAGCAGTCTTCCGGTCCATTCTCCAGTTTCGAGTTGCTTCCAAAGAGTTTAGCTCGTGCCTTCAGCATTGAACTGGCTTCTGTGCCGTCGGTGACGCGGGTGAACGAGACATTCTTAAAGCTCGGGAGAAGCCCCTGAACCATATACCACGTCGTGCCGGAAAGAGCCTGCTCGACGGAAGATTCCATCTCTTCCAGCTGATCTGCGTTGATTTGCTGCATCATCTCCTGAGCAAAGTCCAATCGCTCACTGAGATTTCGAACGTATTCCAGTGATCGTCGTTGATTGACGTCGCGGACATAGCCGACCGCGACGGGCTGAGTGGCGATTTTCCCTTCCAGCTGACCAAAGACCGGCGGTGATATCACGCCAACTCCAGTCCACAGCAACAGAAGACAAAGACGTTGGCGACAGTCGAACATGGAGGGAAATCCTGTAACAGGAGGGAGAATCGAATGGAAGGGCGAGTTCAGCGATCAGGCGGCGAACAACTTCCCGGCAGCCGGAATCTCAGATACTCAACAGTGGTTGCGGAATGGCGGAACGACTCGGAACAAAAGCCCCGGCGAATACAGGAGTCGCTCCGGGACACAATTTGTTTGCCGGCTTTTTTCAACTTTCGCCGGTCCGCAGACAGATCACGAGCATTATGCTCGCAAACAGCGAATCGAATGCAAACCAAGTGAGTCTTCGGCGAACGGAAGCGTATCCGCATAAAAAAGCCGGTGGATCGAGCGGAAACAGAATCGGTGATCTGTCTAAGCAGCATTGATGGCATGCAGAACCATTTAACGAACAGCATACTTCTGCATGACGGAAACAAGCCGTTGAAAATCAATCGGCTTGCTGAGGTAATCTGTGAATCCGGCTTCCAGGCACGCCATCCGATCGTCGTCCATGGCGTTGGCAGTCAGTGCAATGATGGGAATATCGACTCCGGACGCCCGAAGATGTCTTGTGGCCGTAATTCCATCCATCTCCGGCATCTGAATGTCCATAAGCACCAGTTCAATCTGCTGTTCCCCGGTCTGACGGTGCCGAATAATGTCTATGGCTTCCGCAGCCGACGTCGCTGAGATGACGTCTCCGCCCACCTTTCTGACAAAGGCTGACGTCAGAAACAGAATGTCGCGGCGGTCATCCACAACCAGCACCCGAATATTAATTCGTGGAGGTTCCGTCGGAACACTTCGCCTGCCGTAATCCTGTGTGTTTGACGGCTGGGTGAATGCCGGCACTACTGCATTCGCTTCGTCGGTAACGGTGGAACGATTGTCGCGATCAACAACGTCCGG
>JAGQPY010000526.1 GCA_020426485.1 Planctomycetaceae bacterium
CCTTCCAGCGGTTCAGGACATCTGTCAGTTCCGGTCCGACCGCTCCGCCCTGCCCGTTTATTTTGTGGCAGCCAAAACAGGTGGCTTCCCGAAACAGAGTCGCGCCGGCTTCCGGGTTGCGGCCTCTTAGCTCTTCCGTCAGCTGCGTTGAGTTGAAGTCTGACAGCTTCCAGTTTCGAACGAAGGTACGACTGTTGCCCAGCGGGTCTTTAGGCGGCACGGGATTTCGATGCCATGCATCCAGATCCGGCACCACCACCATCACCCCGTACATTCTCATCCAATGCCGAGGAAACGTGCAGACGTATGGATATTCACCCGGTTCCGCAGGAGCATCAAACGTCAGAATTTCTCGCTGGCCCGCGTTAACCAGCGGCGTGGCGAACAGAACATCCGGGCTGTCCGGAACGTACATGCGGCCACCAGCACCGGGCGAATTCCCCAGCTCAGCTCCAGCCAACGCCACATCTTTCAGCTTTCCGGGAGAGGTGATGACCAGGTTGTGCGGCATCAGGTCTTCATTTTCAAGGATGACCTGCACCGGTCGGCCTGCTTCGACAGTGAAAAATGTCTGATCGTACCGCATTTCTTCTTCGACAGTTCGCAGCCGGACGACTCGAACGGCCACCGAACGCAGGCGTTCACGGTAAGATTTGGCCTGACCCGTCGGGAGCAGTTTCAGCAGTTCGTCCGTCAGCTGGACACCATCCAGAAACTCGGTGGTGGTACGTTGAGCGGCAGGAGTTACTTCCGCGTTTGCAACCAGAGCCTGCACCACAGCGGCCGCCGCGGCTTTGTCACGGTCCTGTTCGCTGATCTGCAGCAGACTCCGCACCGCAGCCATTCGCAGTTCCTTTTCGGTGACCATCTCTGAAATTCGCCGAAACGACTTTGCCGGTTCTGCTCCGGTTTCCACGAGTGCCCGGATCGCACTCCGCCGAATGTCGTAGGAATAGTCAGAGGTCGTCAACTCCGCCACTTGGTCATAAAGTTGCCGGCGAGCCGGTCCTTCGGGGACCAGGGCAACGGCATTCAGCCACGCCATCAGCAGCGCGTCGCTGGATCTTGCGATCTGCCACGCCTTCTGTGAATCACCCAGGACAATCAAACCCGCCAGGCCGGTTGACTTCAGCAACTCATTTTCGGAAGAGATTGCCTGTTGAAGACTGTCAGCGTGAACCTTCAGCGCAGAGGCCGATTGTGACAGCAGGATTTCCGCCAGCTGTCGGCCCACTCGCAATTGATCACGGTCGTTCGAGTCCAACGCCTGCATCGCCTGCAGCAGCTCCGTTGGAACATCCGTCTTATTGATCGCCGTCATGCCGGCCAGTGCTTCTTCCCGATTCTGCCGTGACAGCCCGGAACGCAGCAGAATGGCTTTGAAGACCGGCAGATACTTCGGATCGTCTGTGGCGGTTTCCACCAGCAGCAGGCGAGCATTGTCCAGACGCTTCAGCTGGTACTCCACAATGCGTTCACTCTTATCAAGCAGCACCTTCGGACGTTCGATGGGCTCAGCATCGTGATGGTGATGAGAATGATCCTGGGCAAAGGACACAGTGACGCAGCAGGTCAGAATCAGGAACGGTCGATACATGGAAAAGCGTTGGTTTCAGATCGTGAGATTCGGAAAAAGACACGGCAGCACAGTCTACACAGCTGAACCTTCAGGTCCAGCTTTTCGTCCAGTCGTGCGGCACGCAATGGCTGGACTCTGTACCCAACGCCCACACCGTCTTCGGAAGAATGCCCCGTGATGAACCGACGGAACTCCGGGCTCCGGACGAAACCAATGTTGTTTCCGATACCGACTCCTGCGCGGCTCATCACGGCGGAGCGTGACGGCTACAATGAGTTTGAGGTTCAACGTTGTCAGAAACCAGTGTTCATCAGATCTACACACCGTGCATGCTCGGTGGTTTCGTCATCCCTGTCTGACAACACCGGGCCTAAGTGTTCTCATTGACAAAGCGACCAGCGGAAGCGTCTCGGCGCATGAAACTCACCACGTCAAAGGTCCGTCCACGCCAATCGGGTCAAGGGCAGCGCCCTTGGGAATCAGGGAGAATCGAAGATGAGTCTGTTGATGTCCTGCATCGTTGCAGCCGCCGGTCTGACCAGCCAGACAATCGAATGGGATCGGATCGTGTTGACGGATCGATACTACTGCGACGGCATCACCAGCGGTGATATCAACGGAGACGGCCAAACCGATATTGTTGCCGGACCGTTTTGGTATCAGGGTCCCGATTTTCGTCGGAAGCACGAAATCTATGATCCTGTGGCTCTGAAACCGGAAGAGAGTCCCAGCAACAGCATGTTCAGCTTCGTGCACGACTTCAACGGGGATGGTCGCCCGGATGTGCTGGTTCTGGGACGAGTCCACAAGCATGCAGCGATGTGGTACGAGAATCCGGGGCCTGAGGAACGGCTGTGGGAAAGCCACTTCGTGTTCGAACGTGTTCGAGGCGAATCACCGCAGCTGGTGGACCTGGATGGCGACGGGAGACCTCAGCTCATCTGCCATTGGGACGGGCGTTGGGGCTGGATTGAACCTGTGCCCGATCAGCCCACGGCTCCCTGGACGTTTCGTGCCATCAGTGAACCTGAAGACTGGAATGAATTCTACCACGGCGAAGGAATCGGCGATGTCAATGGAGACGGCCGTCCGGACCTTGTAATCAATGACGGCTGGTTTGAGCAGCCTGCAGACCGTTCATCACTGCTGTGGACTTTTCATCGACAGAAGTTTTCGAAAGAACGCGGGGGAGCACAGATGTTCGTGGATGACGTGGACCACGACGGAGATGCCGATGTGATTTCGTCCGTGGATGCTCACGGCTGGGGGCTGGCGTGGTATCAGAACAATGGCCAAAAGGACGGTCTGATTCAGTTTTCCGAACAGCTGATCATGGGGGACCGCAGCCAGGAATCAGCATTGGGGGCCGCTTTTACTCAGCCACACGCACTGGCCTATGCAGATATCGACGGTGACGGCGAAGAAGACATCATCACAGGCAAACGCCGCTGGGCTCATGGCCCCACCGGAGATATCGAACCCAATGCTCCACCGGTGGTGTACTGGTTTCGCAGGACAACCCAGCCCCACGGTGCCGTGCGTTTTGAACCTCACCTGATCGATGATCGTTCGGGTACAGGAACTCAGATCACCGTCGCCGACGTCAACAGCGACGGTCATCCGGACGTGCTGACCGTTTCAAAACTGGGCAGCTTTGTGTTCATTGCTCGACACAACTAAGCCAGAGAGTGCTGTGATCTTCGGTGGCCCAAAGCGGCGTAATGCGAAGTCAGGTTTGGGCACGCGACCTGACATCAGATCGGCTTCCGAAACTCGTCAACGAGGTCTCAGGGTTCGTTGGCGTTTCTTTTCGTTTTCTGAGTGGCGTAGAGATTGAATCCTTTAGCGTCTTCTGGGACATCGATGTTGAGTTCGCTGTTTTGGAGATCCATATCGATGGTGTAGCCGACAAAGAGTGGCGGTGGTCCGTCGACGACAGCGGTTTCATCTTCGGAAGCCGCTGGCGGCACGTTTTCGTACGCGGTGATTCTGACGAGGTGTGGTCCGGGAGAGATACCGGTGCCGGTTTCAGCGGTGCTGAACGTACCATTGCTGATGACCGCGGAACCAGCGGGTCCGGTGTGTTGTTTGGCGGCGTCGGGGACAAATTCGACCTGACCGAAGACGATCGGCTTTCCGGCGAAGTTTGCCGTACCGGACAGATTGGTGAGCGGAACTTCTCCGGAACCGCATCCGATTAAGAATGTCGGAA
>JAGQPY010000527.1 GCA_020426485.1 Planctomycetaceae bacterium
GTCTGCCCGTCCGTTTCCGTCTCGCGAAGATGCGGCCGTGACGACGGCGGACTTCTTTCCCTTCGCCACAACAGAAACGTCGTGTTTGACCGTTGCCGTCCAGTCAGCTCGACCGTTGGAACGAGTGATCGTCAGGTACAGTTCACAGTCCGCGACATAACCTTTACCGGATTCGTGCCGGAACACGTCCGCTTCCCATTGAACAACGCAGCCGTTGTCAAAGAAGCCGTTCTGCATGTCCCAGCGGACAGCGGGAAAAACTTGAGTGGTCGACGTCATATCGTGAGTCATCAGCTGGTCTTTGTCCTGCGCGCGGACTCGGAAAGACTGAGCGTGGACGGTGGATGTATTCAGCCAGAAGACAAAAAGGACAGTCCACAACAGCGTCAACACGCGTCGTGGTCTGTCCTTGATTGATTTCAGCGGCAGGTCATCCATGACCAGTTGTTGTCCAATTCCCTGAATTGCGATCTGTTGGTCCTGTCGGGTGACAGGGAACAGTAAACTTCACGTTCCGTCAGAGATTTAACATCCGAAATCGGTGTTGTTCGCCGTCTGACAATGCAGGCTGTGGGAGGCGGCTTCAGTTTGCGGCGATCGTTCCCTGAACTGTCATGACATAATCGCCCTGTGTCAGATCTGAATATGTTGTGTTGATGAATGTCACCGTCAGTGTCAAAGCTCCCGCACCGGGCTTGGAGGACGCTGCCTGCACGGTGGCCGTGCTGACAGATCCGGCGTAGTCCGTTTGAGCCGTCGCTGTTGAAACTGCCCAAGTGGGAGCCCCCGAGGCAACGGCCAGGTCCAGTCGAGCGTCTCGCTTGGAAGTTCCGTTGATGAATGGAGACTGTGCCGTCAGGTTGACCGTGGCTCCCGCAGCGGCATTACAGCGAACCGACCAGTTTCCCGCCGGTACAAACACTTTGTTACCGTCCGTCTGATCACTTGTCGTGTCGACGAGTGCATCAGCGGGAGATGTGATACTCAGAACCGATGGAACTCGAACTCGAAAAACCTGGCTGTCCGTTGTCTGGGCGAAACCCGTCTGACAGCAAGCCATGGCCACCACTGCAGAAACAACCTTTGTAATACTCTTGATGCTCAGTTTCATTGTTGAACGACCCCCACGTGGCTCGTGAACGAGCGCACAGACCTGAATTGGATATTCGGAAAAACCCCCATTTCCGAATGAGACAGAATTGGCACAATTCCTCCAATCCGCACCATCGAGCGAATCGGTACGACTGTCGCCTGCCAGCAAACTCAGTGAATGTTGCCCAGACACAACACTTGTTGCTTTTTGTAAACTCTTAAACGACAGAGGCTTAGAGAATGCACCTCTAGCAAGCTACGTCATGTTCCCCATGAGTCAAATTGCTACTGGGCAATTACCCCCGTTTTTCCGCTGTGAGAGCAACAAATGCTCAAGTCGCGAAACAGCGGCAAAGATTGCCTCCTGATCCGGCGCGCGAAATGGCGCAGAAAATGCCTGATGTGAACAGCCGATTCTGCCGGTCTTTTGAGGAAGGCAAGCTGTGCTGTTCAGGTTTATGTTCACTGTCGTCGCTGTGTTCACCAGCGCGGGTTTTGCGGATGCGATCCTTGCGGATGATCGCTCGTCAACTCAGGCGAGGCAGTCCTTCGTCGTGCACGTGCCTCACCGGCTTGAACTTTCCACGATCACGGATGGTTCCGACACGGTTGTGGAACTTGCCAGCACCGCGGCCCTGATGATTCAGCTGGATGTTCCGGACGACGACCCCAGCCAGGCCGATCCTCAACAGCCGACAGTGTGGATGACCCACGTCGCGCACACCACATCGTCGCGCATTCGCTTTCCAACACCTCGTGGTCATGCCGTTGAACTGCCGCTGCTGACCATCGTGCCGCTCGACTGAAGGCGCGCGGCCTCGCCGGACTTCAGAGATCACGTATAGCGGCGGCGAATCAGCCGCGAAGCGGCGATCCACAAAGGGATCAGCGAAGGCTATGGTTTCGCGGCGGGTTCGGTGGAACTTGTGTTGGCGGCAACCGGTGGTCCGGCGACGGCCGACAGGTCGGTCAGTCTCAACAGATGGCCGTGGTCAGCGGTGACGATCACCAGAGATTCGTTCCAATTGCTGTTTTGTTCGACCCAGTCGGTGACGACCTTGACGGCGGCGGCTCCACTGTTGACCGCACCAATGGAATTGTCCAGGTTGTTGTCGTGGTTGGCCCAGTCGACATCGCCGGCTTCGACCATCAGCCAGAACCCTTTGCCTCGACCATTTAACACGGTCAAAGCCGCGGAAGTCATGTCGGCCAGAGTTGGATTTTCCAGAACATCCATATCGGAGTATTCTTCTCCCTTTTTGGCGTTGCCGCGCACGGGTTTGAAGTCGCCATCGGCCGTCTGAAACGGCAGGTGACCATTGTACTGGCCCATGCCGAAGTAGCCCAGAAAACGCTTGCCGGTCTCCGCAGCCTGTTTTGCTTTCGCCTGAATGAGTTCCCGACCCGACACACCGGCCGTTCGAACGGCCGTGACGTACTGTCCGCCGTTTTCCACATCGACCTTGTGCAGGTCAGCATCGGCCATATAGATGTTGCCCGGCTGAAAATTACTGCCCTGACCTTTTCCGGTTTTGGCGTCGGCACCGAAGCCGCAGCCAATCACAACATCCATGCCGGGCAGAGGATGTTCGGGGTGAGCAATCGAAGGCAGTCCCAGCAGGTCTCGCGTCAGGTCCTGATAGTCGTTGCGATGAACGTTGTGAGCATAAGCGGAAGCCGGAGTGGCGTGGCTGATCGGAACCGATGTGACGACCCCGACCGCAAATCCGTCTTCCTGAACTTCGTGAGCCACGGTTGAAACCTGTTCGCCACCGGGGCCAACGGTGACGCCGTTATTGTAGGTTTTGATACCGGCCGTCATGCTGGTGGCAGAGGACGATGAATCCGTATAGGCGTGTTTCGGGTGCCCTTCGGCCGGCTTGCCAATCAGGTATCCCAGATCGGCGGGTTCGTCCCAGGGAGCACTGCCGCCGCATGCTGCGTCATAACCACCGAAGGTTTCGCCGCCTGGATTTTTGACCGTCTGAGTATCCACGTCGACGTCGGTTCCGTCGTTGTGAGGACTCGTGACCATGAAGCCAAACTGAGCGGTCCCGGCAGCATCGTAAGATTGAAAGTGAGTTCCGGTACCTCGACCGCTGGTGTAAGTCACGGCATGTTGGTTGTAAATGGCGGCGGCTCGAGTGGTATCCCAGTCCATGCCGTCAAAGACAATCAGAAACACGTACTTCTTTCCGGCCGCAAAGCCAGCTCGCTGAATATCGGCGATGTTGGTCTGATCCATCCACACCGCTTCGGGGTTGACCGTTCTTTCGGGCACGCGACCATAGATTCGGCGAACCTGTGCTTCAGATCGATAGGGGCTGTTGGCGCCGGTGTAATCAGTCAGATCGACTCCCTTCCCGGCGCCTTTGGTTCCATAGGTGTAAACGGGGATCAGACGATTGGAATGCGTCTTCCACTGTGTGTATTTGGCGGGATCGGTTCCCCAGTGAGCGACCGGGGATACATCGTCTGCAATCGCCGCCGCCTGGATTCCGCGAAGGTAGTCCGCGTGTTGAGCCTGCACGGAAGACAGAAACATTGCCATCAAACTGACGGAACACAGAACGCGAAAGAACATCATCAAAGTTCCAGATTGCTGAGAACCGCTCACAAAACCGGGACTGGCTACCGCAACGGGGCGAAGCCCAGCGCCGTGATGAGTTGTCAGGTGCGAAAACG
>JAGQPY010000528.1 GCA_020426485.1 Planctomycetaceae bacterium
CTGCGGCCTGACCGCCATCGAACAGCGACATCCACTCGCCTTCGTCGCCCTTACCGCTGCCCAGAAAAGCAATCGTCCCGTTGTCGCTGCCCGCGGCAGACGTGACAAAGGCTTCGATCGTGAACTGCGGATAGTTCCAGTCCAGCCCCGTGACTTCGACCCAGTCGTCTCGCCCGTCGAATCGCAGCCCGCCGACCTTTTCCACCTGCGGCAGGCGTGGAATTGGCGTGTCGAGCCACCGAGCCAGTTTCGGACTGATCACCGTTACAAAGATGAATGCAGCCAGTGTCATCAGCATGCCGAGAATGACCCCCTTCGGCGCTGTTTGCGTCGCGTTGTTTCTTTGTTTCGCACGGCCGGAAGTTGAAACAGCAGCACCGATAACCGGAGTCGGTTTTCGGTCCTGATCGAGATCACGTCGACACGCTGCCAGCAGATCCGCCACTTCCTGAGCCGACTGGAACCGGTTCTCACGGTCCTTTTCCATCAGCCGCGAGATGATTGAACTCAACCATTCAGGCGTTCCGCCAATGATGTCGGAAATCGGACGCGGCGCGTCGTCGCAAACTCGTTTCAACACGGCCACGGTATTTCCGGCTCGAAACGGCGGACGGCCGCTGGTCATCTGGTACAGCACGCTGCCCAGACTGAACAGGTCAGCTCGATGATCCAGCGTTTCGCCTCGAGCCTGTTCCGGAGCCATATACATCGGTGTACCGGCGATCAATCCACTGGACGTGAGCGACGCATCGTCGACCGCTCGAGCCAGACCGAAATCGGAGATCTTCACCCGTTCGTTCGGTCCGTCGGTCAGCAGAATGTTGGAAGGCTTGATGTCGCGATGGATCAGGTTGACAGCGTGAGCAGCCGCCAGACCGGCCGCGATCTGCCGACCGATTTCCAGAATGTCATTCAGATCCAGCGGCCCCTGTTCATTCAGACGCTGCTGCAGAGTCTGCCCCGGAATGTACTCCATGACGAGGTACGGGATCGGGTCTTCTTCAACCGAATGAATCGCCACGATGTTCTCATGACTGACCGCTGCTGCCGTGCGAGCTTCCCGCAGAAATCGTTTGCGAGGCGGTGATGTGGCGGCCAGTTCCGGATTCATCAGTTTGATGGCCACCACGCGATGCAGCTTTTCGTCAAACGCTTTCGCCACAATTCCAAAGGCACCGCGACCGATGATTTCTTCAATCTCATAATGCGCCAGTCGTCCCAGCCAACCGGGACGCGTCGTCGGCTGCAGATACCTGCGGAACTCTTCTTCGCCGTTCGACCGTTCGGAATCGTTGTCGCCTTCAAAGTCGTCCGACAGGACCGTCTGCTCAATGGCGGAATCAGCAGCCGCGGCAGGCGTTTCCAGAAACTGACTGGTTTGTTCATGCGATTTCAGCAGTTCTTCGACTTGATTCAGCAAATCCGCGTCGGCCCCGCAGGCCTGCTTCACAAACGCTGCCCGCTCGCCGGGATCAGTGATTTCGATCGCCGACAGAAAAATATCACGTTCGTTCATTTGGTTGTCCCGCTGAAACCTGCCGCTGTTTTTGATATCACGACACTGACTGAACCTGCCGCAACAGATGGTATCCGAAATACCGTGGCGTTTTTCTGGTTCCCGATGCGCCAGGAATTTGAAAAGATTTTTTGGCGGACATTTCAGAGACTGCTTCCGGAGCATGTGTCCACGGTGCGTGTCTGAGTCTTTTCCGGGTCGCCGACTCAGCCTACGGGGCCTTTTCAACGGTACGCAACGAAGGGAAAACCTTCACGACGTTGGGCGAAGCCCTTGTCAGGATTAACCAAACGCGTCGTCGCCGATTTCCCGCAGCAGCCATGCCTTGGCGTAGGCCCATAGCCGGTCGGCGCTGCGTGGCGGCAGTTCCAGAGCTTCAGTGGCATCCTTCTGAGATAGCCCGGCGAAGTATCGCAGCTTGACCAGTTCACACGCGATGGGATCGATCTGCTGAAAACGATTCAGAGCCTCATCCAGTGATTCCAGCAGACTGTTCTCCTCGGACAGCGGCACGCCATCCAGAGAGAGCGTGATCTGCTGAAATTCGCCACCATGCTTCTGCCGTCGGCGACGTCGCGCTCGATCGACCAGAATCCGGCGCATGGCTTCTGCTGCGGCTCCGAAAAAATGACGGCGACCGGACCAGTTTTGAACGTAGTCCACATCCACCAGCCGCAGCCATGCTTCGTGAACCAAAGCCGTCGCCTGCAGAGTCTGCCCAGGCTTCTCAGCCGCTAATTTCTCCGCCGCCAGCCTGCGAAGATCGGCGTAGACCAGAGGCAACAGCAATTCCGCATCAGCCCGATCGCCCTCCGCGACCTTCCGGAGAATCTGCGTGACATTCTGGGGGTCATTCATTCAACTTGATGCTCCTGACAAACCTCCGGCCGATGTTATCCAACTTTGCTTGTCCGGAACAGAGTCGGCAGGAATTTGCGCCGGGCGATTCAAAAGCATAAAATGTGGCTGTTGCGACTGACGTCGGCTGGTTCGAGCCCCGGCAAATTCCATCGACGTCCGGCGTGCCGGGTCACGTGCCGGCCTGCGTAAGGCTCGGCCACCGAGGCCACAAACGCAAAAAACACCGGTCGCCGTCGTGGCGGTTCGGTGTCTTTGAGTCAGATTCGGATTGTGTTTGTCGCCGCTTCCGGTTGTCCGAGGCAATCTCTGTTTCCTCGAACCAATCCTCGCTGGGCCTATGGAGTTTTCGTTTTCTCAGTAGCCGTAGGGACGATACGCCGGCAGATAGGGACTCTGAATGTTGCCGCCGGTTGTGTATCGGCTGTTGTAGCGGACAGGATTGATGCTGGTGTTGTGAGCACCGTGCATGTCATTGTGATTGTGACCGGAGTTTCCGTGAGCACCGCTCAAACCACATTGACCACCGGCACATGAGCCCGGACCTGCTGCACAGTCGCACTGACCATCCGAGCAGTCACAGTTACCGTTGGCACATTGACCGTTCACTGAAGCACCATAGCGTCCGTGATCTGTGTGATGCCCTGCTCCGTTCTGTCGAACGCCGTTGGTTGCGAAGCCGTACGTTCCCCAGTTGACTGCACCGGTTCGGTGAATCGGATTTCCATTGGTGTCCAGCGGTTGGTAGCCCTGCTGCCATGGAGCGAGACCGGCGGATGTTCCCGGGCGATAGTTCAGTCCGGAATTGTTGACGCCGATGCGATAATCCAGTCCGGTATTTCGATATCCAAAGTTGTTCGCCTGGCTGCTGTTTCGGTATTGCAACTGACGGGCCTGATAAGAATCAGCATATCCGGCGGCGGGAAGGTTGCGGTGCTGTTCATTCACACGAGAGTCGTACGGCAGGCTGCCGGAAGCAAAAAACGGATCCTGAGCTGACGCAATCCCCGTCACACAGACACACACCAGACCGGCAACCAGAGTTTTCAGGGAAGTTGTTTTCACGGTAACGTTCCTTCGCAATTTGTCATTCATGACACGGTCAGCAAATCTGATCTCCAACACCGGAGCAGAACTGACGGTGGTCGAAGGACGCCTGACAGGTTCAACCTGTTTGTTGCTTATGTCGTTCGACGACAGACACAGAAAGCGAACGCTGTACCAAACTCAGACCATCAACACTTCCCCACAGATTTGACAATCTGTGGTAAGCGGAGCGGGTGTCACAGATTGAAACCGTGTTCGTTTAGACGTTTTCCGTCATCCAAACGAACACAATCCCGGGCTCAAAGTGTGACAAGAAGGTCACGGCGCGATGTCTAATCGAGAAATCCCC
>JAGQPY010000529.1 GCA_020426485.1 Planctomycetaceae bacterium
TAACAAGATGAGAAAAGGGAAGTCGACTGACTTCGGTGCCGTCCGATGTCTGGTAGACTGATACGCTGCTTCCACCGTATTCCGCCAACACAAGTCTGCCATCATCTGAAAACATCATGTTTGTCGGCGCACTGCCGCCAGCTTTCCATTCGGGGCCGTTGCAGAAAATGGTTCCCGCATCGGTGTTGACGATGCTGAACAGGTGAAACCTTTCGCCTGCGGCCGCATTCGACAGTTGGCCGGAAATGAGCAGCATGCTGCCATCTTTGCTGAAGTGATGTGATCGAGGTTGGACATACGATGACCACTTAAACGCCGGACTGTCAGAAGTGATCTTCCAGCATCCTGCATCAACCGTATGACTTCGACTTCGCCGGTCAAAAGCGATCAACAGGTTTTCGTCTTTTGAAAACACCATCTGAGGAATATTGGTTCCGTTGGACGGAAGGTTCAGCAGTGGCTGCCAGGTGTCGGTGGACATGAGCGTGACTGCTCGATCGGTGTCTCCCAGTGTGGCCGAATCACTGGAAACGACCAGCAACCTGCCGGACGGTGAGAAGTCCAGTTGACCGACGGGATTTGTCAGACCGAAATGCCGCGCGACCAGCCCCGGAACTCGATCGACCTCAGTTGTCGAAGTCAAACGTTCTCCATGTGCATATTCGCCCATCCAGATTCGTTCACCAGCCGCGTTGAAACACTGGAAGAGGCCATGTCGCTTTCCTGCCAAAAATGAGCCTCGAACACGGGGGACGCGACTTCCCTTGTGAAAGAAACACCATGTGCCTTGCGGCAGGCCTGAAGAGAATTGTCCAAAACGTTCGGGATCGGCCGATCGAAATTTGACGTTGGTAGTTCGGCTTTTGAAATTTCCGACGTAAACACTTCGCAGGCCCCCCTTGAAGACATCAACCGGCACGTGTCTGGCGGCAACTGAGCCGTCGGCGTTGATGACGGTAGACCTGGGTGTCAACGATTGATAGTGGCTGCTGACCAGCACCGTGACCACAAAGTCGGTCGGGGCCCCTGGGTTCGTATAGGTTTTCACATTTGTCCAGACAACATCCTTGCTGTTCCGGAAGCCGCCACCCGGATCGACATGGTCTGTCTCGACCATTTCACATACGGAGAGTCGGTTCCGGTCAGTCAATTCGTTCAGGTCGATACTGTCGAACAGCTCCAGCTCTCCATCTGGTGGAGACGGATTTCTCCCAGCCGCGATATCTCTGGCATTGGGATCAGCGGCATTGGGCACGTCGGGATTGTTGACCGCCGCGCCGGCATCCTCAGGTCCGTCGACGTTCTGGTTCTCCGGGGCGTCGGCGTTCGGGCCGGCATCTGCGGTCTCATCAGACGCATCCTGCATTGTGTCCGGTGCATCGGAATCGTTGGCGAGATTTACCGGAGTCTGTTGCTTCGGCCGGAAGAGTACCACGCACACAATCACAATGACGATCAGGGCGCAGGGAGCGGCGACGATGGCAGCGATGGGGATGAAACGTTTCGGTGGCGGAGTGGATTTGGCTTTCGAAGGCTTTCGGCTGCTCGATTTTTTTCGCGGCGGAAGCGATCCCGCTGAAACCGTGTTGAGCGTGTTGCATAACGGACAGCGAAACTTCTGTCCGAGTTGTTCCCGGCTGAACCTCTCAAGATTTCCGCAGTTGCGGCACATGTGTTGAATGATCATGACGCTCTTTTCGTTGGAACCATGGCTGGTCGTTTTGAAACCCGAACGACTTGTTCGTCGCCGAAGATCGGCTTCCACGGAGTCCCGCGCGGGAAACCGGAAGCGAGCGTGGCTGGTCCGGAACCATTTCAGACACCGGCCGCAATCATTTGCCGGGTAGAGTCCTCAACTGCATTCAACGGTTGAACTTCGGTTCCTTCACGTTCCTCAATCATCTCAACCAGAACATTCAAAACATCTTCGGCTTCCAGTTTCGCATTCGGCCCATATCTGGCCTGAATTTGCGGGCTGTCTGAAGCATCCCAAAGACGAACAATCCATTTCGCTGGCTGATACTCCGGAGCTTCGTCATTGTTATCGTGGCTGAAATGAGCAAGGAGAGATTGTTTTGAAAAGATGCGGCGTGAGACAGGAAGGGATTCGCTGAGAAGGTACATGATGCAACCGTTGCCGTGCTGATCAATGTATGCCCCACGAATCAGTCGGTGGGAGTTGGCCCGCAGGTGATAGAGACAGGTCAACGGAAAGGAACGGAATACGTAACGCAGGTCGTCATGGCATTGGGTTTGATTCAACATTGATGTTCCTTCGTCGGGATTAACAAATCAATCGTGTTGTGAATGCAGTTGCATTCCCTTTCCGCGTACGCTCTATTGGATGTTCGGTGATGTCATTCGTCCAGCATTGACTTCCGGATGAACGCATTATGCTGTCACCTGAACTCGTCCTGCTGTCAACCTCAAATGGGCTTTGCCTACTGATCGAATGGCGTAATCTGGAGCGTGAAACGGCGGCGGCAGACTCCACTGCGTTTCCGAGGATCACTGTCAATGGATGTGCAGCCTGTTTGCGCCCCGGCACCGGACATCAGCGCATCGTGCGCGTAGGAATTCTTCAAAGTCTCGACAGGTGCAGATTTCATGGCCGGAAACCAACCCACGATCGAACAGCTTCGAGCTCTGGCGGCTTTTGCAGAGACAGGTGGTGTTCGCGCTGCGGCGCGGCTGCTCCGCACCAGTCAGTCGGTGGTGACTCGCAAACTGAATGCGTTCCGAAAGTCTGCCCGCAACAACGCCATTCTGCTGACAGACAATGGTCGGTCACCGGAGTTGACGGACGCCGGGCGTGCGATCCTTCCTGCCATCCGCGATCTGGTGCGACAATACGATCAACTCATGGACTGTCTCAACGGACGTGCCGATGCGGCTCAGCGTGTTCGGATTGCGGCCGGCCACTTCAGTTCTCAGTTCTACCTGCCGGATGTCTTTGACAAAGCCCTCTGCGAATCGGTTCAGGTGGAAGTTTGTGTGGTTCGCGGCCGTGACAGAATTCTGGGGGTTGCGGACGGTCGCTACGACATCGGGGTGCTGAGCCATGTGGCCGTTGACATCGCAAAGTCCCTTCAGAGTGTTGGGAAATCTGTCGAATCGATCGTAATTGAACCGCTGCAGATGCCATTGATGGTGGTGATTGCCGCGAGAAAGTCTCCCGAAGGCCGCGACCTGCAGACTCTGCCGCGTGAGAAATCCGTCACGCTCTCGTGGCTGCATCAGTGGGAACTGCTGGGACTCGATGGGGACTCGGGAATCCGCCGGAATCTTGAGCGGAAGGCGGCACCCGGAGAACGGATTTCCTTTTTGACCGAAGGCGGCGGCTGGACGGTCGCTCGCGAATTCTGCCGGCGGGGACTGGGTGTCGCCGTCCTGCCTCTGGCCACGTTGACCAGCGGCGACCGCAAAGACTTTGTGATTCGTCGTCTGTCCGACAAGTTGAACGTTCGGGAATCTGTCATCTTCCGCCGACAGCCGCTCAGCACCGGGACACAAACCGTCATTGATCGCCTGAAAGACGCCGTCGCAAAACACCACCGCGAAGTACAATGTCGCTGGGATCAGTACCTGGCGGAAAAGTGCTGACGTGCCGGCATTGGCAATTCCCCAAGGACCTGCTGTGCCTTTAGTGTTTCTGCCGTTCGGCGTGTGCAGCCGGACCGCAGGCATACCGACGCCTTGATGGTTCTGCTTACTCCGAAGATGGATCTCTGTGCAGTCCTTTC
>JAGQPY010000052.1 GCA_020426485.1 Planctomycetaceae bacterium
CCCGGTGTTGTGTTGATTCTGGTCGATGATCAGGGTTATTACGATTTGGGGTGTTATGGGGCGACGGAGGTGAGGACGCCGCATGTGGATGCTCTGGCTGCAGAAGGCGTGCGGTTGACGGATTATTATGCGGCGGCTCCCATTTGCAGCCCTTCTCGGGCCGGGTTGTTGACCGGGTGCTATCCGCGGCGGGTGGGGAATCATGTGTGGGTGCATCGAGCGGATTCTGTATCCGGCATTCATCCGGATGAACTGACTCTGGCAGAACTGTTCAGGGAAAACGGCTACGCCACGGCCTGCATCGGGAAATGGCATCTGGGGTTTCATGAACCGTTTCTGCCTCGCAGCCAGGGTTTCGACCATTACTTCGGTCTGCTGCATAATCTTGACCCGGTGGAGGCGGTGTACTTTGATCAGCAGGGCGGTGTTCCGCTGATGCGGAATGATTCGGTTGTCAAACGTCCGGTTGATCCCGCGGAGCTCACCCGGCTGTACACCGACGAAGCCATTCAGTTCATGGAAGCTCATCGTGACCAACCGTTCTTTCTGTACCTGCCGCACACCATGCTGCATGTTCCGTTGGGTGTCAGCGACGAGTTCAGAGGCACGTCTGACTGGGGCGAGTACGGAGACGCGATTCAGGAGCTGGATCATCATGTTGGTCGCCTGATGGAAGCTCTGAAGCGACTGCAGCTTGATCAGAACACCGTCGTGATTTATGCGTCTGACAATGGTCGTGGTCCGGGTCGCACACCGGAACAGAAGATTCGCGGCAACAAGCTGTCGACCTGGGAAGGTGGTCTTCGAGTTCCTGCGATTGCCTGGGGGCCGGGAGTGGGAATTCAGTCCGGAGCGGAATCTTCGGCGGTGGTGCGAGCGATGGACTGGTATCCGACTCTGGCCACTTTTGCCGGCATTCAGGTACCGGAAGATCGAGTGATTGACGGACGCGACATCAGTCCGCTGCTGAAGGGAGAGACCACCGTGGTTCCTCTTCCGGCCATGAAGGCTTCGCTGAATGCGTCGGTCCCGCTGCGGCGACATTGGAATCCGCCGGGGGAATGGGCGTCGCTGATCAATCGCAGTGAGTACAGTGAAGCCTTTTTCTATCACGGCAGCGAGGGAACGTTGTCTGCCGTGCGGTGGCGGAAGTGGAAGCTGTTTCTGAATCCAGGTCCTCAGTTGTATGACCTGTCGAATGATCCGGGTGAGACGACGCCGGTGCGGGCCGCGGACATCATTCGCAAGCTGAGAGGCATGGCGATTTTGTTTCAGGAAGAGATGCAGCGGGATGCTCGACCGGCCGGATATGTGTCTGTCCCTCGTCCGGATGGCCGAACGGAAATTCCGGCCCGGACTCTGGAGGCGTTGAATTCACAGCTGAATGTCACCTACGCCCGGTATGGCGACCGCACGCTGGAAATGGACATTTACCGGCCGAAAGCCGAATGGGGAAAGCTTCCGGCGGTGGTTTGTATTCATGGTGGTGGCTGGGCGAACGGCAATCGTTCCAGTCACGCTGCGATGGCGCAGGGCCTGGCGGCTCGGGGATATGTGGCCGCTACGATTTCGTATCGTCTGAGCGGCGAAGCTCCTTTTCCGGCCGCCATCCACGACTGCAAGGCGGCGGTTCGCTTTTTGCGAGCCCATGCCGAACAGTATGGCATTGACGCCGATCGAATCGGTGCGATGGGTTTGTCGGCCGGCGGGCATCTGACGGCTCTGCTGGCCACTTCGGCCGGTGTTGAAGAACTGGAGGGGCAGGGCGGTCATTCGGAATTCAGCAGTGCGATTCAGGCCGCCGTTCCCATGGGGGCTCAGACGGATTTGCTTTCGGAACGAACGCGGGAGATTTCTGCAACCAAAGATCGCGGACTTATCTGGCGGCAGTTTCTGGGCGGATCACTGGCCGACCGTCGCGAGACGTACGAGCTGGCGTCGCCGCTGTTTCATCTGGATCAGGACGATCCGCCATGCTGGTTCATCACCGGCGAGCTGGATGATGGCAGTACTCATGCGGACGAATTTCGAACGCGTTCGGAAGAACTGAACATCACCACTGGTCTCACCGTCATCCCGGAAGCACCACATGCCTTTCCTGGTAAACAGATCTGGTTCGACCAGATGCTCAACGCGGCCGACGTGTTTCTGAAGAAGTCGCTGAAGTCGACGCGCAGTGACTTCCGTTTTGACGGTGTCTGGAAACCCAAAGGGGCGATGTTGGGAGGTACGCTGTTGCCTCAAACTGCGTTGCAGGCGATTACCCTGAAGTTGAACGGCAATCAGTACGAAGTGACGATTGAAGGCGAAGCGGCACCGGATCTGGGGACCTTCACACTGGAACCGGATGCGAATCCCAAACGAATGACAATTCGCAGTACGTCCGGTCCCAATCAGGGCAAGACGATGCTTGCGATCTACGAAATCAAAGCCAACAACGCGATGCGAGTGTGCTACGACCTGTCCGGCAAAGCTTTTCCCACGGAGTTTAAAGCTCCGAAAGGGAGTTCACTGTATCTGGTGGGCTATCGTCGTCAGGTTTCTGCAGACGCAGATTCACCCGGCATTGAAGTCCCGTCGTCAAGCGAAACCGAATCCGGCAATGATTCACGCTGACAGCTGGCGAGATTTCGCTGTTTCACCAGCTCATGATGATGCGGCGTCCTCGATTTCGCGGAGTTTGTAGATCAGTGCTCGACGGCTGATGCCCAGTTTGCGAGCGGCCTGCGTGCGGTTGCCGTCGCATTCTCGCAGGGTGGCGATGATGGTGGCACGTTCGACCTGTGACAGCCGACCGATGTCCGGATCACTCGCACCCGCGTCTGTCGCCACATTGGCCGGCAGGTGTTCCGGCAGAATCACGTCGCCCTGACACAGCAGGCAGGCTCGCTGAACAGCGTTGCGCAGCTGGCGAACGTTTCCCGTCCAGGAATGGGCCAGCATGGCCTGTGCGGCCTGAGGCGAGAATCGTACCTGGCGGCTGGCAAACTGATTTGCGAAATGCCTTGCGAGCGGCAGGATATCTTCGCGACGTTCCGATAACGGCGGCACCACCAGTTCGAACACATTGAGTCGGTAGAACAGATCTTCACGAAACCGATTTTCGTGAACTTCGTCCAGCAGATTTCGATTGGTCGCGGCGATCAGTCGCGTGTCGACAGTCACGGAACGATCGGAACCGACGGGCGTGACTTCGTGAGTTTCCAGAGCGCGAAGCAGCTTGGGCTGCATCTCCAGCGGCATTTCACCGATTTCGTCCAGAAACAAACTTCCGCCGTCGGCCGTGCGAAACAGGCCCTTCCGATCATCGGCCGCTCCGGTGAACGCTCCCTTCACGTGGCCGAACAGTTCGCTTTCCACCAGAGTCGCGGTCAGTCCGGCGCAGTTGGCGGTCACCAGCGGCTGTGACGCTCGGCGGCTCCATTGGTGGATCAGGCGGGCAATCCATTCCTTCCCCGATCCGCTGGAGCCCTGAATCAGAACCGGCGCGTCAGAGGGAGCAACCACGGCGATGGTTTCCACCAGACGCCTCATGACGCGACTTTCAAAGATAAAGCCGTCCGGCAGTTCCGGAATCTGAACTACTGGTTCGTCGTCGACGGTGGTGCGAATGTGCAGAGCGTCAAACACCGCGATCCGCAGCTCTTCCAGATCGATGGGCTTGGAAAGATAGTCGTCCGCACCGCTCTTGACGGCCGCCACTGCCTGGCGAACGTCGGCGTACGCAGTGATCAGCACCACCGGAACCGTGGGTAGTTTTGAGCGAACAGACGGCAACGCATCAATGCCGGTGATACCCGGCAGTCGGACGTCCAGCAGGATCATGTCGGGCGGCGAATTCTCAATCTGACGCAGCATTTCTTCGGCGGAGTCGGCTTCCACAATGGCGAAGCCAAGCGTTCTGAAGTAGCCGCCGATCAGCTGCCGCTGCGCGATCTCGTCGTCGACCACCATGAGCACGTGTTTGCCGACCGTCGTTCCGTTCATGACGGATGCCTTCCGAACAACAGACGCGGCGATCTGCCGGACAGGAAATGTCTTGCTGAAATCATGCCGAATCGTTCATTTCTCAGACAACGCGCATCCTGTCGATGCGAAACAGGCTTCCGCCTTCCGGGGCCGCGTGATAACTGATGTCCCAGTCGTGGGCTCCCGCAATGCGCCGCACGATGGACAGCCCCAGACCGGTTCCGCCGGGGCGGCGAGTGACATACGGTTCAAACAGGGAATCGGCGATATCGTCGGGAACTCCCGGGCCACGATCCATGACATCCATTCTCACAAAGCCCGGTGCTGACGGGCAAACTGTGATTGTAATGGCGGTACTCGCAGGTGCGAAGGCAATCGCGTTCTGAAGCAGATTGAACAGAAGTTGTCGCAGTTGGTTTCTGTCAGCCAGAACCTGTAACTTCTGATCCTCGACGCGAACATCCAGCGTCAGACCGCGATCATCCAGATCCGACTGCAGCAGAGTGCCGAGTTCTGAAAGCAGCTGCCGCACGTTGACCGCTTCCGTGACAAGGTCGGTCGGGCGTGCAAACGCCAGAAACTGATTGATGCGAGCCGTCACGCGATCGCATTCTTCCAGAACCGCTTCTGCCTGCTCCTGTTGTTCTTCACCCGGCAGTCCGGCGGCCACGAGTCGCTGTGTCCATCCGCGAATCAGCCCCAGCGGATTGCGGGTTTCGTGGGCCAGCCCGGCGGCGGCCTGGCCAAGTTCCCGCAGGTGGCGAGCTTCGGCGATCAGCAATCGCGTTTGCCCTTCGGCCCGAGCCAGCCGCACCGTAAATTGCCAGCCTGCTGCCACGGCCATCAGAACCAGTGTGCCCAAACCGACAATCAGCAGTCGATTGATCGCCTCGCGCCGAATCTGAGCCATCGTCGACGTACGATCCAGAACCACCGTCGCTCGAACCGTTTCCACTGGTGGACGACTTTCGTCTTCCGGCAGAACTCCGTGAAAGGGCGGCGGATTGTTGTGAATCTCAAATCGATGCACTCGCTGCAGAGTGCCGGAGACGACGTGTTCACCATCCGGCAGTGAAGCGTCCACCAGTTCAGCATTGCCCGCAGAATACTTCTGGTCAGATTCCTCATTTACCTGCACAACCACGGCCAGCACGTTGTCGGCTCGTGACAGCACGTCCAAAGTCATCGGCAGTTGTTGTTGCACATAGGGGCCAAACCACCGGTGAGACTGCAGACTGCCCGTCACTGCATTCGACAATGCCTGCGCCTGTGATGACAATGACGTCTCAATCAGTCGACACTGATGCCGATGTTCCGTGAACTGCCAGAAGCAGAACACCAGCCACAGCGCGAACAGCACCAGCGCAGTCGGGGAACGCAGCCACGCTGACGTGCTCGGCTGCGTTCCTGTGTGATGCCTGTTTGGGTGAGTAGAAGTATCCGTCATGAACGCGTCAGCATATCGATGTTGGTCGGCACGGCAACGGTGTAGTTGACATCAAAAAGCTATCGACCGCCTCGGCCTTTGCCGTTTCCGGAGCCTCCAGCCGCTTGTCGGCCACCACGTTGCTGACGAGTTCCAGGCCCGCCACTGTTTCCGTGTGCGCCATTGTCTCCATGTCCCTGCGAACCATTGGCATTGATGATCTGTTGATACGTTGCCGCCGACAGAATCTGTGGTGAGTAATCAACCCCGGCCATGCTCAACTGCGACGTGAAGGCTCGCAGGTGGTTGCCCGACGCCTGCAGCAGGTGATTCAGCACCTGCCGCACTCCGGCGTCGCTGCTGCCGGAGATCATTCGCTGCAGGTCGGCGATGTCCATCTCTTCGATCTTCGCACCGACCAGCAGAGCATCCACAAGGCCTGCCTTTCCGGTGGTCACCAGACTCTGGTACAGCTGCTGGTAGGTGGCATTGGCGAAGACGCCCGGAACATCCTGCAGCGTCGATGGATTGATTCCCGATGCTGCCACCAGTTGTGACACGGCCATCATGTGACGATTCTCTGATTGCGCGATGTTGCTGAAGACGGGAAGGTTTGTCGAGGCAGCCAGCTGCACATAGACATCACGTGCCAGTTTTTCTTCTTCCCACAGTGTGGCAAAATCGATTGCTGTTGAAGTTCCGACCGGCGCGGAGCTGATGATCGCAGCGGAAGTTGATCGACTTCCGCCACGATGTCCTCGCCCCTGTCCAAACGTCACAGGTGACACAGCAACCAATGTGCCCAGCAAAGCCAGTGTGATGATGCGATGTTTCATGGAAGTCTCCCTGCGTTGGATTTGAAATGAGGGTGTCAGCCACAGGAAGGGATGCAAACGAAATGCCGTTGACAGGTCCTGATGGACCTTAGCCACGATGGGCCGTCGATTTGCTGCACGGAGCGACAGTTTGTGGTTTGAGCAACAGCAGAACATCGCCCCGACCGTGCATTCCGTGCACACGCCTTCCCGCCCCAGCGCTGCAATTTTTGCGCAGCGGTTGTGGGTAGGCCGTGAAGCATGTTTCGTCGTCAAACCCCAGAACACGGGCCAGGAAAGGCGAAATCTGCATCGCGTCGCCTGCGGCATCGGGTTAAACGAACGGCGCTTTGCCGGAGGTGATTCCGTGGGTTTCGTGTGGCCGAACGTCTTCGTCGATGAAGGGCCGAACCTGAATGCGTCCGGTGGCACATCTTCCGGCGGTGGCAGAAGCATTTTTTCTTTCGGCACAGAGATTGCGATTTCGATGCGGCACGCTTAACCCTCAGCCCGTTTTCGGGCACATCGCATTCAGGAGTACCACCATGGTGAAAATGTTTTCTCTGGCCGTCGCTGTTTCTGCTTTAGCTTTGACCGGCATTGTTCTCACGAACGTTGATGACGCCGATTCAGCTTCGCCGACGTGTCATTCGGCCACCACGAAGTCGTGTCCTTCCTGTCCGGACGGAGCTGCAGTGTGTCCGCAGCAGGCGGCAACCGGCAAACCCTCCGATTGCCAGGGTGGCCTTTGTCCGGAAGGACAGGATCCCAACGCCATTTGTCCCATGTGCGGCAACAGGAAATCGGAGTGTCATCAGGCGATGGCCGCAGGAAAGAACGCCGCGTGTGGTCTGTGCCGTGAATCCGGTTGTTCAGAGAAATGTGAGCACAGCCTGTTGACGGATGCTGCTGTTGCCACAACGTCTGATGGCGATCATCCGGTACAGTCGGCCGGGCGAGGATTCGGGCGCGGTCGTGGTCATGGAATGGGGGCTGGACATTCAGAAGAAACTGATGCTCGCCATGAAAAAGACCATCAGGATTTCTTCTTTCTGGTGGAGCATCGGGATGAGATCAACCGCACTGTGACGAATCTGGAGAAGGGCATTGAAACCGTCACGGAATCCGACAACCCGGACGTGGCGGCTCGAATCAAGGTTCATGTGGAATCCATGTACGACCGAATCGAAAACAACAACCCCATCCGAATGCGGGACCCGCTGTTCCGCGAACTGTTTGCCAACGCAGACCGTATCGTGATGGAAGTGGAGCCGACGGAAAAAGGTGTTGTTGTTCGCGAAGTTTCAGAAGATCCGAAGGTTGCTCGCCTGCTGCAGGAACACGCTCAGGTGGTCAATCTGTTCATCAAAAACGGCTACCAGGAACTGCCGAAAAACCACGCCGTGCCGGAGCTGTGAAGTTGACCGAATTGTTGCGTCGATGGCAGCAATGCTCTCGACGCGATCGTTGCTCTTCCGGATCGATCTCTGCATGCTGTCAGGCTGCGACTCCATTATTGTCGGATGGAGTCGAGCCTGATGATGTTGCCCTCCTTCACAGTGCGGGGATCATTCGGCCAAAGATGTCCTTCCGGAAAGTCTTGTCTGTCGCCGGCGATGCCAGCAGGAAGGAACGTGTGGTGGTGTCATTTCCACTGATCGAGAGTTGGTACGAACCTGTCGTTCCCGCCGTTCTGCCACCCGTTGAGTTCGGGTTGTAGCTTCGTGTCTTGTATGATGAGACGCCGACATAGTAGTAGTCTGAATTAGCGACCCGATAGGTCATCGTATCTTTCCCTCCGATGCCTCCCTGATCTCCCTTCAGTAATTCTCGACCACCGGCATCGAACAGGCGAAGGTAGGTGTCAAATTTTTTCGAGCCCCTGTTGCTGATACTGACACCCAGAGTGGTTCCGGAATCCATCCAAACGCGGTAAACGTCCACGTCTGTCGTTGAGGATCCGATCATTCCGGTGGTAATGACGGCCGAGCTTTCACTGATACCTCCCGAGGAGGCTTTTTGAGTCAACGCATGTTTGGATCGAGTGATCGTGTCGTCCAGTGTGTTAACCTTCCAGCCGATGTCCTTCAGGGCGGCAAAGTCCAGGGCGGAGAAGAATTTTCGGGTTCCGCGTGTGATCGTGGGGTCCATCGCAGCTTCCAGTCCGTCACTGGTGGTTCCCTCTTTGAAGTGACCACGACCGGAATCCATCGGGACAGTGCGGCCATTGTTGGCGGCCTTGACATTCTTCCCCGTGAACTGCCCGCTGGAATTGATCAAACGAGTGAAGGCGGTATTGCCGTTGTTGATCCCCAGCACGTGCCCAAGTTCGTGCATGGCCACCGACAGGAAATCGCTTTCGCTGGATGACAGGCCAGCGGTCGTTGTGCCAAAGTGCCAGTTGGTGCCCGAGGTGTCGAAGGTAATATGTCCGCCCCACGGTGCCGTGTCTGTTTTCGTGGATGCGGTCGCTCCTGATTGCCCTCGTCCCTTCACGGTCGTATTCCAGGAAGAACTTCCGTTTGATGAATACCCACCCGCACCGCCAATTCCCAGCTCGTTGATATTTCGGCCACCGGCGAACACCAGAATCTCGTCGGCGGCCACCGAGGTGCTGGACGATAAGTTAATGGATTGTCCGGTGCCGGGGTGAGTAATTTTGGGTGTCCACGTATTAGAGCCCGATGGCTTAATCGCCTTCAGTGAATCGCCGAGATTTTCCCCCAGCATTTTTCCGGCCAGTTCCAGAAGCTGACGTCGGGATGTGTCACTGAAAAATCCGTTCGTGTCGTACCGGTAGTCAAATTTGAAGCTGACCGTCATCATTGTGCGCTGTTCCAGAACTTCCATGGGACTGCTCGCTGAACGGGAAAGTCGCCGGCGCTGAGAACCTTTGGTGCTGAGGCGTTTGAGCAGGTTTGCGGCGGAGTTCTTGAGTCGTGTGAGCATTCGGCAATCTTCCTGAAGGTGGCGACTTAACCGAGACGTCCGGCTGTGTCGTGTTGGTAGAACGCTGAGTGAACGGATGGTCTTCCTGAAAAATTTTCAGTTTCACATCCTTTCGTTGTCTTCCTTCCCTTCTATCGCGACCCGGCAAAAGCTCCGTCAGAAGTAATGAAATAATAGTTGCGACAGCAGCTTTGAGCGGATGGGGGCTCATCTCGGTTGTTTCCGTTGCCATGCGTGAACGATTTCGAACTGGTCATTCGGGGCGTGTTGCCTCGTGCAGGAGCTGTGGGCATTTGTCCGGATGGTCATTCGCGATTCTACGTCCTTCCGGATTGGGTGAAGCGGTCGTTGCACGGACGCCGCTGTTTGTTTCGAATTTCAGTTTTGCTCCTGAGGACGGTTGAGCAGGCCCAGCTTTTGGAGTGTGGCTTCCAGTTCGCTTTGATTTGCCGAGAGTACCAGTGAGGCATTTGGCTGCAGGTAGCCGGGGCAGTAGTCTTCGGGTTGTGACGGGGCTCTGTCCAGCGTCATGGCCGTGGTGACGTTCGGGGCGGCTCGGCGAATCGTTTGGATGACGTCTCTTCCGGGCGTGGGCTCCAGATCCTGGGCGGCAAACACGACGTCGTACCGGCCTTCAAAGAACTTTCGCAGACCATCATCCCCGCCAATGACGGTGTCAACGGCATGTCCCAGTTGGCGAAGTCGTTCTGTGAGCAATTGCTGAGATCTGTGACCGGAATCGATACACAGGACTTGTCGACGTTGAGCGGTGCCCGCGTCGCTGTTGACAGGCGGCGTTTCATGAGCAGCCAGTGGGATGCGAACCGTGAAGATTGATCCGCCATTCGGGTTGGCTGCGACTGACAGCGTTCCGCCGTGAGCCTCCACGATGCGTTTCGACAGACATAACCCCAGTCCCGTGCCGGCGGATTTGGTCGTGGTATAGGGATCGAAGAGTTTGGTCATGATTTCCGGTGGAATTCCGATGCCGTTGTCCGTGACGGTGGCGACTGCAGTTCCGTCCTCTTCGAAAAGTGCAACGCGCAGGTTGCCGCCGGTGGGCATGGCATCTGCCGCATTCGAAACCAGATTCACAAAGACCTGAGTGATTTCTGTTTCATTCGCCGAAATCCAGCCATCACCGTTCAAATCCAGATCAAACTGAATGTGGTCATGCTGACTTCGGTTGATTCCATCCCACTTGGCAATGGTCAGTTGCGGCAGCTGCTGCAGCACTGTCTGCAATGAGACAGGAGCTCGTGTTGAGCTGACGGGCTGACTATAAAGGTGACGCAGGTTTGTCAGAAGCTGCGTTGCGTGCTGGGTGGATGAATCCAGCATCGTCAGGCATTTTTGAGCATCCGGCGGCATCTGGTCCAGTGTGTGAAGCAGTTGAATCAGGCTGAAGACGGGAGTCAGAGCGTTGCTGATGTCGTGTACCACTCCCGCCGTGACTTCACCCAGTGCGGAGAATCGTTCCTGCTGACGAATGGTCTGTTCTGCTTCTTCCAGACGGTGCAGGGTGCCGGCGAAGTCTCGACTGGCCTGTCGTAGTTCTTCATCAAACTGCTGAATCTCATGTTCCGCTCGCTGCATGCCGGTGATGTCTCTCTGCAGCGCAATGTAGTGAGTCGTTCGTCCTTCGGAGTCGTGCAGATGGCTGATGATCCATTCCAGTTCAAACGGACTTCCGTCACGCTTGTAGTTGATTGCGCGGGCGATGAAGTTTTCTCCGCGCTGTAGTGTGGCACGCAGTTGCTTCAGCGTATTTCGGTCGGTCGCCGGGCCCTGAAGGATTCGAGGTGTCTTTCCCAGTAACTCCGATACGGCGTAGCCGGTCATGCGGGTAAACTGGCTGTTGACGTAGAGCACCTGAGGGCCGGGAAAATCCAGCTGAGCCGTCGTCACAATCACCGAATACTCGGCATACGCTGACGCAAGTTCCAGCAGGTCCTGCCGCACAAACGAGTGATGTGGTTTTGCCACTCTGTTGCTCCGATGGTTGAGGAATCGTCTTCTCAGGCCCACGACTCGCACGAAGACATCACTCCATGCTATCCCGCCGTGCGACCTTTGTCAGCAATGGCCGCTTGTAAGATTTCGGGAGTGAGTCCGATGCTGCTCCTGCAGGCAGCTGCTCAGGCATGACATCGAACGTGGTCTGATTCAGCAGCCGCATTGCGGGACCACTGCTCTACTGCGCAGGAGAGTCCTGACCCCATGAAATCAATGGCCTCTGAGACTTCCTGATATCGGGGCACTTGATCAGATTGAGTCAAGTTTTCAGAACGACCATCGGGAGCGTCTTGGCGCTTGGTACGATCTGATTGAAATCGCCTTCCACTCCATTGGGTCGAGAGCACGGCCCTTGTTAGGATATACAGGCAGCAGGGCAGCGAGCGACTCTCGCTGGCTGAACCGAGCAGAGTAAAGTCGTCCCATTGGAAAGGCAGGCTGATGACGCGTTCTTCGCTCCTGTTAATCGTGATGCTTTGCGGAAAAGCAATGTTGGCGTTCGCACCGTCAGCAGAAGCCGGGGAGTTTCGGGCGGGCGCGGCGGCGGTGGATGTCTCGCCTCAGCAGTTCCCCGTCAGTCTGCGAAGCGGGAAAGCGATGGACGCCAGTGCCGTGCATGATCCGCTGCATGCTCGGGCGATCGTGCTGGATGATGGCAGCACGATTCTTGCGATGGCCGTTCTTGATGCGCTGGGGGCTCCTCCGGAGATGCTGAATGAATCGAAGCGGATTGCCGCAGAGAAGACGGGCATTCCCATGGAGAGGATGTTGATCTCTTCGACTCACTCACATTCGACACCACCATCCAATCGGACAGAAGGTTCACCCGGTGATGTGGCGTATCGTGAATTGCTGATCAACGGACTGGCTCAGGCCATCATCGAAGCTCACGAAAAGCGAGAACCGGCAGCGGTGGGTGTCGGTTCACATGATCTTCCGGAAGAAGTCTTCAATCGTCGCTGGTTCTTGAGGCCGGGCAAAATGCCGGCCAATCCGTTCGGGAAGCTGGATCTGGTAAAGATGAACCCCGGGACGAGTCCGGCGGTGCTGGATCACCCGGCCGGGCCGACCGATCCCGAACTGATGGTGCTTTCGCTGCAGGACAGGAAACGTAAGCCGCTGGCGCTGCTGGCAAACTACGCGCTGCACTATGTGGGAGCCGTGCGCGAGCGACAGGCGTCGTCGGACTACTTTGGTGAATTCGCAAGGTTGATGCCCAGTCGTTTGCGAGCCGATTCCGACTTTGTGGCGATGATGTCGAATGGTGCTTCGGGAGACATCAATAACATTCCGTTTCTGGTGGACCGTCCACCTCGGGAACCCTTCGAGCAGATTGGAATTGTCGCCACCAAAGCCGCTGATGCCGCCTACTTTGCCTGCAGGAAGATCGAATCGCACAACAGCGACGTCACGCTGGACATGATTGAGCGAACGGTTGATCTGCGGTATCGGCGGCCCAGTGAAGAGGATGTGGCGGCCGCTCGAAAGGTCCTGGCAACGACCGATCCGGACGCGATCGCTCAGTTGCCAAAGCTGGCGGACAGCTATGCTCGCCAGACACTGCGGGCTCACGAGCGGGAAGAGGAGTTTCTGACGGTTACAATTCAGGCCATTCGAATTGGCGAGTTCGCGATTGTCGGCATTCCCTTTGAGACGCTGGTGGAGATTGGTCTGGAGATCAAGGACCGGAGTCCATTTTCTAAAACGATGGTGATTGGGCTGGCCAACGGGCGGCACGGCTACCTGCCGACGCCGGAACAGCATCGCCTTGGTGGATACGAAACGTGGCTGGGCACCAATATTGTGCAGGAAGACGCGTCCGTGATCCTGACGAAGGAACTTCTGGAGATGCTGAAGGAACTGCACGCAGCGAAGAAGCGAGGCAATTGAACGGGGCGGCGTTGCAGCATCCTCGCTTTGGGTTGTCACCGGTCCTTCGTTTTAGAAACGGAGCGTCTTTCGGATTTCGATATCATATTTCGCCGCGATGCCGCACGTCCGGCGTTGAATGGGTGACTTTGCGGTGCGCTTGATTTGTGGCATCATTTAATCGGAGTTCATCAAAGGTTGGTTGATAGTGTCGATCAGGAAAGTGTGGTCATGAGTAAAGCGGTATTTGTGCAGCCGGGGGGCGGTTACGACAGGGTTCAGATCGGGACGAGTCCCGCTTCAGCGCCCGAGGCGGGGGAGATCACCGTTCGGTTGCGAGCGAACTCACTGAACTACCACGACTTCGCCGTCGTCAGCGGTCTGTGGGGGCCGAAGGAGACTCGGATTCCCATGGCAGATGGTGCCGGAGAAGTCACTGCTGTTGGTGAGGGTGTGACGGAGTTTTCTGTGGGCGATTCCGTCGTCAGCACGTTCTTTCCGACGTGGCTGGATGGTGAGCCCAACGTTGATGGGTTCGCCACGGTCCCGGGCGATGGTGTTGACGGGTATGCTCGAGAAATCGTCACCGCTTCTGCTGAGTCCTTTACTCATGCACCGGCTGGCTGGAGTCATGCCGAAGCGGCAACTCTGACGACGGCCGGACTGACGGCCTGGCGTGCCCTGATCTGTGACGGGAAGCTGAAGCCCGGCGACAGAGTGGTGGTGCAGGGCACCGGAGGTGTTTCGATCTTTGCTCTGCAGTTTGCGAAGATGGCGGGGGCGACGGTCATTGCCACGTCTTCCAGTGATGCCAAACTGGAACGGCTGAAGGGCATGGGAGCCGACCATGTCATCAACTATCGTCAGGTTCCGGAATGGGGGAAAACGGTTCTGGAACTGACGGGCGGTCGAGGAGCGGATCACGTGGTGGACGTTGGTGGTCCGGGAACGCTGAAGGAATCCATGATTGCCTGCCGCGTCGGCGGCCATATTTCACTGATTGGAATCCTGACGGGAGTTGAAGGAAAGCTGTCCGTCGTCCATGCTCTGATTCGTCAGATTCGACTGCAGGGTGTGCTGGTGGGCAATCGTCAACAGCAGCTCGACATGGTGCGAGCCATCAATGCTTCCGGCATGCGTCCCGTGATCGACAGGAATTTTCCACTGGAACAAATCGTCGAAGCGTTTCAGTATCAGGAAACCAATCAGCACTTCGGCAAGATCGTTCTGGATCTCTGATGTTGCCGGAGGAGCGGTGTCTTCGAGATAGCTTAGAGGCTTTCTGTTGAACTGTTCGAACAGCCGCGATCCGGCGAAACAGGAACAATTTTTGCCGGGTCAGTTTGAGAACGGCTTCTGCTGACCTCGAAGTTGCGATGACAATTTCCTGATGGAGTCCTCCAGAATGAATGACAACCGTGATTGTTCCGAACAGAAACCTGCCACCGTGGAACAGGTTTCCCATCCTGCGAAGCCCAATCTGACTCAGGCGTTTTATGATCGCATCAGCCACGTCTACGATCTGATCGCCGATGGCGGTGAGCATGAAGCTCGTGAACGAGGCCTGCGGCAACTGGCTGTTCAACCCGGAGAATCGGTGCTGGAGATTGGATACGGAACCGGTCATTCGCTGGTTCAGCTGGCTCAGGCCGTTGGTCCGTCGGGGCAGGTGACGGGGGTCGATCTTTCGTCCGGTATGCATGATGTGGCATCAAAACGCGTGAGTGAAGCGAATCTGCAGTCGCGGGTTCGACTGCTGGTGGGTGAGGTTCCGCCGCTGCCGTTTTCCGACGATCAGTTTGATGTCGTCACCATGAGTTTTACTTTGGAACTGTTTCCGCTGAACGTGATCCCTGAAGTGCTGCACGAATGTCGTCGTGTCCTGCGGCCAGGTGGCCGGTTGGGGATTGTCAGCATGGCTAAAGTACCCGATGACGAAACCGAAAGCCTGTTGGAGAAGACCTACGTCTGGATGCACCAGCACTTCCCGCATATCGTGGACTGTCAGCCGATCCCTCTGGAGCAGTTGCTGACGGAGGCCGGTTTCACACTGTCTGTGCACGAGCGGATTTCGCTGTTCACAATGCCGGTGGCAGTTGTGGTAGCCCGCTGAGGCTCAATTGCCGGTTGCCGGCTGGTTTACCGATGGTCCGGCCAGTCTGCGGGATCAAGCTGATAGAATTCCTGCAGCACGTCGTAGATGTCCGAGTGGTGCAGGCGAATAGGTCCTGGCCGTTCGAAGAATGCTTCCGTCAGCACGGCAAAGAATTCCGCCGGACTCTCGGCTCCGTAGCAGTCGATGAATCCGTGATGGTGGTGTTGACAACGCTGGACCAGCTGGTCGTATTCGGGACCCAGAATGGAGAGCCAGCGTTCCAGCTGTTCAGCAGAATCGAGCGGCGGGGTTCCATCAGCGACGCGTCCGTTCAGCATATCCAGCTGGTGAGCGAATTCGTGCAGAACCAGATTGCTTCCCGGAGTTTCGCGACGTCCTCCCGCCAGTGCATCATCCCATGACAGCACCACAGGGCCTCCGTACCATGCTTCGCCCAGTCGAGCCTGTTTGCCTTCCAGGACCACTCCACCCGGCCCCGTTCTTCTGTCGGCCGCCACGTAACCCTGCGGGTAGACCAGAATCGACAGAATGTGGTCGAACCATGTATTTCCGGGAAGCCCAACCACCAGCAGACAGGCCTGCGCGGCGATGGTGATGCGAACTTCGTCCGTCATCTTCAGACCGCCGCAGCCTTCCCAGTTCTTTTCGGCGACAAAGACCTGAACCAACTGGCGAAGTCGAGCCTGCTGCGGTCGGCTGAGTTGAGACACGTGGAACACATTTCGAGACAGAATGTTGTTCCAGTCTTCCGGAAACGGAGTCGACAGAATTCGCCTGCGACGTCGCTTTCTGAACCAGCCCGAAAACATGAAGCCTTCCTGAAGCGTTCCATGGTTGAATGATTTGCTGATCAGTATTACCTGCAGTTGCACGTCTGCGGAACTGCATGGCTCCATCATGCTGCAACGCGTCCTGACCGGCGATGAATCAGCGTGTAAACACACGGCACCAGAATCAGTGTCAGAAACGTGCTGACAACCATGCCTCCGACGAGTGCTCGGGCCAGCGGAATCATGGCTTCGTTGCCGGGAGCAAACTGAATGGTAAGTGGAAGCATGGAAGCGACCAGTGTCAGGGATGTCATCAGAATCGGCCGCAGGCGAATTTGAGCAGCTGACAGTGCGGCATCGCGGGAATTCAGGCCCAGCTGCATCTGTCGATTGGCGAACTCTACCAGCAGAATGGAATTGTTCACCACGACTCCAATCATCATCAGTGTTCCGATCAGCGACTGAGTATTCACAGTGGTTTTGGTGAAGTACAGCACGACCAGGACGCCGCCGATTCCCAGCGGAACGGCCAGCATAATGATCAGCGGGTCGATGAACGACCGGAACTGGGCCATCAGAACCAGATACACCAGCACGGCGGCTACGATCAGCCCGGTGCCCAACATCGTTGTACCTGATCTCATGGTCTCCACGGGGCCTCGCATACGGATGGAGACACCTTTGCCGAGTTCCACCGCAGCCAAAGCCTGTTCCACGTCTCGCGCGACGGAACCCACATCGCGGCCGGAAACATTCACGTGAATGTCGTGGACCGGGCTGATGTTATAACGTGAAATTTCACCGGGAATGGTGACTCGTTTGACGGTGGCGATGTTCGACAGCGGAATTGTGACAGGGCCGTTGCTGGTCTGCAGAGAAATGGGAATGTTGTTGATCTGTTCCAGTGTCTCCAGCTTGTTCGATTCGTACTGGACTCCCAGAAAGAAGTCCGTCCCCCCCGGATCGATCCAGATGTTGGACGTGTATCCCAGACTGGAACCCAGTGATGTCAAAACGGTTCGAGCAACTTCCTGCTGATCGATGCCAAGGTATTGTGCTCGTGTGCGATCCACCTGAATGTCGAACTGTGGGTATTCCAGCGACTGAGCAATCTGGACGTCTGCCGTGCCCGGAATCCTTTCGATGGCAGCGACCGCTCGCTCCGCGGTTTCCCGCATGACAGCTGCGGAACCGCCGGACACCTGAACGCTGATGGGCGTGGCAATTCCTTCGCTCAGCGCCATGTTGACAATGCCGCCGGAGACAAACAGAAACTGGTCCAGTGGAAAGTCTTCCTTCAGTCGGCTGCGCAGTTGTTCGACGTAGGTTGTGGTGCTGGTTCGGCGACCTTCGGATTTCAGATTGACAATCAGATAGGCCGTGTCCGGCCCGCTGTTGGAACTCAGCACCGTTGAAAACCCGGCTCCCTTACCGACGGGCAGGCCGATGTTGGCAATCAACGCGTCGATTTCTTCTTCGGGGATGATCTTTTTGATGGTCTCTTCCAGTCGAATGACCAGTTCTTCGGTCTTGTCCAGTCGAGTTCCCGGCAGCGTCTTGATGCGGATTTCAAACGACCCTGAGTCAACCGGAGGGAACAGTTCTGATCCCAGCTTTGGCCACAACAGCAGCGACGCCCCCGTGGCCAGCAGCAACACCAGTGCGATCAGCGCGGGGGCCTTCAGCATTCCGGACAGCAGGTGTCCGTAGATGCCGTGAGGCTGAGCCGATTTGATGGCTCGCGATGCTTCTGATTGTTCTTCTGCAGCGTCCCCGGGTTTCATGCGTTCGCGAACGAATGTGGCACAGAAGGGCGGGGCAACGGTCAGGGCCAGAATGCAGGAGGCACCAATGGTGAACGTGGCCGCGAAGGACAGCGGTTCAAACAGATATCGAATGATGCCTGTCAGAAAGATGGCGGGAATAAAGACGGCCAGCGTTGTCACAGTACCTGCAAAGATGGCGGGCGCGACTTCGTGGGCTCCGTCGGAGGCGGCCTGCAGCGGCGACTTGCCCATGCGCTGATGGCGAATGATGTTTTCCACGACCACGATACCCGCATCGACCACCGTACCGATGGCCAGTGCAAGGCCGCCCAGCGTCATCACGTTGATGGTGTTACCTGTGAAGGCGAATCCCAGCGAACCGATCAGAACCGACAATCCGATCATCGAGACAATCACGATGGTCGGCACAATACGTCGGAGAAACACCAGCACCGTGATGGCGACCAAAATCGCACCGAGCCCGATTTCGTTCAGCAGATTTCGCATGGCATTGCGAATGTAGCTGGATTGGTCGGAGACCAGAGCGATTTCCGTGGCTTCCGGGATGTCTCCGTTGGCCTTCATTTTCGGAATCTCGGTGGCGATCCCTTCATAGATACGGTCGACCGTCTTGATGGTGTTTTCGCCCGGTTCACGCAGCAGCGGACAGTACACGCTGCGTCGCCCGTTGACTCGCACGATGTTGTACTGCAGCGCAGCATCATCGACGGCTCGCCCAACGTCGCGAACAAAGATCGGGCGGCCGTCGCGGACGGTGATCACGATGTTTTCGATGTCGGTGGTGGTGGGCAGAGTGTTGACGGGGTGGATTTGATAATCCGTGTCGCCAATCTGAGCTGTCCCGGCCGCCAGCACGAGATTGGATCGATTCACGGCATCGACAACATCTGTTGCACTGAGTTGATGAGCCATCAGTTTGGCCGGGTCGACATAGACCATCATCTGGCGGAACTTACCACCGAACGGATGCGGAATCTGAACGCCCTTTAGTCCGCCCATCTTGTTTCGCACGGCGTAGTAACCGATTTTGTAAAGCTCCGTTTCGCTGAGTCCTTCTCCGGAGATCGCGGCCAGCACGATCGGCATGTTGGCGGGTTCACTGCGCAGAGTGAAAGGCCATTCAATGCCCGGCGGCAGATGAAACATGTCGCTGGCTTCCAGGTTGACGATGTCATTCATCGCGGAGCTGGGATTGGTACCAGGCTGAAAGAAAACCTTGATCACCGCCGCGCCGGGAACCGTGCGGGATTCCTGATGTTCAATTCTGCCGGCCAACGTCAGAGCGCGTTCGACGCGAGCCGTCACGGATTTTTCCATTTCCGGAGTTGGCAGTCCGGGATAGGAAAAGAAGCTGACGACCACCGGCTTTTCAAAGTCCGGCAGGATGTCAACGGTGATGCCGGGAATCACAGCTGCTCCCAGCAGACACAGTGCGATGGTGGCGGCCAGAACAGCGAACGGATTGCGCAGTGAGAAGGAAATCATGAATCAGGTTTTCGGTGTACAGGCTTTGATGAACGGCAATCATGTCCGACCGGGGATTGCTTATTCCATGGCCTGCACCTGTTGTCCGTCTGCGAAACGCTTCAGGTGAGCATCCACGACAAGCAGTCCGGGGGCCAGCCCGTCCAGCTGCACAATTTGTCCGTTATCGGCGACCACCGTGACTGGTGTGACGGCGACCGTATCGTTGTCGCGAATCACATAAACGAAGGCGGCCCCTTTTTCGTCAAAACGGACGGCTCGGGAAGGCAGGCTGCTGACGGTCTTTGTGCCACCCATCGTAACGGTGGCCTGACCGAACATTCCCGGCAGTAACCTTCCCTTCGGATTGTCGATGTCCGCTTCTATCTGCATCGTGCGAGTCTGCTCATTCAGACTTTGCCCTGCTCGTGATACCTTCGCCGTAAACTTTTCGTCCGGAAATGAAGGCAACGTCAGAGACACCTCATCGCCGGGACGTACGAAGGCGGCATCGCGTTCCGGAATGTCAATCCGACAGCGAACTTTGTTCAGCTGAATCACTTCGAACAGAGGTTTGCCGCCGGCGTTACCCGTTGCGACCAGATCACCCGGGTTGATGCTGCGACTCGTGACGACTCCACTGAATGGAGCGGTCAGTGTCAGATACTTCATCATGACCTGCAGTTCCTGAAGTTCGGTCCGAGCGATCTGAGTTTCTGTTTGTGCGACTTTCAATTCTGCTTCGGCGGCTTCGATTCTTGCCCGGGCAACCGTGATGCCGGCTTCGGCCGCCTGAATCGCAGCTTCGGATGCCGTGCGACCAGCAGTGGCCGATTCAACGCTCTGCATGGCAATGTCCTGGTTTCTGGCTTCCAGGGAGCCTCGGTTGACGAGGTCACTGATTCGGTTCAGGTCAGCCTGCGCGGCTTTGACGGCGGCGTCGTTTCCGGCGACCTGTGCTTTGGCCTGGCGAACGGCTGCTGCGGCCGATTCAAGATTGGCCGTGGCCACGGTGACGCCGGAACGTGCTCGCCCCTCTTCCGCCAGCAGTCGTTCGATGCGTGCTTCGATGATGGCCATCCGGGTATTCATTTCCGGTGCGTCCAGCACAGCCAGTACATCACCCGGATGAACGACGGTTCCAATGTCCGCTTTGACTTCGCTGACATAGGCCGACAG
>JAGQPY010000530.1 GCA_020426485.1 Planctomycetaceae bacterium
ACTTTCCACGCCATTGGGTCAAGGGCTCAGCCCTTGTTAGGGGCGTTAGCAGGAACAGATTCATCTTTGTCGATCGCACGTTTCACGTCGTCGACGGCATTCCGAATGACTTCCGCACCTTCCTCAGCAACTTCTTTGGCCTTCTCTTTTGCCACGGCGGTGTCCTGAGCGGCCTTGTTCTTGTCGAACGTCGCACTTGCGGCACCGTCCGAGTTTGAGAAGTTCAGCCAGCCCATCGTCGCCATCGCGCCGATGACGATTGCTGCAATAATGATGGCTCTCATATCACTTTCCCCTTCAATGTTCGCGTGGGGCGCGAGTTGTCCGACGAATTGTCTGCGTCCATCGCCCGACCTGCTTCGCGCCCCATCGATTTTCGGTGTTTGCCGCCCGCGTGTTTCCGGTGAATGGGGCAGATCATTCGTCCGCACATTCACACTTCAGGGGCGGGTGAAATTGTTTGCACTCGCCGAACTCGACGGTGCTTTCGGTCAACAGTTGTGGTGCCACGACTCAGCAGGTTCCACGGAGAAACACTGGTGAATCGACTAGTCTCTACACATTCACTCGCCGGCCGGCGATCAGGCTGATCACCGCCAGCACCAGAAAGACGAAGAAGCAGATCTTCGCGGCGGTCATTGCCACGCCCGACAGCATTCCAAATCCAAACACAGCCGCCAGCAACGCCAAAATCAGAAACGTCAATGCCCACGACAACATGATGCTTTCCTCCCGCAGGCCCGCTTCAATGGCCAGCGCCTGCAAATGTTCCGCGATAACTGTTCTGGATGCATCGCCCGCAGAACTCATCGGTGATCCATGCCCGCAGTTCATTTCTGCGGGTCATCTGAAGGAATGCACGGCTCATACCAAACCCGGATGCCGGCCTGAGGTATGTTCCGCAAGTCATTTTCCGTAAATGACTTGCATTATTTGTTTTTCTATGTGTGACAGCCGGATTGAACGCGAAACGGTCTCGAATCGCGAGCCGGGCTGGTCGCTCAAAGATCAGGCCGAACTGGCTTCGATCAGGAACGCTCCGGTGGGCTGGCAGTTTCGACGGCGGCCGTTGAATTGAATGCAGTCGAAGTGAATGCCATCGTGTCAGGCGGTGAAGCCGGTCACAAACAGAGTCGTCAGCGAATCCGTTGCATCTGAGCATGACAGAATCATGCTCATTGCTACGCAGAATGAATTGAAACTCGCCCTCGTTTCGCGCATTCGGACCGAGGGCTGCCAGCTTCACTCGCCGAATTTTTGGCGTCAGATCTGGGAGCAAGAATCTTTGAGCAAATGGAGCCTGGCAGTCGGTCACGGTAGAATGACGGTCGTCTGGTGATCCGTAAAGTCGACTGGTGATCCGTAAAGAAGTGCGATATTCAAGGAAGCAGCTCGCTGTGAGTGAAGGAGTACCTTGACCAGACGCGATCCAGAGAACCATCGAGACCGAGTAGTTCGACCCCGACTTGGGGGAAACGGAAGCCGGAGCGCGATGGAAATCAACGTCATTCAACTGAAAGGTAACCGTAGCTGATGAAACGCTGCGTTCTGTGGATACTTGCCGTCACTTTGCTACCGTTTATGCTGACTCTAACTTGCACAGCGGCTCAGAACCAACCTGCCAATGCCGACGAAGCGGCAGCCAAAAAGGCGGAAGCAGATCGGAAGCTCGATGAACAGTATCAGGCGTTGGTCAAGACGCTTTCGCCCGTCGAGCAAGACTGGGAACGCGTGTTGCAAGAGAACCTGGGCAGCTTCTACCTGCCGATTCACAAGCGTCAAAAGGTTGCCGGCCAGTCGAACGCCTGGGACTTTGTGATGGATGACCCGCAACTGCCACGCGTGCTGTTGATTGGGGATTCGGTCTCTCGGGGCTACACGCAGAGTGTGCGGAAAGCATTTGCAGGCAAAGCCAACGTCCACCGGGCTCCGGCCAACTGCGGTCCCACGTCGTCGGGGCTAAAGAATCTGGACGTCTGGCTGGGCGATGGCAAGTGGGATGTGATTCACTTCAACTTTGGCATCCATGATCGCAATACGCCTGTCGACGAGTACAGCGAGCGGCTGGAGCAGCTCGTTACGCGTATGCAAAAGACGGGGGCCAAACTGATCTGGGCATCCACGACGCCCATCCCGGATGATCCCGAGAAGAAGCAAGCAGCGGCCTCGATTGTGGAACGCAACAAAGCGGCGGCGGAGATGATGACGAAACATGGTGTGGCGACGGACGACTTATTCACTGCTGTCACGCCTCATCTGGATGAGATGCAGAATCCGAACGACGTTCATTTCAACGCTGCCGGATACGAGTTTCTTGGACAGCAGGTCGCCGACGCGATCACCGAAGCAACGAAGTAAAGCACTCAGTATGATGTACCCGATGCGATTGGCCTCAACTTGAAGGAGATGGAACGCGATGCGATTGATTTGCTCCGTGCTGGTCCTGCTCTGCCTGCTGTGCCAAACGGTCATCGAAGCAGCTCAACCGAACATCATTCTGGTGATGGCGGATGACCTGGGCTGGTCAGACATCGGTTGCTTCGGTGGCGAGATCCGCACGCCGCAAATTGACTCGTTGGCTCGGGAGGGACTGCGGTTCACTCAATTTTACAACAATGCCGTGTGTGGTCCCACGCGGGCGTCACTCCTGACTGGTCTTTATTGCCAGCAAACTGGCCACCGTGGCGATCGCTGGAATCAGCCCAAGGATTATTCCAGGTGCGTGCTGATTTCCGAACTGCTGCAAAACGCCGGTTACCACACCATGATGGTTGGCAAATGGCAGGGACGCGACCTGGCGCTCGACCGTGGCTTCGATCGCTTTTTTGGACCGATGTGTCAGGCCAGGATCAGCTACTTCGACGAAGTGCAGCAGAACCCATACTACCTTGATCGAGACCGGTTTCAGCTTCCCGAGGATTTCTATCTCACAGAGTCGCTCAATAACTATGCCGTGCAGTTTTTGAAAGAAGCGGTCACAACGGACAAACCTTTCTTTCTCTACGTGGCGCACATTGCGCCCCATTGGCCGTTACATGCCCGCGAAGCCGATATTGCCGCCTACCGCGAGCAATACCGGGAGCGTGGATGGGACGAATGGCGCAACACGCGTTATGAGTCTCAACAGAAAGCCGAACTCATCCCGTCCCACTGGAAACTCGCCCCACGCCCATCGGAGGTCAAGGATTGGAAGGACGACGCGAATCACGAGTGGCAGGCCGAACGGATGGCTGTTTACGCCGCCCAAGTCGCAGCCATTGACGATGGTTTGGGAGAACTCCTGAATGTTCTGAGAGAGAGTGGCCAAGAGAAGAATACCCTCGTCCTGTTTCTCTCCGACAATGGAGCAGCCCCAGATGGTGGGCTTGGGCCGTCAAAAAGCGGCTTCGGATTCGCCCCCGATCAACCCAATGACCGTTGGCGTCTGGATCACGTGCCGATTCGTCCGGGCAGCGGCCCGGATAACCTTCCGGGGTCTCCCGACACTTTTGCGGCCTACGGCCTGGCCTGGGCGACTCTCAGTAACACTCCGTTTCGCAGTACGAAGCTCTCTGGCTACGAAGGTGGTATTCGCACCCCGTTACTTGCAAAATGGCCCGCCATCATTTCCGGGGATCAGCAAAGTAACGAAGTGGGCCATGTTATGGACCTGATGGCAACTTGCCTCGACATCGCCGACGTGCAATACCCGACCGAGTTTCGCGGTCGAAGTCCCGTACCCATCGAGGGCAG
>JAGQPY010000531.1 GCA_020426485.1 Planctomycetaceae bacterium
AGACGTGGCCTTCATCTGCGATACCTACCACCACTTTGAATTCCCGCTGAAAACCATGACTTCGCTGCTGAAGGCTCTGAAGCCCGGCGGACGAGTCGTCGTAATTGACTTCCAGCGCATTCCGGGCGAAAGCAGCGAATGGACAATGAATCACGTTCGCGCGGGGCGAGAGGTCTTTGAAGCCGAGATTATTCAGGTTGGCTTTGCGAAGGTGGCCGAACCAAAAGATCTGTTGAAGGAGAACTACATGATGGTTTTCCAACGTCCCGATGCACCGAAGCAAGCGGCAGATTCTGCCGAGTAAAACCAGCCGCTGCATTCGGCGGAAGATCTGCCTTCAAAACACGAGGCAATTGTGTGAACTCGGCTCACTTCGATTTTCCATGTCGGAAATTGCAGTGCAGATGTCTGCAAGGTTCTGACGATCAAATCGATTGAAGTAGTCCCGCTCTCCTCATGCGCGGTGAGTGGTCCGCGGGGACCGTCATTCATGGATGAATGTCGCACGACTTTTACGGCTCCGGTCGTTAATGGACGAACAGCCCGGTGGCAGCTGACAGGCAAAAATCATTGCTGGCCCGATGCCTGGGAGGCATTGTCGGCATTTCTGCGCGACGACCACGGCTCGTCTTGTGGTGCATGGTTCTGCTGGGCTGCGCCAGTGTTGGGATTACGATTTCCGATCTGCGTCTGAAAGCCAGTCGCTCGGATCTGCTGGCTCCGGATGCCACATGGAAGGACTACTCCAACGCATTTGGCGGAGATTCCGACCTGGTGGTGGTGGCTCGCACGCAGACCGCCGACCCTCAACTGCTTCAGAAAGTTCTCGATCAGCTGGGCGAACGTCTCAAACGCGAACCGGACACGTTCTCTAACGTTCTGTACAAGCTGGACCAGGCATCTTTGCGCAGCAAAGCGCTGCAGTTTCTGACGGTTGATGAACTTCAGACCGCCATTCGTCGCGTCGATGGTTTCAGTCCGGTTTTGAAGAACCGTCAGTGGGATCTGCTGCGAATTGAGAAGCTGGCGGATCAGTTGAATCGAAATGCTCAGTCGGGCAGTTCAGCCGAGTCGGCGGTTCAGTATTCGGATCGACTTGCGGACAGTCTGAATTCCTTCATGACGGCCGGAACCGGTGGTGAAGCTGTTCAGATGAATACGCAGGGATTCAAGTCACCCTGGCCGGAAATCGTGGAAGCCGGAATTGAACACACGGCTCAGGATACGGACCTGGCGTACCTGATGAATGACGGGCGTAACGTTGGCATGCTGCACGTCATGCCGTCCGCTCAACTGATCAAAGCCGAACGCATTTCAATTGCGATAGATCGCCTGCGGGAGCACCTGAGGGAAATCGAAGGCGAATATCAGAAGGTCGCCCCCGAACTGAGTCTTTCCGTGACGGGAATTCCGGTGCTGGAGCATGATGAACTGCGTCGTTCCGGACGCGACATGATCAATGCGGCTCTGGTCGCGCTGGTCGCAGTCGGCTTGCTGCTGGCCTTCGGACTTCGCGGCCTGCGTCATCCCATGCTGGTGCTGATCATGCTGGTGCTGTCCATGGCGCTGACGTTTGGCGTGGCGACTCTGGCCGTCGGGCATCTGAACGTGCTGAGCATCTGCTTTGTGGCGATTCTGATTGGACTGGGAGTCGATTTTGGAATTCACTTCGTGACGCGATATCTGTTTCTGCGTCAGGAATTGTACGAGATCCAGGAGTCCCTTGTTCTGGCCGGAAACTCGGTCGGAACCGGCATCATGACGTCGGCCGCCACAACGGCTGTCGCCTTTGGTAGTGCGGCGCTGACCGGATTCACCGGACTTCAGGAACTGGGAATCATCACCGCAGCCGGAATCATGATCTGCGCGTGGATGACGGTTTCTTTTCTGCCGGCTTTGATCGCGGTTTCAGACGAGAGCGTCGAAGTCGACGAACTTCCGGTCCCGCGCAATGGAAAGATGTGGCGTGTGGCGGTGGTTGGATTTCCAACAATTGCCATTCTGCTGGCGGCGGCAGGCATCGGAGCTTTGGGCTGGCAGGCGGCTTCCTACAAAGACGGAGCAGTCAACTGGCACGTGAAATACAATTCCAACCTGATGCAGCTGCAGGATGAAAATCTTCGCTCCGTTCAGGCCGAACAGACTCTGGCGAACGCAGACAATTCGCTGTTGTATGCCGTCTCGGTGGCGGATTCCCCGGAAAAGGCGATGGTCCTGCGAACTCAGTTTGCCGCCCTGCCATCCGTTGGTCGAGTCACAGATCTCTCCAGTCGCCTGCCAGCGCCGCCTCAGGGAAATCAGAAACAACTGATTCAGACGCTGGCCTCGCGGCTGAACGATCTGCCGAAAAGCGCGCCCGCTCTGCCGGCCTCCAACCCGGAAACTGTCGGGCTTAGTCTGGACCGGCTTTACAAAACGCTGCGGCAAAGCACGAGCCTGGAGGCTCATCGAGCGGCCGATCACCTGGATCAGTTTCTGAATCGCCTGGCGGCATTGCCGGCCAGTCAGCAGACAGCAGTCATCGACGCGTATCAAAACCTGATGGTCAGCGCCCTGCTGAAGGACTTCTATCAGGTTGCTCAGGCCACATCCCTGGACCCCGTGACTCTGCAGGATCTGCCGGCCGACTGGCGCAGTCGCTACCTGAGAGTCGACGGAGACCGTCAGCTGCATTTGATCAAAGTCTTTCCTCGGGCCAGTGTCTGGGACGACGAAGCTCTGACATCCTTTGTCCGCGACGTGCGAACCGTCGATCCGACCGTGTCCGGTGTTCCCGTGAAGAACTATGAATCCGCGGTTCGGTTGTGGGAATGCTATCAGGGCATTTCCCTGTACGCACTGGCCGCCATCGCCCTGTTCATGCTGTTTGATTTTCTGCGACCAGGCCAGAAGCTGCTGACTGTGGTCCCGCCTTTGCTGGTCGTTGGATTTGTGGGCTATAACGCCATGAACCGTGAAGGTTCATTTAACCTGAACATGCTGGTGGCCATCTATCTGGCCATGGTTGCGTTTGTAGCGGCCGTCTTCGACATCAGAAATCTGCGAGACACTTTGCTGGCGCTGGTTCCTCCGGTAGGAGGCGGCATCATGATGCTGGGGATCATGGCGCTGCTGGGGGTTGATTTTAATCCGCTGAATCTGATTGCTCTGCCTTTGGTCTTTGGTCTGGGTGTGGATGGAGGCATTCATCTGGTTCATGACTACCGCCGACAGCTGGCGGAAAGTTCTGAAGAGTATTCGCCATCGGGCGATACGGTAAACGGAGTGCTGCTGACGTCACTGACGTCGATTGTGGGTTTCGGAAGCCTGATGGTGTCGGCTCACCGTGGACTGCAGAGTCTGGGAGTCGTGCTGGCCATTGGAATTGCATGTTGTCTGGCCGTTTCACTGATTCTGATTCCGCCTGTGCTGGTGCTGGTCGCTCGCCATCAACCGGCGTCGCTGGAACCGGTCATCATTCCGAAGCCGAAAGCTGAAAGCACGACAGACAGCTCCGGCGGAAACGCAGCGGCGTCGCAGCCATCCGGCAAAGCGTCGCGGAAAGAACAAGGTGGCAAAAAGGCCGCCTGATCGACGCCGGTTGGAACCGAAAGCACAGGCTTCGACTTCCGCCCCGATCGACAGACACCCCGCTCTTCTGCAACCGTGAGAGCCCGGTCGCGGTCGGCACGGCATTGCCGGCGCATGGCTGATCCGCTTCGAAAGTCATTCCG
>JAGQPY010000532.1 GCA_020426485.1 Planctomycetaceae bacterium
CTCACCAACCGCATCTCTCTCCGCGACTGCCGAAGATGCCTTTTCCGTCGTGGCGAGCAACACGGGGCTTTGTCACGGTTCGATATCAGAAATCACAATGGATTGCTCACGGCTTTTTTCGTGGATGGCCGCCTTCGGGCATCACATCGGGATTTGTGATCCCCCAGCGCTGGCGGAAATCGTCCTGTCGCGTTGAGAATTCAGCATTCCATCTGTGAAATCGTTTTCCGTGAGTTTTGACGGGTGTTCAGCGCAGGTTGTGGGTCGTAGAATGGCGTCCATATCGGGCCAACCGCAGAAAATTGGAAAATGACGAGCCTTTTGCATGGATGCAATCTGAAAGAAGGGCGCGCTGACCCTTTGGTGGGCAGCAAAACTACAGCGAAAACGGCTTTCCCGAGAGGGGCAGCCCCCTACGCCGTGAACAGATTTGGTAGCCGAATTCGCGAGAATTCGGAAGCCGGGCCATGCCCTCAGAAGTCTCACGACTTCTGCTACCTTCCTCACGACTTCTGCGACGTTTGTTTTCCTGCGAAAATGGGTCACAAACCCCCCTTCACGGCGTTGCGGAGCCCCTTTTTCAGGTCGCTTCGACTTGGAGAGTAGTAATTTCTGGAGTAAATAAGAATTTTGCGCTCAGGTTAACTGTTGCAAAGAATAAGAAATATGGGAAGTCTGGGGCCGTTGATTTGAAGTTCTGAACGTCGGTTCTTACCTTCCGTAATGGCTGAGTGTTTCTCGCTACTGAACGAGTTTAGTCCCCCCTCTACACACGGAGAATTGTCAATGAAGCATCTTCTTTCCCTGATGATGGTCATGGGTGCAGCAGCATTTGTTGCTCCTTCTAATGTTGAAGCCGGTTGCCTCGGCGGTGGTTGCACCACCAGCTGTGGTGGCTGTGGTACCTGCGACAGCGGCTGCGGCAGCTCCTGCGGCGTTGTTTCAAGCTGCGGATGCAGCTCTTGCGGTTCAAGCTGCGACTCCGGCTGCGGATACAGCTCTTGTGGTTCAATCTGTGGCTCTTGCGGTCATCACCACCACCACTCTTGCGGTTCAAGCTGCGGATGCAGCAGCTCTTGCTGCGAACCAGTTTCCTGCTGTCAGCCAACTTGCTGCGAACCAGTTTCCTGCTGCCAGCCGGTATGTTGCGAACCAGTTTGCTGCGAACCAGTTTGCTGCGAACCAGTTTGCTGCAAGCCAGTTAAGTGCAAAGTTAAGTACGTTAAGGTTAAGTGTCGCCGATCTAAGTGCTGCCGATAGTCTCACATCGGTGAGTCCGAAACGAAGGAACCGAGCCGTTCAGCTCGGTTCCTTTGAACACTCAGCATCTTGAACTCGAATCTGGTTTTACCCGATTCGAGTTTTTTTACGCGCGTTGCCATCGGAGTCTGTCCGCAGTGGCAAACCGCGTTGGATCTCCAGCTCAGTTATTGAGTTCAGATCGATGATGCGGCCGTCTGGGGAGAGCCGATCTGAAAAAGGGTTCTGCCTCTTTGCAGGGCAGTGGGAAATTCAGCGAAAGCGGCTGCCGGGAGTGGGGCCTCGCCCAACGCCGTGAAGAGATTCAGATCGTGCAACCCGATGCGGCAGGCGAAGTTGATCGCAGCCGGGACGGACCTCGCCTGCGGCATCGGGTTAAACATTTTTTCTGCCTGAAAAAATGAAACAACAGCACGATTCGTTTCGGCCTTCAGCCCTTTTTTCAGCTCAAATCTCTTCACGGCGTTGGGCAGAACCCTTTCTTCAGATGGCCGGTCATCATCGATTGAACGGCCACCTGCCGGCCTTGAACGGCTCCCCGACGAAAGCTGCCTGCGGCGATTGAACAGCCGTGTTAAACAAGTCACGGCCGCAGGGACGGTGAATTATGTCGGGCACAGCACGACCATGGCTGCAGACGAGTCTCTGGCCGTGGTGTCCGAATTCATCACGGAGATCAGTTGGTCTGTTTGACGGGGCGAGAACGATTGTCTCGCCGCAGAGCATTCAGTGCGGACAGCATCTGCTGGACTCGCTGTGGAGAATCCTTCGCCAGATTTTTCGTTTCACCGGGATCAGTGCTGAGATTATAGAGCTGAGCCCCATTGGCAGCTCCGACTTCTGTATTTGTGTTCTGGTTTTTCGCTGGCCCTGCGTTGGGTTCAATCAGCTTCCAGTGTCCCTGACGCAGCGCGAGGGCTCGAGCGTGTTCGACCAGATGATCGCGTCCGGTTGCCGAGCGGCCCAGCAGGGCATCCATGGTATTCAGACTGTCGGGGCCGGCATCATCGCCAAGGGTCTGCTCGGTCAGTTCTGCGAACGATGCCATGAAATCGATCTGGCACACCAGTGCATCAGAAGTCGTTCCCGGAGCGGTGTGCCCCGGCCAGCTGACGATAAAGGGAACTCGGGTGCCGCCTTCAAAGTTGCTGTATTTTCCACCTCGCCAGGGACCGGCCGGTTTGTGATCGCCATTTTTTTCGACGGCATCATCGTAGTAGCCGTCGTTCAGAACCGGGCCGTTGTCGCTGGAAAAAATCACCATGGTGTTTTTGTCCAGTCCGTGCTTTTCAAGAGTGTCCAGAATCTGACCGGTGCACCAGTCGAGCTGTACCATCGCATCACCGCGAGGCCCCAGAGATGTTTTTCCCACAAATCGAGGATGCGGAACTCGGGGAACGTGAATATCGTGGTAGCTGAAGTACAGAAAGAAGGGCTGATCTTTGGACGCAGCCGCGTGCTGATCCACAAAGTTAACGGCTTTGCTGGTGATGACGTCGGCCATGTCTTCGTCGACCCAGCGAGCTTTGTGACCGCCGGACATAAAACCAATGCGGCTGATTCCGTTAACGATGGTGGCATTGTGGCCATGGTGCCACTTCATCTTCAGCAGTTCCGGATGATCCAGACCGGTGGGATCATTGCCGACCGGACCATCAAAGCTGACTTCGATCGGGTCTGCCGGATCCAGCCCCACAACGTGATGATTCTCGACATAGACACAGGGAACTCGGTCACCGGTCGCGGGGATCAGAAATGAATAGTCAAATCCGATTTCCAGCGGTCCCGGTTTGATGGCGGTATTCCAGTCGACTTTGCCTTCGCCCAGTCCCAGATGCCATTTGCCGACGACGCCGGTTCGGTAGCCCGCTTTTTTCAGGACAGACGCCAGAGTTTCGGTGCCGGGCTGAATGATGGCGTTGGCGTCTCCTTTGGCAATGCCGGTGCCCTTCTTTCGCCACGCGTATTCTCCCGTGAGCATCGCAAAGCGAGACGGGGTGCAGGTGGCCGATGCACAATGGCCATCAGTAAATCGAACTCCCGCCGAAGCAATGCGGTCAATATTGGGAGTCGAAATGGCTTTCGCCCCGTAGCAGCCCACGTCGCCATAGCCGACATCGTCGCAGTAAATCAGCACAATGTTCGGAGTTTCAGCCGCCGCTGATGAAATCGAGAGACACGACACGACTGTCAGGAAAAACCATCGAAACACCATCAGGAACACTCCGCAGAAGAATCATCAAACACAGGACAACAAATGTGCCGGCTTCGCCGTGCGAAACCGGCCACACTTTAACTGCGGAGGATGTGCAATCACAGTGTTTCTGCCGTCACTGTTGAGGAGTATTTTTTGCGGGTTTGACTGACGGTTGCGTGCTCGCCGGAATGCTGGCGGGTTCTGCTGCGCCGCTGCCGGCAGCTTCGCTCAAAAGATTCAGCAGACGGACGATT
>JAGQPY010000533.1 GCA_020426485.1 Planctomycetaceae bacterium
ATTCAAAGCCTGAAGATGCTCTCCAAAAATTCCGCCATCGATATTCACGGTCACGGGATGAACGGTGACAGGTGCGTAGAACGAGGGCTGGAATTCGCTGCGAGGAAACGTGGCCGCCGATTCATCACCGCGGTCGGACGACATTTGTCGCGACACCCGCTGACGATACATTGGACCAGACGACAGCGGATCAGACGACGGCAGATCGGACAACGGCGTCGCTGCTGCCACCTGCTGCGGCACATAACGACGTCCTTCCGAATCGATCAGCGATGGTGAACCAACCGGCATTCCGGCATGGTGAGGCCGTTCACGATCTTCATCACGTGTGGTCGCAGCAGAATTCGGTTCCGTTCGGGCAGACGCCGTTCTTCGATGAGATGCCTCAGACACATCCATACCAGAACGCGCCGCGGAGTTTTCGCCGTGCTGAGGTTCACCGGCTGTTGTGGCAACGGCAAATTCATTCAGTCGAGCCGCTTCTTCACGCAGTGGACTGGAAAGTGGCACCTGATCCGCCGCTTTGACAATTCGAGGACGCAGAGCTTCCTGTCGGAGCATTGGCAGAAGCACGACGACGGTCAGAAAACCGGTGATCATGGTCCCGGCCAGAAGAACGACGCCACTGGTTTGGAATTCAGAGGGAGACTTCATCGAAGGTTGACCTGTTGCCTGTGAGAGGGCATCGTCGACCCATGAGTGACTGATGGGACAAAGACGGAATGGGTCGGTTTCGTCTTCGTTTGAGGTTGGAGGCTGTCTGACGAGAGGTCTGACTTACGCCGTGAAAAGATTTCGTCGCCGAATTCGAGACTTCGGAAGTCTGGGCCGTGCTCTCAGAAGTCCGACGACTTCTGCTACGTTCCTCGCGACTTCTGCTCCACTCCGGACCGGACAAAGGGTCAGAACCCTTGTTCGGACAGCGTCCTGTCAGTCAGACTTCCGTCGCTCCGACACCCGTCCCTGCGACAAATCACGTCCTTCGCGCGCTTTTGACGGGCGCTGTGGGATGTGATCGGCAATCCGGAAACTCGTTCTGAACGGAAAATCCAAAATAATCGGAAAAGTTGTTTTAACCTACTCTTCCTTCCCATCTTTTCTCTTCGGGCGGATCGTCGATTGAATGAAGTCTGCTCCCCTTCTTGACGCAAATCGGAGCGAGAACACCGGCATTTTTGGCATCGGGCTCGATCAGGAGCGACGGGGGGCAACTCAACGCCGCAAAGAGATTTATGGGAAGCGGGGAATGTGATCACAGGCAGGTTCCACCGAGCTTGTCTCGGGGGGTGAACAGAATCAAAAGCGACGCCTCGCCCTCAAATCCGCTGAGAGAGCATCACGAAGACAAATACAAACGGGCGCGTTCGCCAGGCTGTCGCGATTCCACCGACACAAGGCGGGAGGCGATCTCCGCGTCCTGCGGGTTTCCTGATGTGCAGGGCTCTTCACAGCGTTGAGGCGGATCCATGAAAGCTCAGGGGGGCCAATCGGAGCCAAGGCCGTGCCTCACACAGATGGGATCTTATTGATCGCAATGTTCTGTCTTGTTCAACCCGTGGCCGACAGCCAGGAACAAAGGACACCTGGCCTGTCGGCCACGGGGTAAACGAGGGACTGGAGAGGAGAGACACGACACTCGGGATTTGGTAACAAGTTTGACCGCGGATTGATTCGCCGCAACAAACGCGTACGATCTGACGAAGTCCGCCGGAGATGTCGGCGGTCGTGTATTGCCTCGGCCAATCTTCACTTGTCGTCCGTTTTGAATCCGCAGTCACGCTGCCAACAGACTTATGCAGACTGTTCGACACTTTCTGGAACTGATTCGCTTCAGTCACACGGTTTTCGCTCTGCCGTTTGCCGTGCTGTCGGCCGTGATGGCGTGGTCTGAGCCGGATTCTGTGTTTCGAGTTCAGGATGCCCTGGGAATTCTGCTGTGCATGGTTTTCGCTCGGTCGGCGGCAATGGCCTTCAATCGACTGGTCGATCGCGATGTCGATGCGGAGAATCCTCGGACCGCAGTGCGACACATTCCCGCCGGACTGCTGACCGTGCGAGCGGTGGTGGCCTTTACGGTTGTGTGCTGCGCGGCGTTTGTGGCATCCACGCTTCTGTTTCTGCCAAAGAAACTGCCTCTGCTGCTGTCCGGCCCCGTTTTGCTGTTTCTGCTGGGCTACAGCTTTGCCAAAAGGTGGACCGCACTTTGCCATTATTGGCTGTCAGCGGCTCTGATGCTGTCGCCGATCGCCGCGTGGATCGCGGTGCGTGACGAGTTTGCGGTTCCTCCCACATTGCTGGCGGGTGTCATTTTTTTCTGGGTCGGCGGCTTTGATATCATCTACGCCTGCCAGGACGCGGACTTCGATCGGGAACGTCGACTGCACAGCATTCCTGCTCGATTGGGCATTGCAGGAGCGTTGCGGGTTGCTTTCGTCAGTCACCTGCTGACCATCGTTATGCTGTTTCTGCTGTGGTCACTGGGTGGCATGGGAAACGTTTTTCTGTTGGGAATGATCGCCATCAGCGGTTTGTTGCTGTATCAGCACTGGCTGGTCAGCCCCAAGGATCTGAATCGCGTCAACATGGCCTTCTTCAACGTGAATTCTGTCGTGAGCTTCGGAATTCTGGTGTTGGGGTGCGTCGACATCTGGCTGCGTTCTCGATAAATCGTTCGGCGCCATCATCGGCCGGTTGTTTCGCAGAGTTTCGATTTCATGGGGGCGGAGTTCATCCAGACGTGGCTGCCGGACCGCTTGTGCTCACCGAGCGTTCCTGGACGTCGGTCGAGTGAGTTGCGGTTGGTCGATCCGGAGAACAACGGGTTCGACATCTGTTGCTGTGTCGCGGACAGGTCACAAGCCAGTCCTGTGACCAGCGACAGAAGCTGCTGTGGTTGGGGCACTGGTTTGTTTTTGCGTTGAATGTCGTGAGTTGACTGTCGTTGAAGGTTTAGAAATGTTTCGGAATCCGGAAGGACCAATCAGGACGATCGCGGAGAAGGTTGAAGCCGGAGAGCGTTTGACGTTTGAAGACGGTTTGTTTCTGGATGAATCCGCGGAACTGCACTTGCTGGGGCATCTTGCCAACGTGGCACGTGAGCGGAAGAATGCGAACTTCGCCTTTTACAACACCAACATTCATCTGAACCCCACCAATGTGTGCGTCTATCGCTGTCGGTTCTGCGCGTTTCGAGCCGACCTGAAGGATGAAAAGGCCTACACGTTTGACGAAGCCGGTATTCGTGAGCGGGTTCTGGAAGGTCGGGCGGGCGGCGCGACGGAGATTCATGTTGTTGGCGGCCTGCACCACAAGAAATCCTTTGACTGGTACCTGGATGTCGTGCGGACCATTCGCGACACCTGCCCGGAAATCCACATCAAGGCGTGGACGCCGGTCGAAATTAACTGGTTCAGCTTCATCACGAAGAAGCCCATCCGCTGGGTTCTGGAACAGATGATCGAAGCCGGACTGGGCAGCATGCCTGGCGGCGGAGCAGAGATCTTCGACCCCGAGGTTCGTCGGCAACTGTGCGAACACAAGGCCGACAGCGATGTCTGGTTCGACGTTCACCGAACCGCCCATGAACTCGGACTGCGATCCAACGCCACGATGCTGTACGGGCACATCGAAAACGCATCGCACCGCATCGATCACCTGCTGCGACTTCGTGAACTGCAGGACGAAACCGGTGGCTTTCAGACGTTTATTC
>JAGQPY010000534.1 GCA_020426485.1 Planctomycetaceae bacterium
ACACCGACTGAAAACCGTTGGCATGTCTACAGTTCTGACCAGGCAATCCGACTACTGGACGGACGCTCGTCGGCCGCTTTCCTGCCTGTTGTTTCTTTCGCCCCTGATCGCAATTTATGAAGCGGGCGTGCTGATGCTGGCGGAGGCTCAGCCGGACAGCATCCGCAACGGAGCGGATTACTGGATGAGATCTCTGCTGTCGATGGCGGGACTCAGTCAGGTGCTGCTGCTTCCGCTTCTCGTGGCCGCAGTGCTGCTGTCGTGGCACGTTCTGCGAAAGCATCCGTGGCAGATCAATCTCGAGACCCAGATCGGCATGCTGGCCGAAAGTCTGCTGCTGGCAATCGCCTTGATTGCCGTGGGACAGGTTCACCGCCTGCTGTTTCTGAACCTTCAGCCGTATGAATCCGATGGACGACTTCTGACGCTTGCCACCGGCGAACTGACGCGAGCCGTGTCTTACATCGGTGCGGGTGTGTATGAAGAGGTCATGTTTCGACTACTCCTGCTGCCCCTGGCGTGGCTGGCATTTCGAGCGTTCGAATTTCCCCCTCGATCCGCGGCCGTCATGTCCGCGATCTCCACCGCTTTCATTTTTGCGCTGGCCCATCACGTCGGGCCGGCCGCCGATGCGTTCAACCTGTTCGCCTTTTCTTTTCGAGCCGCCGCCGGATTGTTCTTCGCCACAATCTTTTTTCTGCGAGGCTTCGGAATCACGGTCGGTTGCCATGCCGCCTATGACCTGCTGGTTGGCGTCTTTTTATGTTCGACCTGAATACCGCCTGCGGAAAATCGCACCTGCAACGCGCACCGCAGCGTTGGCCAAAACAAGGAAACCGCACGTTTGGTCACGGCCCTCGATGACGTTCAAACCGCTGTCCGGTGGCGCTTGGGACTGTCGAAGTTTCACCGCCGGAACGGTCGTCACAGAAGTCGTGAGGCGACTGGGCGCTTAAACACGACCTTTGTGAACGAGGCCCCGCGTCCCGAGGTGTCAGGAATCCGGTATTGCCTCGAAAGATCCCCGGCGCTGGTTCCGGGCTGCACTGGAGGTCGTGGCTCTGCTCTCGCCTCGCGTCGGTGCAACCCAGAGGTCCGCGCTGCCCGGAAGACATGCTCAGGAACTTCGCATTTCACAACTGACCAGTGCAACACCAGATTCTCGACACGTCAGGCCGGTCCCGCGAGGTTCGGCCACACCGCAGATGGTGTCCGTGTTTTGAGACCTGGAATTCGCTCCCGGCGTTGTTACCGTACGTCAATCCCGAGATCGATTTCCGTTGTCTGCCTGCTGTCCGTCTTTCGGATCAGGCTTCCATGTGGTTCCAGCCACGAAGGACTCTGATCGGAATCCTGCGCCGACGAAAGGCTGACCGGGACAGCGGCGTACTCATCAAACAGGTCGGCGTCGACCTTCTTCGCAAACAGCGTTGTGAACGGATGAGCTGCACCGTTCATTGTTGATTGGCAACCACTGAACAGCAGTGTGGTGGCCAGTGCGGTGAGAATCCATTTTCGATTGTTCCATCCATGCGTATCCATGACTCCATCCTTCTATGTCATCAATCCTCCAAACCTGCAGTCCGTTGCTGATCCATGCCACTGCGTCAGAATCGCGTCTTTGCGATTCACATGACCTATTGACGCCGGATGCCGGAAAATGTCGACCACATTTTTCCTGACTTGCCCTCAGTTGTCTGAACGAGAAACAACAATCGCCAGGTGTTCGCGCGAGAACTGCCGCTCTCGGTCAGGGAGCGGCAAATTCGCATCCGAAATCCACTGACGATCAGCGAATCCAGGAGTTCGCGGTCCGGAATCCCGTTCACTGGCAACGCCGCCAATGCAACGCTTCCTCCGGGAGTTTCTGACGATCGATCCGGTCGCACAAACTGGTGAAAACACCGGTGAAATTCCAGTCGTGACCGACATTCTGGCTTCTGTCGCCGCTGCACGACGATGGACCTCAATACCCAGAGTCAGGATTCTGATTGGGTGATCGCAGGCCACACTTCTGTCGGCCTTCAGCACAAATCAGCTCATCAGCAGCGCCTCATGAATTCTCGTTTTTCAGGATCAACGCATTCGGATGACCGTCGTCGACGTCGGCTGAGCCTGGAAAGCGCTGATTTAAGTGATGAACCGGTGATCGCTGCATTTCCGGAGCCACAACGGATTTTCGCTCCGGCGGATCCCGGTGTGGTCGCTCCGCTGCGCAGAGTTCTTTCCCCACAGCTATGGAAGCACGTGCTGTTACTGAGCGTGCTGGCTGTCGGAATCGGCAGTCTTGTCTATCACGAGTTCACGGCGGACGCGCAAACGCGCGGCGGCGTTCACGCACTGACGTCTCGCATCAGCGCGGGGCTGGTTGGAATTCTGTTGCTGCTCAGCGGGCAACTGGGACTTCTGACCGGATGGCTGCGAGCCCAAAGCAGCATCGATTTTCAGGGGCGATTTCGTATCTGGAAATGGTGGAGCGGGGTGCTGATTGTTGCTGCCGTCGGAATCCTGACCGGCACAACGGGATATCTTCCACACGTTCTGGCCGCGATGATTGAACCTCTGACGGGAACAGTTAAGTCCGCTCGCCCCGCTCTGATGGTTCTGACCGTGGCCGGCATTGTTGCGGTGATTCTGGGACGACTGCTTCCGGATATGAGTCGACATCGAAGTGCTCAGATGTTGCTGCTGTCCGGCCTGACCCTGACAGCTCTTCGATCCATCATGGAACACCATGCCTCCGCGCTGTCGGTCACATATTGGCAACTGCATGCCGCTGAACTCTCGGCGGCCTTCATGACATTTGCAGCTTCGCTGCTGCATTGCCGGTTTGTCGCCTATGTCTGTAACGCACCTCCTGCCAACGCCAACAGCCGCCACGACACCAGGAAAGCCGCCGTTGCAGACACAGTGAATGGTGAATCAGTGGCTTCTTCGAAGTGCTCCGAACAAGGCCCTCCCGCTGACGTACCACCGATGAATTCATCAAGTGTCGCTGACTCGTCGGAAGGCACGTCGATCAGGACCACCGCTGCGACGGACCCTTCCATAATGACAGCGGAATCCCTCGAAAATCAAAATACCAACCATTGGACACACGAGTCGGATTCGGCACCGAAAGCATCCAAAACATCCTCAAAGTCGGACAACTCACGCTCCGGCAGGAAATCGTCTCGCAAAAAGCGAGCGGCCTGACGTTGCAGCCGGAAATGCCACAGTTCCTGACAGAATCAACAGCACCGGTGCGATGGGGGAGCGTCGTCGCTGCCCGAGTCTTCACACGGTGCACCAACGGTGAAATTCCTGTCGCAGCACAACCGACATCCAGGGCCGTGATGTGGCCCCGGTGAGTGACGCGAACGATCACACTTCGTGTCAGCTGAGCTGACCGATTTGTCGTGAAGACCCGTAAAACTTGACACCGCTGATTCGTGGGTCGTATGATCGACAGGTAATCATGCAGCGGCAACCTCATGACATCGGCGTCAACGAGATTCCGTGGCCGTGATGCCGGAAGACGAGCGCCGGTTGTGAGCAGACCGTGGTGGAAGTCGGCGGAATTCCTGTGTCCCGGGATTTCGGACGGAATCCACGACCGTCTAGTGGTTTGTCTGGCGATCAAGAGTAGTTTTGATCCAAGCCTGTACAACGGACTTCCAGTCCGTTGCTTACATGTTCAATCGACGGACTGGAACTCCGT
>JAGQPY010000535.1 GCA_020426485.1 Planctomycetaceae bacterium
TGCCGTCGTGCCACGTGAAGTTTCCGCGGCGCACGGTCGGAAAGATTTCGCGCAGCGTGCGTTCATACTGGTCGGGCAGCGTGCGATCCGGAAAGATGTAGTAGTACTGTTGATACTCACGGTTTCCGGATTGAGCCTGCAGAGCCCATTCGTGATCGTCGGACGTGTGATTGAAGACAAAGTCCAGCACCAGAATAATGCCGGCCGCACGCAGCTCATCCGCCAGAGTTCGCAGGTCGTCGATGGTTCCCAGGCGAGGATCAACGGAGCGATAATTGCTGATGGCGTATCCGCCGTCGTTGTCGCCCGGGCGCACGGCGAACAGCGGCATCAGATGGATGTAAGTCAGCCCCAGCCTGCGGAAATACTCAATCGAATCCCGCAACCGTCCCAGATTCTCACTGAACAGATCCACATACAGCGCGCCTCCGGTGACTTCTTCGGAGAGGAACCAGCCGGGGTGGTTTTCCCGATGCTGATCGACGACTCGGAGGTCGTCGGGGCGAGCTGCCCACGCGGTCGCTGCGGTGACCAGAATCTGTTCGAGGTGGTAGAAGAAGTCGTACCGACGACCGTACAGCTGAAATAACAGCCGGAACAGTTCTGTCCAATAGTGTTCCAGTCGACGCTGGAAGTCTTCTCTCAGTTCCGGACTGGTTTGATGTTCTTCCCAGAACGCGTCAAGGCGTGGCTGCAGTCGCTGCAGCGACAGGGCGGCTTCGAAGGTCAGATCGTCGGGGGTCGGAATGTCACCGGCGTCACTATTCAGAATCATTCGGAATCACGATGTTGTCGAGAAAGTTGTAGTACTCGATCCCTTCCAGAACACCGCGCGCATGTTCTCCGGTCGCGAAGTAGACGCGTGGTCGGCCACGCAGCCGTTCCATTTCTTCCCCGTGATTTCCCACGACAACTCCCAGTGTTCTTCCCAGCAACATACCAATGTCATTTTCGGAATCACCTGCGACCAGAACGTTTTCCGGTGAGAAGCCCCATTTCCACAGCAGGTGACGCATGGAATTCTCACTGCCGCCTCGCACCGGAATGATGTCCAGATACATTCCCAGCGACAACAGCACGCTGGCTCGAATATCGGCTTTGCGAAGCATTTGGCGAATCCGGGGAACGGCAGGAGCAAGCTCGGGGTCCAGTTCGTAGCTGATTTTGAATTCAGACTGATGATCGGCCGGCTGCGGATACAGTCCCGGGACACCGTCCAGCAATGCTCGCACCTCTTCGGGCTTCCACGCATATCCGATCTGCTTCTGCCAGCTCAGATCCGGCGTCATCTGCGGACCATAGTGCAGCTGAGTCCCCACGTCCGTATCGATCAGATCCGGATGCGGCAAACCCAGCTCCTCGATCATCTCCAGCGCGCTGTCCAAGCGACGACCGGTGGCAATGCCGAAACCGATGTCTTCCCGATCCCTCAGGATCTCCGAAAAGTCTGCCAGCGCTTCTTTGTCGCCTGTAAGCGTGTTGTCCAGGTCCGTGATGATCAATCGATCAAAGTCCGGCAGCCTTCGGATGCGAGACCGATTCATCAGCGTGGGAACAGGTGATTCCGCAAGAATATCGTTCAGGTCGCGCAGGTACCGCTCAGCATGATTAGACCACGAATAGTGTTTTCGAACGCCCTCGATACCTCGACGAGACCACTGGAGCCACTGTTCGGGTTCGGTCAGCGTTCGCAGCAGAGCCTTTTCGATACACTCCCGGTCGACCGGATCAATCAGCAGCCCGTTGTCACAGTTCGCGATGATATCACGGGGACCGCCATCATTGGTGGCCACAATCGGAAGGCCGGTGGCTCCGGCTTCCAGCAGCGTCAGTCCAAACGGCTCCGTCAGAGCAGGATTGACGAACACACCTTTGGACTGCACGGCAAGGCGATAAAGATTCGGAACGTGGCCGGGAGTCACCATTTTGGGATAGGCGACTCGACCATAAAGATCGTAGCGATCAATCAACTGTAAGACCCCGTTGATCACACGCTGCTGGGCTGCCGGAAGCTCCTTCAGATCCTCGCGAGTCCCCATGACCAGCACTAGGTTGGCCAGCCGCTGCAACTGAGTGCTCTGCCCGTAGACCTCCACCAGCTTGTGAAGATTCTTCCGCTCGTCCGGTCGAGCCATTGCCAGAATCATGGGTTTATCCGGCTCACGCAGAAACCGGTTCAGCTGCGAGGCAAGATCAGGATCGGCAAAGCCGGCGTCCGGCGGCGAAAACAGATCAAGATCAACCCCCGGCGGAATGACCTCCATCCGCGACGGCGCGTAGTGGTCATACAAACCATACTGGTCTTCCACTTCCTGATTGGTGCTGGTCACCACCATGGCGGCTGTTTCCAGAGCCACCTCTTCCGCTTCCATCCTCGCCGTAAAGCGATAGCGTTTTTCCAGCGACGCTTCACTGGCTTTTCCCAGAGACAGTCGCTGCTTCTTCACTCGCCCCAGCGAATGGCCGGTGAACACAAACGGAATGTGCAGCAGTCTTGCCAGCTGAGCCCCGGCCAGGCCGGCGTCGGCATAGTGTCCGTGGATCACATCCGGCAAACCATGGCGGCGAAAGTGATACAGCGTCTGATCAACGAACATCTCCAGATATGGCCAAAGGCTTTCCTTGGTCAGATAACGCTTCGGCCCGAAGGGAATCCGGACGATGCGGCAGTTCGGAGAAATCTGTTCCTCCACCTGAGCGTAGTCGTCCGAAACACGCGGGTCGACGATTTGCCGAGTCAGCAATTCGACGTCTGACACGTGAGGCTGCTTTGCGAGTTCCCGAGCCAGTTCCAGCACGTATTTGACCTGACCACCCGTGTCCGCGTCGCGTCCAAGTTCCGGGTCGTGAGCCCTGATGAGTCCATGAAGGCTGATCAGAGTGATTCGAGTACCGCCCGCTTTGTTCAGAATTGTCATCGTCGATTGGTCGTCGCCCGTGTTGGGTTCCGACCATACCTCTTCCTCAGTTACCACTGGAATCGTTGTCATTCCTGTGTGTGCCTCCAATCGCTTCCTGCCGTGTCGGTGCAACTCTCAGCATTGCACTCCGCCGCGGCCTCGCCCGTGTTGCTGCTCCTGTGGATGCTCAGCCGAGAAGTTGTGGTCGATCGTCCGACCGCTCGTCGCAGCATCTCCGTTCCGATGAAGCAACCAAAGTGCCGAACCAGCAGAAGCCTCAGATATTGCGGCAGGATTCTGCCCTCGGAATCGCACAGCACGCGAAGGCGAGACAGGATCGCTCACCGCTTGATAAAAGGAAATCTGCGTTGTCTGAGAAAAACAAGGGAGACACATCATCGCGCGTCGGGAGCTCCTTCTTCGAGCATGATCTTCAGTCGATCGATGACCGGAATTGGTCACAAACATTCGCGCCAGCACCTGAGTTTCCGGGGTTGACGCGGAAGACGGAGAGGATTGAGCGTCCGGGAAAAAATCGCTGAAAATGCGCTGCGTTCCTGATAAAGAATCCTGGTTCTGAAGACGCTGCCGAATCCATCAGGTGACATCAAGCACATAAGAAGTCGTGCGAAATCGCACCATCACCTTGGCCAGAGAGGTCAGATTCTCATCATGAAGAAGAATGTCGCTGATCTTCGTCCCGCGAGAAGTGGTCGCTCAACGACCGCATTGGTCGTTTAACAACCAATCGAACTTCGGCACTGCGAGGTCTGTGAAAAACAGTGAGGGCA
>JAGQPY010000536.1 GCA_020426485.1 Planctomycetaceae bacterium
CCGGACACGGAATTCCTGCCAACTCCGCAGCAGGCCCTTGGGAACAAATCCAAAGCGGCGACAAGTCGCCGCACTCCAAAAGATGACTTGGCGCTGTCCGGCTGAGAAAGACGGACGGTGACTTATGGCTGGGGATCTTCAACAGAGACCGGAATACTTCCAATCAGTCGCTTCAGATCCGGGATGTCATACAGGGACAACGCGTTGTGCACGACGCAGTCAAGGATTCCCGTGGGCGACGGCTGCCGAACAACGTCATTCCAACTCCGAGGACAATCGCGAACGGTCACGGACGCAAAGCGATCGGGTGCGAGGGCGGCTGCATGCAGAGCGATCAAGCCGGCTCGACCAACACCCACCAGATGCACCTTTCGCGGATTCGATCGGTCCTTCTGGTAGTGAGCCACGAAGTCCGCCGCGACCAGTGCATCATGGGTGCGAATCCCAAGGAGTGGTTTTCCCATCAGGTACGCCATGTAGAAAGTCTTCCAGTCCGTCAGCACAGGATCAACTTTCTCCAAAGCCGTCTCACCCTGTCCGCTGAGATCCACGGAAACGACGGCGTAACCATCCGTGACAAGTTTTTCAATCGCGCCGCCGACTTCGGAATCGCCAAGCCGACCCTGATCGTGGAGGTACAGATACGCGTCGTCGGAGGGAGACGGCGGATGAAAAGTCAGCCCCGGCAGCGGCACGGTACCTTCGCCACGATTCAGGACCAGGCGATCAATGTGATAACCCTCACGTCCCGTGCGGCCGATGTCTTTCCATTCCGCCGACGAAATGCTCTCGACAGCCGGCACGGACAGCATCTGACGAATCTGCTCGCGCAGTTCAGGATCGCTCAAACGTTCGCGAGTCTCTCGACGCTTCATCAGAGCATTCGCGTGATCAGCATTCAGATCCAACACGGAACGTTCGCCCGTTCGGTGCAGCACCTGTCCCGTCTCCGTACACCACAATTCCTCCGGCGCACGCGTGGTGATTTCTCGAGCGGCAATTTCCTGATCACTGTCCGCCAGCCAGCGACGCATCCACTGAGCAATCGTGGCCAGATTCTGTGGCTGAACTCCGTGTCGCCCTTCGATTTCGACAAGATCCACGTGATGTGGAGCCCCCAGGCGTCCAAAGATTCGCTTTGCCTGACGATAGTTTTCCCAACTGCCGCGGATATCGAAAAAGTCGCCCGTGGTCGAACTGATCAAAACGGGTTTCGGGGCGTGCATGATCACGTAATCGGGTTGATCCATTCCGAACGCCACCTGACCGTAGATGTTCTGTTCTGCGTCCTGCGGCCCCAGAGCTTCGATCAGATGACGAAACGTCGTCAGATAACACGCCGGGGCCGCACACAGAACTCGATCATCCAGTGCCATCACGTAGCTGGTCAGTGTGCCGCCGCCGGAGCAGCCGGTGAAGCCGATTCTGGAAGCATCAACTTCCCGGCGACTGGCCAGATAATCGATTGCCCGCATGGCGTCCCAGACGCGATAGCGAGCCGTATTGCGGCCGACCAGAATAGAGCCGACTCCCATCAGTGAATGTTCAGTGGTTGTGCCGGAAAACTGCGGTTGGCCGTCCTCCTTCAGAATCTGTGAACGTTCTCCCTGACCGATCGGGTCAAAGCACAGCGCTGCCATTCCCTGGCTGGCCATCATAATTCCAAATCGTTGGTTGTAGTCTGCCGTCTTGGCCGTCCGACTGTGACCACTGGACACCACGACGCCCGGTACCGGCTTATCAGAATCCGGCAGGTAGAGATTGGCCGTGATGTGATGGTTTGGCTGACTTTCAAAGATGACACACTCAATCCGGTAACCATCGGCCGAAATTGTCTTCACGGTTTCTGCGTTCAGCGGAGTGCGTTCCGGAAAGCCGCCCAACTGCCGTTCAAAGAATGTTCTCAGGCGAGTCTGATACTCACGAATTTCTTCGGGCGTCTTCAGAGTCTCATAGGCCTCCAGCCGCCGATCCAGCGCGGCATAGGCTTCCCGCTGCAGTTGAGCGTACAGAGTCGAATGCTGCTGTTCTTCCTTTGTCAGACAGCCAAGATCTTCGGCAAACGATGTTGCCGCGCTGAATGCGAGCATCATCACCAGTGCAGGGGTGAATAACGCCATCGACCGTTGACCGCCGTTGGATGCAAGTCTGCTCATGTTCATTTTCTCCGGGAAAGTCGGGATGGCTTTGTTGGTGGGTTTGGGGATGGAGCAAGGAGGAGCGATCGACTCGACAAATGCTGGGAACGTCGCAACGGCGCTCCTGCAACCTGGTGAAAGCGATGCAGCTCTGTCCCTCGTCAAAATAGTCGATCTCCCAGGATTTTGCAGGTGACCGGCCACCTGAATTCCCTGACAGAATGCAGGCCTGTTCGGGGGAAGTGAATCAGACGTCGCTCAGCCTCGCCTGCGGCATCGGGGTAAACGGTGAGACGCTCTTGACAGCGTTTCGTTGCCCGTTCTTCAAAGTGCCATCGTTTACCCCGATCCAAAGGGGAGGCCGCGTCTGCAGTGCCTTCCCTTCGGGTCGGGTTAAACGGTCTTCTCCGGAATGATATGCTTCCCAACGTTGCCTGTTCGGGGGAAGTGAATCAGACGTCGCTCAGCCTCGTCTGCGGCATCGGGGTAAACGGCGGGAAGTTCCTGACGGCGTTGGGGAGTGCCCTTGTCCAACCGTGTTTCCACGACGTCAGGATCCCTTGGACAGTTGAGTTGAACAGTTGAGCGGCCTCACGTGACAGAGACGTGCTGGCCGTTCTGTCGGCAGAAAACAGGAAGCCATGGTCCATCCCTATTCTGACATTGCTGAACTTTCCGGAGACGCGTTTTCCAGCGGCGTCGTTCGAATCCCGGTCGAACAGGACATTCCGTTTACTCCGCGAGTGCGAGCCATCGTCGACACGCCGCAGTTTCAGCGCCTGCGACAGATTACTCAACTGGCGCTGACGTCACGAGTTTATCCGGGAGCGGTGCATACTCGGTTTGAACACGCTTTGGGAGTTTACCACAACGCGCTGCAATACCTTTGGCAACTGGGCAAAGACGAACGGTTTGCCGACGTTGTGTCGGTGCATGATGTTGAAGTCCTGATTGTCAGCGCTCTGCTGCATGACATCGGACACTGGCCGTTCTGCCATCCGATCGAAGATCTGGCTCTGCCCAACATGCCGCCTCATGAATCCTTCGCCGCGGAGTTCCTGACTGCCGATACTGAGCTGTCTGACGTTCTGATTTCTCAGTGGAAGGTTCAGCCTGACGAAGTGCTGCAGACCCTGACGGGACGTTCCAGTGACAGCAGCCTTCAGTTGAGGCAGTCAATCCTTTCCGGTCCGGTCGACATCGACAAAATGGACTACCTGAATCGGGACAGTCAGCATTGCGGCGTGCCTTACGGTCGAAATTTTGATCGCCAGCGATTGATCTCATCCCTGATCGTTAATGAAAGCGGCGATGGGTTGGCGATCACGGCGAAAGGGCGGACCGCCGCTGAAATGATGGTGTTCGCTCGATATGTGATGTTCAGCGAAGTGTATTGGCATCATGCGGTGCGAGCAGCCACGAGCATGTTCGCCCGTTGTTTTTATGAATTGCATCGGCAGTTGGATTTGCCACAACTGTTTGCTGCCACCGATGCAGAGATGATCGCTGCGTTGCGTCAG
>JAGQPY010000537.1 GCA_020426485.1 Planctomycetaceae bacterium
GTGACTGCGGGCTGAAAACGATTCTGACTTTGCGGCAAGGCGGTCAAAAACTTTTGCGTTCAGACGGTTACACCTTGTCGGCCGTTGGGCAGATGTAGGGTGCTCGGTATTCGCGAGTCAGGTACTGGTTGGCGTCGGAATTGTTGGTGAACAGCTCCTTTTCCGGATCGAATTCCAGTTGAGCCCCCAGCGCGATGGGGTACTTCTGCAGGTCGACGCCGTTCTTTTCCAGATGCTTCACGGTGCGGTCCAGCGTCGCCAGGTTGTCATCCAGACTCTTCACGCCCTTCAGCACCGACTGCAGGTCCTCAACAGACACCTTGTTGCTCTCTCCCATGTAGTAGGAAATATTGCCAAGGTGGCTGACAGCCGCGGACAAATGCCCTTCGCGAACATCAGCGTTCAGATCCTCCATTTTTCGGCTCTGACAAGCGCTGATGAAGTTGCCAAAGTGGTCCTCACCGCCTTTGAACTCCTTCGTGACGTTGAATTCCTTGTCATACGCAACGCAGTGGCCATATGACAGCTGCACCACATAGCCGTCGGAACCGTAGAAGATCACACCAATCTTGTTGCCCTTGGTGCTTGCGAACAGCTTGTTGATTTCGTCATCCGCCGAATCATCAACATTCAATCCGCGAGTTTCAAAGACCATACATTTTTCGCCGTAGTCATAGATGGACACTTCGGTGTTTCCGGTGTCACCCGCGTCGACATAGTTGGGGTCTTTGCGTTCGGCCTGATATCCCAGACGACCGCCATAGGTCAGAATGGCATTGGGATGAGTATCCACGCCCAGACCCCAGCGAGCGATATCGGTCTGGTGAGGTCCCTGATTGCCGAGGTCGCCGTTGCCGTACATGCGCTGCCAGTGCCAGTCATAGTGGAACTTCTGGCGGGTCAGGCGAGGATCCGTGAACTGAGCCGGACCGCTCCACATGTCGAAATTGACGTTGCTGGGAATCGGATAGTCGCCCAGCGCGCCGATGGAGGCACGTCGCTTGTAGCACAGTCCGCGAGCAAAATTGCAGGTGCCGATGCCGCCCGCCTGAATAAAGGCCACGGCGTCTTTGACGGCCCTGCTGGATCGACACTGCGTTCCTACCTGACACATGCGATTGTACTTGCGAGCCGCCGCGATCAGAGCCGTTCCTTCGTGAACGTTGTGACAGACCGGCTTTTCCACGTAGGCATCTTTACCGGCCTGCATCGCCCAGATCCCGGTCAGAGCGTGCCAGTGATTGGGAGTCGCGGTGCTGACGATGTTGATGGAATCGTCTTCGAAGGCTTTCCGCATGTCGGTGTAGAATTTCGGACGCAGCCCCTGCTTCTTTTCGATCTGCTCGCAGCGATTGTTGCCCACTTCTTCATCAACGTCCACAATGGCCCGGATTTCGGTGCGTTCGTCACTCAGATAGGCGGAAATGTGACTGTTTCCTCGACCATTGACGCCCACGATGCAGGCTCCGATCTTTTCATTGGCCGACGTGCCGGCTCGACCAATTGCCGGAGCGGCGGCAAATGCAGAACCGGCCACGGCAGCCGTCTTCACGAATGAACGTCGCGTCAGGTGTTTTGCCATCAGTGTTAATCCTCAGAAACTTCAGGAAGGGGAAAGGCGGGACGGATTCAACACAACAACCTGCGACGGCTGCTTGAATCCGTGGACAGATTCGAATGCAGATTTCAGAGATTTCCACATGGTCAAACGCCCATCGGATCTCTCGTTTTCCTGCCGGATTCGAAACCATCCAGCGGAACCACGTCGGAATCTGCTCACCAAATTAGAACAACTCCCGCGTCCTTTTGCACGCAATGACCGCCGGGCCGCTCGGCAATTCAGCATTTACGCCGCAGGCAACGCGGGAATGCCCCGAGTCTTTTCCGCGGGCTGCGTGATTGCTCATGGAGTCGCCGGCCAAGTCGACTGGCTGCCCGGCTAACGAACTCGAATTAGCGCCTGAAACGCTCCGTCACCGCCATGACCGGGGCGACGAAGATGTTGTTCCACCAGTTGCATGTCGGGCACCGCGGACACGACGTTTGCGATGAGTTCCGTTGTTTCTTCGGGTTCGATGCTGCACGTGGAATAGACAATGCGACCGCCGGGTCGAGTTCGGTCCAGAGCCGTCAGCAGCAGCCTGGTCTGCAACTGCACCAGATCGCTGATTTCAGCTTCCGAAATTCGCCAGCGAGCTTCCGGTCGTCGCGCCAGAACTCCGCTGTTGGAACACGGAACGTCGACCAGCACCGCATCAAACTTCCGGCCCGCCGGATCGTCACCATCACGGGAGATCAGCTGCAGATGAATGCTGTTCAGATTCAGACGTTGGGCGTTTTCGCGAATTCTATCCAGTCGATGCTCGGCCACATCGCAGGCCGTAATCGAAAGCTGATCACCGGCCAGCTCTGCAAGGTGAGTGCTCTTTCCGCCGGGAGCGGCACAGAGATCCAGGAGATGTTCGTCGGGTTGAGGTGCCACCAGTTCGGCGACGGCCATGGCCGATTCGTCCTGCACGGACCACCAGCCTTCGGTGAACCCTGGAAGATCGTGAACCCGTGTTCCATGAGCCAGATGAATGGCCCATGGATTGTCGCCGGGAGTCGCCACAACATTGGCCTGCTGCAGGATCGACAGCATTTCGTCGCGTGTCTTCACAAGACGGTTGACTCGCAGGACGATGTCCGGAATATCGATGCTGTGAAAACAGACGTCCAGCAATTCCGGAAGCGGCCACCGCTGTGACCATCGATCAGCCAGAAACGGCGGCAGCGAAAACGCCTGACCAATGTATTCCGAAAGCTGATCGGCGGGATTGGCGAATATCGGCTGCTTCAGCCGACGAAACTGACCGCGTTCCGTCGGCAGCGCTGCGGGCGATGGTTCGTCGCACTGTTCGTCTGAAAGACTGCGAGCGATGTTGCGCACGACACCGTTGACAAAGCCGCTCCAGCGATCGCGTCCCACTCTGCGAGTCAGTTCGACGGTGGAATCGACCGCCGCGTGCTGAGGCGTGGTCATCAAGGCCACCTGAAACGCGCCGATCTGCAGCAGTCGCCACAGATCGGGTTCGACCTGAATTCGAGAACGACTGAGAAACGCTTCGATCAGCGTGTCCAGAGTGCGGCGACGTCGCAGAACACCGGATGCAATTTCCAACGCGGCCGCTCGATCACGAGTGGACAGGCCAAAGCGAGGAACCGCTTCGTTCAGCACGTCATTGATGAATCGACCGTGTTCGTCAAACTGCTGCAGAACGAACCATGCCAGAGTCCGTCCGCATCGGATGTCATCGAACGAAATCAGGTCCGCAGAACTGTCGCTCGACGAACGCTGGTGACGCGATGACGATCGCTTTCGTCCGACACGCTTATACTTATCTGAATACTTCACACTGACTCCCAAGAGCTTTGCCCAACGCCGTGAAGAGATTTCGTAGCCGAATTCGTGAGAATTCGGAAGCATGGGCCGTGCTGTCAGAAGTCTCACGACTTCTGCTACGTTCGGTTCACGACTTCCGCGACGTTCCATTTTCCGAGGAAACTGTTGAGAAAAACGACACTTCTCGCTGATCGACACCGTGAAGAGATTTCGTAGCCGAATTCGTGAGAATTCGGAAGCATGGGCCGTGCTGTCAGAAGTC
>JAGQPY010000538.1 GCA_020426485.1 Planctomycetaceae bacterium
CTGTTCAGATAGATCTGCTCGTGTTCCATGTCGGAATCGCCACGGAACACGATCCCCCCGAAGTCGCCCACAGCAACCGTTCCAATGCCGTCGGAATTGCCGCCGAATGAGTCGTCGTGATACGACCGCAGCCAGACCGGCAGTGCAGGCGTGCCCAGAACCTGAATCGCGGCGGCCGCTCGGCTGACATCCAGCGAAGATGTTCCGGCGTCCAGATTGGCCTTTCGCATTTTGATCAGCGTGCCGGCATCCATCATGACGGTCACGCCCTGAGGCACCAGGAACTCCGCTCCGTCTCGCAGAGCATTGCCGGAAGTGTCCGTGCCAATCAGGTACGGATAATTGTCTGCTGTTGTGTCGACGTCTCCGTCCAGTCCACCGTTACCTGTGATGCGGACAATGTTCGGTGCGTGCAGCAGAGCCACCGTTCCGGAAACGTCCAGGTTGTCCACGTTGCTCAACTGAACCACGCGACCGGAAACCGTCGCCGTAACCGACAACGCCGATGCATTGATCACGGACTGAATTTCTGCCGCCAGATTGGCTGCGTTGCGGTCGATGGTGGTGCCCGCTGTGGCATTGCCAAAGGTGAAGGTGACCTGAGTCACACCGTCGTCAATCGTGAACTCATCACCCAGATTGATGGAAGAGGCGGCTCCATTAGGAACCACAATTCGCGTGCGTGCCGCTTCCAGAGCCGTGCTCAAACGATCATACGGATTGTTCAGCGCACCGGTGCCGCCTGTTCCGCCCAGCAATGGATCATTGGTGCGGTCAACGTAAATCGTGGTGCTTTCGTCGCTGGACTGGAACCAGAACTGGTACACACCATCCGGAGCACCATCACTGTCGCCGTCCATCGCCGTACCGTCGGCATCGCGCAGTGAACCACCACGGTCAGCTTCGAACGATAGTTGCAGCTGGTACGCTCCGTCCGTCGTGCCACCATATCCGGAATCCGGAACGTTCGGGTCGTAGTCAGAATTTCCGGTGCTGGAAACACCAATGAAATACACGCCCGGCTCCAGATCAATTTCGATCCGAGAGTCCGTGCCGAAGTAACGATCGTTGCGGGAAATCAATTCGTGAGAACCGTCGGGCAGTTCACGATACAGATTCAGCACTGTGTTCAACTGGCTTGGTGTCGCCAGGCGTTCGGCAATCGTTTCGGCCGAGAACCGCCCGCTTTCTTCCAGCTCAAACCGGTACAGATCAATATCCGTGCTGTTCGGAGGAACGATTCGCTGAAAGTGAACAATGTCGTTGTCGCCCGGCCAGACATCATCCGGCAGTGAACCCGGGGCCCCCATGATCGCGGCCAGATCGTAGGCATGCGACAGCCCCAGGGAGTGGCCAATCTCGTGGAACATCACCTCCGAGAAGCCGTCCCCGAAGAACCGAGTCGCCTGTGTATACAATGCGGCGTTGACAATCGCTCCCGCACCGCCGCCCAAACCTGCCACTCCCGAGTTCGGACCAATCGCCGGGGAGAATGCTCGCAGGTCCGTCTTGCCGATCTTTCGTCCGGCTCCGGTCTCCGACTCAATGAATTCGTACCCGGTCAGGCTTGCGTAGATTTCAAAGATGCCGCGAACAATTCGCTTCTCTTCTTCGGTGATCGTGTTCAGATACACTTCGCCGGGAATGGCCGGATTCGCAAACGTGTCCGGAAAATTATAGCTGATCTGCCGAATGGCACCGGGAGCCGCCGGAGTGGTGCCGGAGGAACCAATATGCAGTTCTCGCTGGATCTCTCGATGCCCCGGTTCGTCCTGACCACCCGGCCATGGCGGCAGCAGTACGTTCTGAGGCGATACCTGGCCGGTCACTGTCAGACCAGCCGCTCCCAGCGAACTCAGATTCGTCGCTGTGGAAAAAGTGGAATTGTCGTCGCTGGCGGAAACACTGTTCCCGGTGACTTTCGCATCAATCAAATACGAGCCGGTGCTGCCATCCGTACTGGTCACTTCAATGAAGTAGTCGTCGGTGGCCAGGACGTTGTAATTCAGCGTTGCCGCGGCGCCCGCTCCCGTCGTCACCGATGAGACCGGACTGCCACCAGCGTCCAACAGGCGAACGGTCAGGTCCAGAGCCGCTTCGTGGGGCAGGATATCGACGGTCAGGTTTGACCCATTGGCCAGTTCAACGCGATACAGATCCACGTCTGTGTCATCGTTGTGGACTCCGTTGATGTCTCCCAGAAATCCGTTAAAGGTAAACGAATTCTGATTGAACAGTGTCCCGACATGAATCGCTTTGGACAGGGTCTCCGTTCCGGCATCCGACTTTCCGACATCCAGGCGATAAGTGCCTTCCGGAATATCGCTCGCAAAGGTTAGTGTCACACTGTTCGCAACGGCATCATAAACCGCAGACTGCGGCAGCAGAGTCGTGTCGTCGGCAATGGCTGCGGTGGCATTGGTATTGGTCAGACGGAAAAATGCCGGATCCTGAGCATCGTCCTGGTTCAGTTGCTGGTCATCAAAATAGACCACGATCTGATCGCTGGCCTGAGACAGCGTACTTCCACTTCGAGTGATCGGCTGAGGAACCACCGACACCACCTGCGCGCCGCGATCGAGTCGGAACGTGCTGGCATAATCTGTGCCTCCCTGAAACGCATTGCCGGATCGGTCCGCCAGCGGTGACGAGCCACTGCCGATGACCTGAATCTGATAAAAGTCGTCCGGAAACGCGACGCTGGAATCCGTGGCGTTAAACGCCGCACTGCTGGCGGGTCGCATCACGATCTGCTGCAGATTTCCGGGATCCGTGTCACCCGGCTGAACCAGACCCACATATCCCAGCGATACCTGCACTTCGTTGCCGTCCGTGAACGAACCGTCGCCACCGCTGCGAACCAGCCGAATCGTGCTGGAATTGATGGTCGACTCGTTCAGATCGGCTCCCCCCTGAAAGATCAGGTTGAAGTCGCGCGGAGCCACATTCAGGGTGTCCCCATTCTGCAGCAGTGCGTCGGCGTCGGGACGGATCGCAATCAGCTGCGGCGTCAGCAGTGAACGATTCTCAAGAAACTCCGACTGGCGTGAAGCGACGGTCTTGGCGATCGGTCGGCGGCGAATTCGACGTGGGCCCTGAAGACGATTGCGAAACGACTGGAGCCAGGAAGAAATGAGCATATTGCGTCCTTGGAGTCCGTGAGACCTTGTGTCTGGAAACACTTCACAGAAATCGAACCCGAAACTCAGACAGTTTCGGTGCCGGATTGATCACACCATTCGAACGACTGAATTCTCGTAAACTCAGTACGCCCAACAGTTTGAGAAAAGTGCCTAAGATCTCACCGTGCCGCTCGGACGACTTCCATCGCCCGCATCACGTGAGATCTCAGACACCATCCACAAACCTGCTTGCCACTCAAATGTCGTTGCCCCACAAACGTGGTTGCCTTGGCCCGCCCGCTGACACCTGCAGCGTCCGACGGTCAAAATCCCCCTGAATCAACATTTCAAACGCGCAAAATGCCCCACTCACCGCGCAGATTGGCGCAACCTATAGGACGGGCATTATCCATAAATCAAACACGGCAAAGTCCAGAGAAAAACGGCCATTTCAGCGTTTGACCTCGCGTTTTACGCAGTCTTTGCCGATTTCCTTCAGGCCAACGCCCCTTCAGGAG
>JAGQPY010000539.1 GCA_020426485.1 Planctomycetaceae bacterium
GATTTGTGGAAGGAACAGCGGCGGGAACTCGTTACACCGGTGATCACATCAACGCTCTATGCCGAGCGATCGCAAGAAATCGGCTGCGTGAAAATTCGGAATCTGCAACGACGCCGGCAGATGTCGAACGAGCTCTCACGGAATGGATCGATCGCCCCAAAATGACCACCGATGAAGAACGTGTGGTTGCCATCCACGAAGCGGGACACGCTGTCGTTAACTTGTTTTGCAAACACGCCAAACCCATTGAACGCATCTCCATCGTGGGCGATGCCGCAGGTGCTCTGGGATTCGTGCAGTACCAGGACCCCGCGCATCGCTACGTGGTGACTCGCGGTCAGCTGCTGGACGATCTGTGCATTCTGATGGGTGGTCGAGAAGCAGAAGCTCTGCTGCTGGACGATATTTCCATCGGATCCGCGGGCGATATTGCTCGAGCTACCGACATCGCCCGAGCATTGGTCGAAGAATTCGGAATGGGTGGCGACGACGTCGGTCTGGCTCGCTACGGCAGCGACCGCAACAACGGCGATCATCGGCGAGACAACCTGTCCGCCGAACAGCTCAAGGCCATTGATCACGCCATTCGTGACCTGCTGGATGAGGCTCGACAACGAGCGTCCGCGATTCTGACGGAACATCAGCCGCTGGTGGAAGTTCTCCGCGACGAGTTGCTCAAACACAAAACGCTGGACAGCAAAGGCATCGCCCAACGACGTGAAGAGATTTCGTAGCCGAATTCGTGAGAATTCGGAAGCCAGGCCGTGCTCTCCGAAGTCTTACGACTTCGGCTACGTTCCTGTTCCTGCGGAAACTGGTCGAACCTGTCTTCCTGGGGGTCAAAGCGACCAACGGGAGCGACCCGGCGCTGGGCACTGACCACCTCACCTGTCATTCCACGCCATCGGGTCAACGGCGATGCCGTTGTCAGGTGCGGGTGCGGAAGTGTTCGCTGGCCTGGTTGAGCATGCGGCGTTCGCGTTCGCTGAGACTGGCTTCGCCCTTCAGGCTGATCTTGGCCAGAATGTCGTCGATGCGGTCGGAGTAATTGACTTCGGGCTGAGTATCCGGGTTGTAGACTCGCAGAGTATTTTGAGAAGCTTTCTTTTGGGGGAGGCGTCCGGCAAAGTCGTCCCACCAGCGAGTCAGATGCATGTTGCCGCTGAAATACAGAAAGCCAAACATCAGTCCGCCCAGGTGAGCCGCATGGCCGACTCGAGCACCGGAAGGGACGAACAACGAGGGAGCCATGCCCAGAAAGCCCAGAGTGTCAACGGTAACGGCAAACGCCAAAAGCCAGCGAGCTTCAATTGGCAGCACACCAAAGAAGTACAGTTTCATGCGAGGGTAGTACATGGCGAACAGCATAAACACCGCACTGACGGCACCGGAGGCTCCCAGCACCCAGTCTTCTTCGCCGGTGGGATTGATGGCCATCGTACACAACTGAACCATTCCCGCGCAGAAGGCGGATGTCAGGTAGAACCACAGGAATTCACGGTTGCCGATGGTTCGAGCGACAATGCGGCCCAGAAAGTACAGCGCCAGCATATTGAAGGCGATGTGAGTCAGCGAATGTTCGCTGTGAACAAATGCATAGGTCACCAGGCGCCAGATCTGCCCCATGCTGAGAACGTGATCACGTTCCATCGCCAGCCAGTTCAGCACCAGCGAATCATTCGTTTCGATTCGCCGAGTCATCAGTTGAAGCAGGAAGACGACAACTGTCGCTGCGATCAACTGATATACGACCGAATGGCCGGACGCCAGCGGCGATCGATCAAATGCGGAATATGCGGAAGTGGACCTGGAGTCTGAATTGGGGAAGCGCATCTGTAATGGTACCCACACGAAGGGATGGACAGATCGAAAACACTCATTCGTGGCGGTTCTGAGCGCAGGACCAGCCGCTGGTGACCGGCCGCAACTAAAGAGTGCGCCGAGAAGAAGTTTGTGAAAAGTGGCTGAGATAAATACAGAGGCCGCAGTCAACTGCTTCGTCAATGTCTGTCGAACCGCATCAGCTTGAATGCTGTCTCCGACCGGTCACCACCGTGTCTGTGTTCAACTCGCACATTCTGCCGATCGAGGCAGTGTGCACAAACACTGAATTCAGGCAGGCATGGCTGGCCGTAGCGGATGCAGAGCTTTATTGCATCGTTCGAGCCGCAGCGATTGAGGCAACTCGTTCGGTATCAGTGGACGTTCCCCAATCGCACGCTCGGTGAATAGCGCGCATAAAAAAGCCCGACAGGAAACGTCGGGCCATTTCAATCCTTGGATCGTTCTTCGAAGCCGGGGATGGGAACGGGAGGCTTGAGACAGTCGAAGAACGATTCCGTCAACGCTTCAGCAGACGTCAGTCGGCTTTGGGCTGTTCAGCGGACTCACGTTTGATCGCCTGATAAATCTCTTCGCGATGAACCGTGACGTCTCGGGGAGCATCGATCCCCAGTCGCACTTTATCACCGCGAATCTCAATCACCATCAGTGTGATGGAGTCGCCGATCACAATCTTTTCATCTTTTTTTCTGCTAAGTACAAGCATTGTAAGTCCCCGGTCAATCTTTCTTCTTGAACGATCGCCGCCCGTCCCCAACATCGCCGAACGCTACAATCGCACTCAGCAAGGGCAAGCCGTGCCAGAATTCGTCACCACAGAAGCTCAGTTGCCTCCGTTGTCGAATCTAAAAGTGGAAATCGACCGATTGCGATCAATTTCTGCAAAAATTGCCGCCCGGAACCCACAGAAGCGCACTTTCGGCCGGTTTGTGACACCAAAACCGGCTTTGGCGGTTGGTTTTAACCGGGTTATGACGGCTGTAACGATCATGCCGATTGCCCGGCTATGCGATTTCGCGCCACGGGTGACACGCGAAACAGCTCAACCGCCCGCCAGGTTTCACCGACCGTAACAGCCATTAAACTTTGCCCGGACATCTGAATGTTTGTGGCCATCGGCACGGCTTCAACGCCGTTTGCAAGGCGGACACAGATCTTTACACTCCGCTGCCAGTCGATGTCATCCCCGACAGACGACGGGAATTTCCGGCAGCCGAACTCGACTGTCGCTCGCTGACCGTCCGAAGTCGGGCGGCAAATATTCCGGCCCGGCCGATTCCCTGTGCGACCCAATCATTGACAGCCTTCACGGCCTAAGACAAATCATTCATGCCTCGCTACGACTTCAAATCCATCGAATCCACCTGGCAGCAGTTCTGGGAACAAAACGAAACCTTCAGGGCAGATGGTCCCGACTGCGGGAAGCCCAAGATGTATGCTTTGGATATGTTTCCGTATCCATCCGGCAGCGGGCTGCATGTGGGGCATCCGGAAGGTTACACGGCGACGGACATCGTCTGTCGTTATCAGCGAATGAACGGCAAAAATGTCCTGCATCCGATGGGCTGGGACAGCTTCGGTCTGCCTGCCGAAGAGCACGCCGTGAAGACCGGCACCCATCCTCGGGAAACCACCGAACAGAACATCGCCACGTTCAAACGTCAGTTGAAGATGCTGGGCTTCAGCTACGACTGGTCTCGCGAACTGGCCACTACCGATCCCGATTATTACCGGTGGACTCAGTGGATCTTCCTGCAACTGTTCGACACCTGGTACGACGCCGAACTCGAATGGG
>JAGQPY010000053.1 GCA_020426485.1 Planctomycetaceae bacterium
TGGAAGAACGTGTCACATCTGGCCAGAAGGTTTGGCATTCGTTCATGCTTTTCTTTTCCCATTCAGAACGTCGATGGCGCAGCCATTGGTTCGTTCGCCATCTCCAGCTATCAACCCAAAACACCCGACGGATTTCATCAGACACTTCTGGATATCTGTGCGTGCATTTGCGGACTGATTCTTCAGCGTCAGTCGGATGACCGCCAGCGCCGGAAGCTGCTGGAAGAACGGATTCGTGACGAGCGAGTTGAAAGTCTGGGAGTGCTCGCAGGCGGGATTGCTCACGACTTTAACAATCTGCTGACGATCATGATGGGCAGTATGGATCTGGCAGCTTCGCAAGTGCCGCCCGGACCTGCTCACGATGCTCTGGACGTTGCCATTCAGGGGGCCGAACAGGCTCGAAAGCTGACGGAACAGTTGCGAGCCATGTCCCGAGGCAACAGCCCGATTCGCGTCCCCAATGACATCGGACACATCATTTCGGAATCCGTCGCCTTTGCTTTGCGCGGCAGCAACGTTTCCTGGCAGCTGTCCGGACTGGATGCTCTCAACAGCCCCGTGATCAATGTGGACGGAGCCCAGATCGGGAGACTCATTCAGAATCTTGTCCTCAATGCTCGCCAGGCCATGCCCACCGGCGGCAATATTCGAATCCACTGTGAAGAAGTGGACAATCCCGAAAGCGTCCAACTGCCCGCCGGTCACTATCTGAAAATGACCGTGTCCGACAATGGGCCCGGCATTCCACCGGACGCCCTGGACAAAGTCCTGGATCCCTATTTCACAACTCGTCCCGAAGGTTCCGGCCTGGGACTGTTCATCTGCTGGTCCATCGTTCGGAACCACGGCGGCCATATCGCGGTCGAATCCGAACCGGGTCAGGGCACTCGCATCATCATCCACCTGCCTCATGCCCGGCCTGCCGTCGCGGCCTGCGAAGCAAAGCCACTGTTGTCAGCAGATCGGCTGCAGCCTTCCAACGTCCTGATCATGGACGACGACGACCTGATCCGCCGAATCCTGCGCACGATTCTGGAACAGATGGGCTGTCGAGTGTGGGATGGAGCGTCCGGTCAGGAAGTCGTGAAGCGTTTTGACGAACTGCAGCAACAGGGTATTCATGTGGACGTCTGCATTCTGGATCTGACGATTCCAGGCGGCATGGGCGGAGTCGAAACTCGCGACGAACTGCGTCGCCGTGACCCCGACATCAAAACCGTTCTGTCCACCGGATACGCGATGGACGGTGCCGACAACAGCGATGGCGCGTCCGGCTTTGATGCCGCTCTGATGAAACCCTACCGCATCGCCACCGTCCGCACCGTCCTGCACGGCCTGCAATCCAACTCTCGCCCCGTTGGTTAAGCGCCTGTCGAACAAGGTCGGCGGTTTTTCTGCTGGCAGGATTGCAACGAGGCGGAAGATTCGGATGATGATGCTTCGGACTGATTCATCTGGTGGCGAGGTACGTTGATGTCAGACGCAGAATTCACTCGGTGTCCCGGCTGCAAGGCAAAGCTGAAGGTTAAAGGGCGCGAGGTTGAAGGGAAGAAGATTCGCTGCCCAAAGTGCGAAACCGTGTTTGCCGTGCAATTGATTTCTGCGGCCTCAGCAGCGCCCAAAGCGGCGGAAGCTGACAAGCCGGTTCCCGCACCAAAGAAGTCGGCGGCGGTGGCGACGTCCAAAGCGGCGGAAGCACCCAAACCCGCAGCGGCGGCAAAGAAAACAGCGGCGGCCGTTCCCGCGAAGAAGGCGAAAGCAGCAACGGCGGAACCGACGGTGGTGTTCTGGCAGAACGGCATCGGCGACGACACGAAGTACCATATTGCTCATGTGTCCCCCGAAGGAATCACGCTGGTTCTGAAGATGACCGACCATTCCGACTGGAAGGCTCTGACAGAAAAAGCCGGCGAATCACCGAGCACAGCCGCAGATCTGCTGCAGAATCAACCCAAAGCCGTTCATCTGGCGGCCGACCAGCTGGCCAAAGCCACTCACGCCGAAAAACTGTGGCAGCTGACTCTGTTTGATCGAGAAGGCCGGAAGACCAAAGTACCGGAAGGCAAAGAACAGACGGCTTTGTTCGCCGCCATTCGAGAACATCTGGGGGGCGAAGAAGGCGAAGAAGAAGCAGATGCATGGTCGGTCATGCAGTCGCCTCTGTTTGTGCTGGCCGTCATTGGAGTCATCGGCGGCTTCATGATTTACTTCACTACCATCTGCGAACCCGACTACGAAGCAACCGGACGACGTTCCGGCATGAAGATGCTGCTGAACACCATCGGCTACAAGATCGGTCCCTTCTGGGCGTCCGTCGCCGTCGGATCTCTGGCCGCCTTCGTCCTGTTTTCGATGATCTATCAGCTCATCAAGCGCCCAATGCGACAGGTGTTGGAATATCCGGAATAACATCGCCCGTCGGTGTGAGAGTCGCCTGGACGTCACATCCATGACTGTGTCAGCGACAGGAGATCATCCGTCGTTCCGGTTGAACCCACGGCTGAAACGTCAGGCTTATCGGAACGGCCTGGCCTGTCGGCCACGGGTTCAACGAACCGATAAAAACGCTGGCGGTAGAATCGCTGTTCCGGCCGACGTGGGAAGATCACAACTGTCTGCTGTCCGATGATGGTGTTCGAGCCTTCGAAGAGGGGCTTCCAATGTTGGAACGCGGCGTTCGGACATTGGAACGCGATCTTCCGGGCATCGGATCAACAAAACTGCATTTTGCCTATTCGTCACAAACAGACGAATCGTCGGTACCAGAGATCCGGACATCCTGCGTAACTGTCATAACGTACTCAGTCAGGATGGCAACTTCCCCCTTTACCACAAACTGACTCACACCAAACCTGACCCTGCCCATCCGTAACCTATTCGTTCTGTACCACGGGTGACGTCAACCTGTGGGAGAACGCCTTTCAGAGAAGACCCTCCTGAGCCAACGGTGGCGGGAGTTTTTTGTGGAGGCCGACTTTTGTACTGCGGTCTGCAACAGTGAGTTGTTCAGCAGGCCGTGATCCCCGCGGCAGTACTGCAGAAGGAAGAACCGGATGGCAGTTCAGACCACAAGCGTGCCTGATACGGAAGGCTCGCTGGAACAATTTGCACAGAATCTTGTGCATCAGTTGACGGAGCACCCCACTCTGTACGGAATCCCCGACTCGATGGTGCAGCAGCTCAGCGGACAGCTGACGGACTGGGAAACCAAAAAGGACGCCGCCACGGCTGCTCGCGATGCAGCTCGAGCCGCGACCGAAGCCAAGGATGAATCCCGAGGCACCATGGACGAATCCCTTCGGACCGTCGTGCGTCTGATTCAGGCGGACCCGAATGTGACCGACCAGGCTCGACTGGCCGCCGGCATTCGCCCGCACAAGACGACTCGCACCCCGGTTCCGCCGCCCGCGACCGCACCGGTCGGCAGCGTGATCGCCAGTGAGCAACTGACGCACACGCTGTACTTCAGCGACGCGGCGACTCCGACCAAACGAGCGCGACCGAGCGGCGTGGCGGGCTGCGAAGTATATGTCTGCATCGCAGACGAAGCTCCGGCCGATCCGAACAAGTTTCGGATGGTTCGTTTCTCCACTCGCACCCCCGAAACCATCCGCTTTGATGCCGCCGATGGAGGCCGCACGGCTCACTATCTGCTGCGGTGGATGAACGGCAAAGGCGAAACGGGTCCGTGGAGCCAGATCGTCAGCGCCACCATTCCCGCCGTCTGATCAACCATCGATCCGACGATCGCGACGTCGGAACGTTGAAGCCTCAAAGGCACGCCGGACCATCTGAGTCCCGCGTGCCTTTTTCGTTTGATGAGTTTTCGTTGCGGATGGGCGGCGTTCAGCGATGAATGATCAGCCAACGATGGAACACATTCAAAAAGCGTTCGCAGCCATCAGGCTCGCCCGGGAATCATGTCCGGCACAGCCGGACCTACAGTCTCAACGGACAAAGCGACCAACGGGAGCGCCCCGGCGCGGGAAGCGGAACAATGTCCAACGACAATCCACGCCCTCGGGTCAAGGGCGAAGCCCTTGCTAGGGGTAGTTGAGTTCGCGGGGTTTGATCCAGCAGGAGGGGTGGGGTTGGAGACCGATGTGGGGGTAGTAGGTTTCGGCGGCGGGAGCGGCCAGCAGGATCAGGTTCGTGTGCAATCCGGCGGTCTGATGTGTGCGGCGAATGAGTTCTCGTCCGAGGCCCTGTTTCTGGAAGGCGACGTCGACGGCCAGATCGGAAAGATAGACGCAGTAACCGAAGTCGGTGATGCTGCGAGACACTCCGACCAGTTTCCCGGCGTGGCGAGCCGTCACGATGATGTCGGCATGTTCCAGCATCGCCTGGATTGTCTGAGGCGAATGGATGGGACGGCGTTCCGCCAGCGTCGACCGCCGCAGGATGTCGATGAATTCGGCGGCCGTGAGTTCGGTTTCGACGGCGTAAAGGATTTCAGTGGCAGACATGAGTATTGTTTCCGGCGTCTGGTATTGCGGAGTTGCGGAGCGGTGTCGGGAATTGGCGGATGAAGCCGGGGGGCTGAGCGGGATTCGGAATTTGTGGCAGTTCTGACCGTCGAATCCATCACACAAGGCGATGAGGCGACTTACAATTCGCCGCAGAATGACGCTGGCTTCCTGATGTTTCGCCTGCGGTCGTCCAACGGCGGCCGGCGACGGACTTAATTTGAGTATTGTGATGACTTCTGACAGTTCTGCCACCGGACCTGTTCCGTCCGATCCTTCCACCCCCCGAGCAGATTCCAGCGCGGTCGACGTCGGCCTGATTATGGGCAGCCGCTCCGACTGGGAAACCATGAAGGAGACCGCGGACCTGCTGACCAGTCTGGGGATTGCGTTCGAAAGCCGAGTCGTTTCGGCTCACCGTACTCCCAACTGGATGGTCGAATACGCGTCGATGGCGGCCGGTCGAGGACTCAAGGTGATCATCGCTGCGGCGGGCGGGGCCGCTCATCTGCCGGGCATGGTTGCATCACTGACCACGCTGCCCGTGCTGGGGGTTCCCATTCAAAGCCGTGTGCTGAACGGAGTCGATTCGTTGCTGTCGATCGTCCAGATGCCGGCCGGAATTCCCGTGGGCACGCTGGCCATCGGCACAGCCGGAGCAAAGAATGCCGCTCTGCTGGCCGCCCGGATTCTGGCCACCAGTGACACGACTCTGCATCAGAAACTGGTCGACTTCCAACAGCAGCAAACCGACACTGTGCTGAAGGATTCGTACCTATGACGCAGCTGATTGGTCCAGGAAGCACCATCGGAATCATGGGTGCCGGTCAGCTGGGACGCATGCTGGCCGTGAGTGCTCGACAGATGGGTTATCGGGTGGCGGTGTTCGGTGGTGATCGCACCAGCCCCGCCGGTCAGATCAGTGATCGAGCGTGGTCGAATCCGTTTGACGATCAGGACGCTCTGGCCGAATTCGCCGCCGCCTGTGATGTGGTGACGTACGAATTTGAAAACATTTCCGCCGAAGCAGCCGCCACGATTTCCAAACATGTACCCCTGCGTCCCGGTGTTGAACTTCTCAGCACGGCTCAGAATCGCTTTGCCGAAAAATCAGCACTCAGCCAACTGGGTCTGACCACCGCCGGCTTTCGAATGGTGCATTCCGCCGACGAACTAACGTCTGCTCGATCCGATTTTGGTGGCCGGATTATTCTGAAAGCCAACACCGAAGGCTACGACGGCAAAGGTCAGTGGGCCATTGACGAAGACACCGACATTCCCGCGCTGTGGAACGACGCCGGATTGACGGGGGCTCTGGTCGAACAGCGAATCGACTTTGAATTTGAACTGTCAATCGTCGCCGGACGCTACGACAACGGCAACTGCGTCTTCTTCGACCCCATGCTGAACCACCACGCCAACCATATTCTGGATGTTTCGGTTTCTGCATCACCGCTGATCAGTGATCAAACCCGCCGTGAAGCCATCCGGATGGCTCGATCAGTGCTGGAACACTTCGACGTGGTCGGCGTACTGTGCATCGAACTGTTTCTGGATCGCAACGGACGCCTGCTGGTCAACGAAATTGCACCTCGACCTCACAACAGCGGACATCTGACCATCGAAGCCTACAACTGCAGCCAGTTTGAGCTTCAGCTGAGAACCATCTGCGGGCTGCCATCCGCCGACCTGCAGCGACGAGCACCAGCGGCCGCCATGTCCAACCTGCTGGGCCAGCACCTGCCCGCCGCATGGACCGTCGACAACCTGGCCGCCTTCGATCGCCCGGAAACTCACCTGCATCTGTACGGCAAACCGGAAGCTCGAACCAACCGCAAAATGGGACACATCACCGTCACCGCCGAACACGCGTCCGAAGCCGAACGTGTTGCTCGCCGCTGCCGCGAACAACTGCTGAAGTAAAGACCCGCTCAACGGAAGTCAACGCCCGTCACAGCGGAAGCTGCCTGAGTCAACCTCGAATTCGTTTCTCTTCTCACCCCGCGCTGCCATGAATCGATGGACTGCCAACGTCGTTGTTGTGCTGACGTTCAGCCTTCCCCTGACGGCCAATCTCGGATTGAGCGATGAACGGGTCACGAAGTCTGGTGACAGTATCAACGTTCCGACCGCCACTGAACAACGTCGGCTTCAACTGCCCGACCCGCCGTTTCGGTACGCGGATTCCGATAACGACACAGACAACGGTGCCGCCGCCCTGCCCCAACACGTGCGAGCCGTCGCTCAGGCATTCGACAACACGCCGCCGGAGAATCCCATCACGGACGCGGGTGCGACTCTGGGCCGAGTCCTGTTCTACGACAAGTCGCTGTCCGTGAACGGCACGGTTTCGTGTGCATCCTGCCACCAGCAGGACAAGGCCTTCACCGACGGACAACCGACCAGCCCCGGTTTTGATGGCCGACGTGGCAAACGAAATTCAATGAGTCTCATCAATCTGCGATACTATCGCCCCGGACGTATGTTTTGGGACGAACGAGCATCCTCGCTGGAAGATCAGGTACTGCGGCCCATTGAAGATCCCATCGAAATGGGACATCAACTGTCCGTACTGATCAATCAGATTCAACAGGACCCCATTTATCCACCTCTGTTTGACGCCGCCTTTGGTGAGACCACTGTCACCAAAGATCGAATCGCCCAAGCACTGGCTCAGTTCGTGCGATCCATTGTTTCGTTTGCGTCGCCGTATGATGAGGGCCGAGCCGCCGTGGCCAGCATCTACGACGACTTCCCAAACTTCACGGAACAACAGAATCTGGGCAAACAAATGTTTCTCACCCGCGGCGGCTGCGCGATCTGTCATCTGGCTCCCGATGAGTTTCTGCACCGCAGCCCGCGTTCCGGACAGGCAACGTTGATATCCGATACGGCTGCCCAAACGTCCGCCAGCGCCGAACTTCTGACGGATCTGGCTCCGGACGACGTGATTGCCGATCGCCAGTCAGCCTTCTTCTTTGTCGAAGGTCCCACCGTCAACGGCATTGACGGCGATCCGGCGGCCAGTGATCCGGGAGTCGGCCAGGTTTCGGGGCTCGAACAGGACCGAGGAGCGTTCAAGGTGTCGTCGCTCAGGAATATCGAAGTCACAGGTCCGTACATGCACGACGGTCGGTTCACCACGATTGATCGAGTACTGGAACACTACAACTGGAGCGTGCGGCCGCATCCCAATCTGGATCCTCGCCTGCAGGAAGCCGTCAAAGGGATCGCTCTTCCCGAGAAAGAAAAGGTCGCACTGGCGGAGTTTCTGAAGACTCTGACCGACCGCAGCGTGCTGACGGATGTGCGGTTCTCCGACCCGTTCGTCCGTTGAAATCCAGCAAAAGCGGCGGCGGCAGGTGGATTCCGGTTTTGCCGAAATGACCTCGGCCGGACGGGGCACGTCTTGTCATAAAAGCCCGGATTTCTTAGATTTCCCGGTGCCCCGTGTGAGATTTCGGAAATAGCCGAACGATTTCCTTCAACTTCCGGACGTCGATGTTATCCGGTACTGGTCTCGACGGTTCAGTGCATTCGGTGGGTTCCGCTGCTGTGAATCGACCTTCCCCGTCTTCAACACCTCCACTCAAGCGAAGGAAAAGACTTCAGACATGAGTACTGTTTCGGAAAAACTGCCCTACAAAGTCGCGGACATCAGCCTTGCGGAACTGGGCCGAAAAGAAATTGAAATCGCCGAAATCGAAATGCCGGGCCTGATGGCTCTGCGAGAAAAATACGGTCCCACACAGCCCCTTAAAGGCGCTCGCATCGCCGGCTGTCTGCACATGACCATTCAGACGGCCGTTCTGATCGAAACTCTGAAGGCTCTGGGAGCGGAAGTTACGTGGTCCAGCTGTAACATCTTTTCGACTCAGGACCATGCCGCTGCTGCCATCGCCGCCGCCGGAATTCCGGTTTACGCATGGAAAGGCATGACCGAAGAAGAATTCGACTGGTGCATCGAACAAACACTGTTCTTCCCCGATGGCCAGGCACTGAACATGATTCTGGACGATGGCGGTGACCTGACCTCCATGGTCCACAATAAATTCCCGGAACTGCTGAAGGACATCAAAGGTCTGTCAGAAGAAACAACCACGGGCGTTCACCGTCTGCACCAGATGCTGGATCGCGGCGAACTGGCTGTTCCCGCCATCAATGTCAACGACTCCGTCACCAAGAGCAAGTTCGACAACCTGTATGGTTGCCGTGAATCTCTGGCTGACGGAATCAAGCGAGCTACAGACGTGATGGTCGCGGGCAAAGTTGTGGTCGTGTGCGGCTATGGCGACGTCGGCAAAGGCTGTGCTGACGCCATGGACGGCCTGGGTGCTCGCGTCATCGTCACCGAAATCGACCCCATCTGTGCTCTTCAGGCGTGCATGGAAGGCTATCAGGTCACCACCATGGCCGAAGCAGCCGCCATCGGGGACATCTTTGTCACCACAACCGGCAACAAAGATGTGATTCGCGGCGAACACATGGACCGTATGAAGCATCAGGCCATCGTCTGTAACATTGGTCACTTCGACAGTGAAGTTCAGGTCGCGTACCTGAAGAATCGCAAAGACATTCAGCGCATCAACATCAAGAAAAGTTCTGACGAAGGCGGCCCGGTCGACAAATATGTCTACCCTGACGGAAAGGCCGTCATCGTTCTGGCGGAAGGACGTCTGGTAAATCTGGGCTGTGCCACCGGTCACCCATCATTTGTGATGAGCAACAGCTTCACAAATCAGGTGATGGCTCAGATCGCTCTGTGGACCGAACCTGATCGATTCGAATTGGGTGTCCATATGCTGCCGAAAGAACTGGACGAAGAAGTTGCTCGCCTGCATCTGGCCAAACTGGGCGTCAAACTGGAAGTGCTGACCAAAGAACAGGCAGAATACATCGGCGTTCCGGTCGAAGGTCCTTACAAGCCTGCTCATTACCGCTACTAAACCAGGACTGTTTTCGGAACCCTGATCTTTTCGGGGTTTCGCTGAATTCCGTCGCCCGACGTCTTTCTGACGCCGGGCTTTTTTCTTGGCTTGTCCAACAACGCTCGACGAAAACCGCTGCTCCGTGGACCAAAAATCGGTACATCGGACCACCGACGCAAACGACGAAATCATCCGACATGGAAATCCGGCTTCAGAGTGGCAATATCACAGCAAGTGTCCAGGTCAGAACGACGGGCGAGGACACGAAGGCAACTCTGCTGTGCAGCAACCCGCCGCCCCAAAATGATCAGGTCCTGACGGACGCCCTTCAACAACCACTGGGGCTGCCACGTCTTGGTAACTGTATCGTTCCGGATGATCGAGTCGTGCTGGTTGTCGACCCGCGAACTCCCATGCTGGCACACGTTATCGCGCAGGTTGTGGAAGAAATGACTTCAACAGCTGGTGCCGTACGACTGGTTCTGCTGCTGCCGGCGGAAACCGTGGAAGGCACGTGGAAGGGACTGCTGGATCAGTTACCCGTTCATGTGCAAAGCCAGCTGGAAGTCTGTATTCACGATCCGGAAGATGAAACACAGCGACGATACCTGGCAAGTTCCGCCGGGGGAGAACGCATTTATCTGAATCACTTTCTGACCGACGCAGATCTGATTGTGACCATCGGAACCGTCGCCTTCGATTCACTGCTGGGGTACCGTGGAACGTGCAGTGCGATGTATCCCGCGTTGTCAGATCGCGAAACCATCGATCGCATGCGGCGGCAGGGACATGCCGAGCTGACGCCCGATGAAAAGAGACCACTGCGAGATCTGGCCAACGAAATCGGCTGGCTGCTGGGAACTCAGTTTACCGTGCAGGTCCTTGCGAATTCAGACGGCCGCATCACCTTCGCCGCCTGCGGATTGTCCGATGAGGTGTTCCCGGCGACTCGAGAAGAACTCAACCGTCGCTGGCGTGCGACGATGGAAGAACCCGTCGATCTGGCCGTGATTTCAGTCGCCACGTCTCTGCCGGAAATGGGCTGGAAAGAACTGGGGACGGCTCTGCAGACCGCCGTGCGACTGGTCGAACCCGATGGAAGGATCGTGGTGATTGCCGACGTTCCCCCGCCGACAACTCCCGGACTGGAGATACTGATGCGATGTCAGGATCCGGAAGACCTGATTAAACCACTTCGAGTAGATTCCGTTGTCGATTCTGTGGAAACGCTCAACCTGATCGAAGCTCTCAGCCACGCTCGAATCTGCCTCAGAAGCAACCTGAACGAAGACGTCGTGGACGAACTGGGAATGATCCCTGTCGGCTCCGATCGGGAACTGCAGAGACTCATCGACAGCGCACAGCAAACCATCATTCTGCCCGGCGCGAATTACGCCTGGATTGATCGGTGAATCCGAGATCCCGGTGAGAACCCTGCCTCCAACACCGGAAAGGCACTGTCACCCGTCTCAGCTCTTCCGGCCGCCAACACTGATCAGATGGCCGTTGGTGCGCAGGTACAGCCGTCCGTTGGCCACGGCCGGAGTCGATCGGCACTCTTCGCCAAGGTCATTGCGTCCCAGAACTTTGTATTCGGTGGATGCGGCAATGACCCAGACGACTCCCTTCTCATCAGTACAGAAGATCCGGTTTCCGATTCGAACCGGAGACCCTGAGAAATCGGCCGACGTTCGTTCAATCCAGTGAACCTTTCCGGTCTCCGCATCGATGCAGCTGGCGAAACCACGGTCATACAGACAAAACAGCAGACTTCCATCAGCGATCAGGCACGGCACATAGGGGGCCTTAAACTGGCTGCTGTTCTGCAGCTTGTAAGCCAGTCCGCCGGTCGCTCCCGGCTTGACGGCCACGATGTAGTTCCCGGAGTAACCCCCGGAACCATTGCTGCCAAAGATCAGCCCTCCCGCTTCCACGGGAGAACTCACGGTTCGCATCGAAAACAGGGAATCGTTCACGGCCCAGTTCGGTCGACCAGTGTTCGGATCCAGACTGAAGATGCCGTTGCCCGTGCTGGTGCAGACCAGTTCATCAGGGCCACCATCCGCCGGAGTGTAGATGAACGGCACGGAATAGCAGACGTTGACGGATTCCAGCGGCGTGCGCCAGACTTCTTCACCCGTCTTCCGATTGAAGGCCAGCATGAAGCTTTCGCCCGGCTCTTCGCCTTCTTTCAGCTGCTTGGCCTGTTGAGAATCATGCAGAATCAGCAAATCCCGATAGACAATCGGCGATGTTCCGAATCCATGCTGACTCTGCCAGCGTCCCAGATTCTTCGACCAGACTTCTTCCCCGCTGTGGTTCAGTGCTTTCAGAGTTGTTTCGGTTGGAGTCGACCACGCTACATAAACTCGCTCTTCGTCAACGGCCGGAGTGCAGGATGCGTACGTGTTGCGAGTATGCAGGTGATGCGCATCCGACTTATACGGCTTCTGCCACAGAATCTCGCCACTGGTGCCGTCGACGCAAACGACATAGCGAGTCGCATCGGCCGGATCCGCGCTCAGCACGAACACTTTGTTGTCCCACACAACGGGCGACGAACAACCGCTGCCTCCCGGCAGCGCAGTTTTGAAGTTCAGATCCTTTTCGGTCCATTCGGACGGGATGTGATCTCCGCTGCCGACACCCGTTCCGTTAGGTCCTCGAAACCGTGTCCATTCGCTCCCAAAAGTCGAAGACAGCGCACAAGCACAGGCCATCACGAAGAACACAGATCGCAACATCAGACATTCGCCTCAAAGTGAAAGTTTCGTGACCGCTTCCCGCAGGAAGCAAAGATTCTCGCGCCAGATCCGGACGCGACCACAACCGCCCGCCACATGCTACCCCACCGGATTCAAGCTTTTCAACACACTTGCCGACAGACACCGTTCGTCTACTGCTGCAGAATCCAGTGAACGGCTTCCGCAACGGAACGGCTTTCCGAAAAAGTCGGTTGGTTCGACTGGTCGGCGTTTGAGTACGCGGAACTGACAACCGGAAAAGGTTCCGTCCGGCCACCGATCCACAGCTTTTCCGGAGCGGACAGAGCCAGCAGAGTTGGCAGGTCGCCGTATTTGACGGCGCCGGGAAGGAAGTTGGTGTCCTTCCAATCCGTCAGGTCAGCGAAGCGGAAGCCGGCGTCGTCGATGGCGGCCGCGTTGATTTTTCCTCCTGCGATGGCTCGGGCCGCAGCCAGCAGCGGAGCGCCTCCGTTGGCGGACACGGCGTGCAGAGCCTGCGGGCTGTGCTGGTCGCCGGTGATCCACGATGTCAGAGTCAACAGATCGTGGACTCGGCGAGCAAACACGGTGTCGTTGTAGCAATAGGTGTAACCGGCGAACTGGCGAGGATTGCTCACCAACGGATTGGCTGTCAGCGGCTGTCCGTTGGTAGTGAATTCTCCCTGACCAAACAGATCCGCCGCCACGACGGAATAACCGGCGTCGACAAGGCGCAGCATGGCCGGGTGAGGCTTGCCGTCGGGAAACATTCCCGCTTTACCCTGCCCGTCCACCCACAACACAACCTTCTGATTCCAGGCCACGGACTTGGGATAGATCGAGATGACGGGAATCTGTTCGCCGCGTGGTGTCAGCGTCAGCAGGTCGCCAAATTCCAGGTAACCCGCTCGCTCTTCTTTCCACACCTTCGTTCGCTGAATATCGGATGCGTCGGGAAGACTTCGACCAATCAGGGTCTGCCAGGCACTACGGACTGTGTTCAGGTAGTTCTGAGTTTCTGCACCCACCGCAGGCTTGTGATGGTGCAGAGCCTTCAGGTCTCGTTCCTCCAGCTGACTCAGAAGTCGGCGTTCGTAATCGTCACCGCCCTCAGGAGCCGGATGCTGTTCATTCCAGACCGTGTATTCTTCCTGACTCAGTGGCTTCCAGTCCTGTTCCACGATGGGATCTTCGAAGCCCAGATTCAGATACCGATTCATCCATGAGTACATAATCCGTCGCGTGACGGCGTTGTAGTTGTGAGGAAAATGAAGCATCTCTTCGCAGTACACGTCATCTGGAACTCCCAGCATGGCATACAACTGACGAAGCTGCGGATAACCCTTGGTCATCATCTCCTTCGTCCAGTCATTGGCGGACGTCATGGCCTGAGGACGCGGTGCAAACAACGCGGCCAGTTCGACATTGCCAGTGCCGATTCGCAGCAGACTGCAGTTTTCGCAGGTACAGCCGCCCTGCATACTGGTCGATACCATGCCGTTGGGAAATGCGACGATCGGACGTTCATCAACGGCTCCCAGCAGAATTGTTTGAGTTCCGCCGCCGCTGCCGCCGGTCACACCCAGACGACCGGCATCGACATCCGGAAGCTCGGCCAGAAAGTCCAGGGCACGAATGCCGTTCCACGTCTGCAGACCCAGAATGGACTGCAGGCGAGCTTCCGCCTGAGGACTGTAGAAGCCCCAGCGTTCCGGATTCTCGAACTCCGGCCGTCGATCGGCATAACGATGAGCCAACTCGTAGGACACCTGCTGGCTGTCAACATAACCCAGCATGTCAAAAATGAAGCTCACACAACCCATGCGTGCCAGTTGAGCACAGCGAGCCAGCTTGGGAAACCGCCCCGATTCTGCATGCAGTTCCGCACCGGATTCAATCAGCTTGGCCATATTAGCTTCGCCGTAGTCCTGCTGACGGCCGCCGTGTCCGTGAGGACACAGAACTCCGGGAACCTTTCCCGTGACTTTCTCCGGACGAAACAGCAACCCGGTGACGAAGTGGCCCGGCAGACTTTCAAAGTAAACTTTTTCGACCGTGAATCCGTCACGCACCACTTTGCCATGAATCACGGGCTTCAGTGGCGTGCGTTCGGGCATCGGCCACAATCCGGTGGCCACCAGAACTCGCTGCTTCAGTTCCCGCTGACGTTGTTCCCACGCAGTTCGCGATTCGGGAACCTCAAACGGAAAGTAGCCGTTCAGATCCTTTGGTGCCTGAAGTCGCACATCGTCCGGCTGCTGTCCTTCCTCCAGTACTCGGTGATTGGTGCCATCGGCCGCTGAAACTTCTGCTGCTCCCATACCAATGGCTGCATTCAGCAGGCCCGACACGGTCAAAAGAATCAGGCTGAGCTTCCTCCATCCTGTCTCAGACATCGACTCCCGCGAGTTCGGCAGCGACTCAGGACAAACAGTCTCAGTCTGTGTATGAGCGATATGGAGAAGTTTGAAAGCGAGTCGGTTTGGAAGCGTTTGAGGCATGAGACATGATCCGGAAGGAGAGCAACCATTGAAGGCGGGTGTCGGAGAAGAACTGCAAACATGGCAGGATCGATAGTATCTCATTTCAGACAGGGAATTCGCAACCAGCAGTCCCGGACAGGGGCCGGCAACCGTCCGTCGGCGATCCCTCACAAACAATTCTGCAATTGATGCCGGGAGCGAAGGCTGTCTGAAAAGAGGTTTGCCCCTCTCCGGGCAGCCGTCTTCAATGCATCTTTGCTGCCCTCCAAAGGGTCAGCCCCCTTTTTCCGATAGCTTTGAGGAACAGCTTTCGCAGCAAGTGAACATGAAGCCCCGTTCAACTGGACGAAGTGAGCGGAGTTTGCATTTCACAAAACCAGACGTATTGCACCGGTTTTCAGAAAACAAGGGGATTTGAGCGAAGATTTGCCGTGCCACAATCGTAGAAGACGGATGGACGGCTTCCCCGCACCATAGTTCAATGATTGTCCATGAGTACTGGACAGCTTTCTGCAGGATCAGCCGAGCCGGTTCGACTCCTCGCCGCTGGCGGGATTCAGGTTCTCAAATGCCACAGCGTGTGGTTTTCATCAGGACGCTCCATATAATTCCACATCTTCCCTCCTCCAGCGTGCTAGATTGCAGCGAATTGGCCGAAATTCCGTTGTCGCCTTTGCCGCTCCAGCGCGTCCCGCCATTGATTCCATTCCAATCGTCGCCCCTGTCACAAACTTAAGTTCATGAATTCTGACCGCAGATCATCGATATTCCTGTCCTCTGTCACCCTGGCCTTGTTGCTGACAGGTTGCTCTCCGTCGACCAGCGTCCGTGAATATGTCGTGGACGCGGAAACCGAAAAAGTCTTCACGAGCGATGTGCTGCGGGACGAATTTGGAAGCGTGCCGCTGACGTGGAAAGCTCCGGAAAGCTGGACGGTGGCCGAGAACGATCAGTTCAGCAAAGTGGCATGGTCCGTTGGCCCTGCGGCCGACCGAGCCCGCATCACGGTGACGGACAGCCCCGCAGCCGCAGGCCTGCTTCCACAGCTGGTTCGCTGGCGCGGTCAGATTTCCATGGAATCCGACGACAAAAACCCGATGGCCGGAACGGAACAAATCACTCTGGGAACAACGAAAGCCACCTGGGTGGACTTCGAAGGTCCGACCGAATCCATTCTGGGCCTGATTGTTTCTGTTCGGGACAAGATCTGGCTTTTTAAGTTCCGCGGCAGCAACAGCATTACCGCTGCCGAACGCAAGACCTTTCGTGACTTCTGTGAATCCGTCCGGGTCACCGGAACAGAAGGAGAATAGACCATATGTCCACGACATCTCTTCCCGGTAACCTGCCATCTAAAGACGATGTGACCTCGGTCCGCGACCAGATGGATTCGGTCGCGTGGCGATGCATCGAAGCACTGGCCTCCCTGAAGCTGACCTGCGTGCTGTTCATTCTGGGCATGTTGATCGTCTTTGTCGGAAGTCTGGCTCAGGCCCGAAAGGACGTCTGGCTGGTGGTGGCTCAGTACTTTCGGACCTACGTCGCCTGGATTGACATTCCCGATCTGTTTCCGCCATCCATGTTTCCGGGATTCGTAGATACCAATTGGGACGACCTGGGAATCTTTCGACGAATTCCGTTTCCAGGCGGCTGGACCATTGGCTGGCTGATGCTGGCCAATCTGTTTGCGGCTCATTTTCTGCGGTTCAAAATTCGAGCCACCGGCTCACGACTGGTCGCCGGAATCAGCATCATCATTCTCGGCGCGGTGGTGACGTTTGCCGTGGTCTGGACGGGCAATCAACAGACAGGCGTCGACGCCGGAAATACTTTGCTGTCACCAACGCAGATCTGGTACCTGATGCTCAGCGTACTGGGAGCCGCCGCTGCCATCCCCATCGGCATGACGATTTTCAAAACCGGCCTGTCTCGCTCCGAACGAACTCTCTATCTGGTCACCGGCGTCACTCTGGCCGGCGTGCTGGCGTACTTTCTGATCGGTGGCGAAGCTGCTCGACTGAATCTGTCTTCCATGCGAATTCTGTGGCAGCTGCTGAAGGGTACCGCCTGTGCCATCATCATTCTGATCGGCTGCAATCTGCTGTTTGAAAAGCGAGGCGGCGTTGTGCTGCTGCACATCGGTGTGGCCCTGCTGATGTTCAGTGAACTGCAGGTTGGATTTCATGCCGAAGAAAATCTGCTGGGGCTGACAGAAGGTCAGACATCCGGCTTCCTGCGCGATATGAGAGAACGGGAACTGGCCGTCATTCATCGACAGGAAGACGGCAAAGAAAAAGTGGTCGCCATTCCGGACCACATTCTGATCCGCGCGGCAGAAGCAGACGCTGACAGTCCCGCAAGAATCATCGATATCGAATCGCTGCCGTTCCGCATTCGCGTGGACAGGTTTATGCAGAACAGTCGCCTGCGTGCTCTGCTGCCCAATGACGAAAAAGCAGCATCAACCGGACTGGGGACATTTGCCTTTCCGGTGGAAATCGATCCCGTGACCGGCATGGACGATTCTCATGACATGAGTTCCCTGCAGATGACGCTGCTCGCCAAAGACAGCGATCAGGTACTTGATCAGCTGCTGCTGCATCAGGAAATCAGTGAAATGAGAAAAGTGCCCATTGCCGAACAGCTGCAGGTCAAAGATGAACCATGGCAGTTCTACCTTCGCTTTCAAAGAAATTACCGCGACTGGCAGGTCAAACTGCTGGATGTCAGCCGCACCGACTACATCGGCACATCCACTCCGCGAGACTACCGATCACGCATTCTGATTCGAGACCGGAATACGGGCGAAGAAGAAGAATTCACTCTGTGGATGAATAACCCACTGCGATACAAAGGCGAAACGTTCTACCAGACCGGTTACAACCAGGCACCCGACGGCACCGAAATGACAACGCTGTCGGTCGTCCGCAATACCGGATGGATGCTGCCGTATATCGCCTGCATGATTGTCGCCGTCGGAATGTTTGCTCAGTTCGGACAGACTCTCAGTCGTTACCTTGGACGTCTTGATCGCCAGCCGCCGCCGAAATCTGCCGGTTCAGGCTCGACCAATCCGACCGCCGTCAAGCCCGTCATCGGTCCCGACGGCACGTTCGCACAGGAGTCCGCAGCGCCCCCGGTCGCCACATCGCCATGGCCGGTCCTGGTCCCCGTACTCATGGTCGCTTTGTTTGGGGCATGGCTGATGAAGGAAGCGCGGCCGCCCAAACAGGATCCTCAGGCGATGAATCTGTTCGGGTTTGCTCAGCTGCCCGTCGCGTGGAAAGGGCGAGCACAACCGATCGATTCCTTTGCCCGCACCGAACTGCTGATGGCGTCTCACAAATCCACCTTCAAAGGCGAACTGACCGCCGCAGAACTCGGCCAGCCCAAAAAACGCGAACAGCTCCTGAAGCTGATTCGGAAAGCATGGCCGTCTGTCGACACCAGTCAGCTCAGTGAATTCAGTGGCGATTACAACGAATGGATCGACGAAGTTGTTCACTTGTCATCCTCCGGCCGCGAAGCTGTCGAAGAACGCCTGCGCGAAGCAATGACGATGAGAATGCCGGCCGTCCGCTGGCTGCTGGACGTGATTACTCAGCCCAAAGTCGCGGCTCGACACCGAGTCATCAAAATCGACAACGATCAGGTGCTGGCATTGCTGGGTCTGGAAAAGCGAGCCGGTCTGACATACTCGATGGAAGAAGTTCAGAAGAACCTCAAGGAAGTCGAAGCGGTCCATCGCGAAGGCCTGAAACTGCAGATGGCCGATCAGGAACATCATATGTCTCAGCTGCAGCGTCGAGTCGTCTCACTGGTGTCGACAGTCCGCCGCATTGATTCGCTGCAGAACGTCTTCCTGTCCAGTGATGACGAAGGTCTGCTGCCGGCTCTGGTGCGAGCATGGTGGGTGACCGAACGCCTGCAGGGCATGCAGTCTGTGATGGCTGTCCCCACCGGACTGGATAACGACCAGCGTTCATGGGAAACACTCATCGCCGCCGGCGCTCTGCGAAACGTTATTGGCGAAATGCAGCAGCGCGGTCTGAAAACTCCGGATGACATTCGCTCCTACGTGCAGACAAAGCTGGTCGAAGAATCCGCCGATCGTGAAACCCTGACGCGTTCCGTCGAAGGCAGTCTCCAGATTCTGCAGCAGATTGTGAAAAACGAAGCCGAAAAAGCCGGGACCGACGTGGCTGACGATGCCGTGCAGAAGCGAGCCGCCGCCGGAGCCGCCGCCATGACCGACCCCATGCTGCGACGGGTGCTGAGTATCATCGCCAAATCGGCCGCTGGTGACTCCGTGGAAGATATGGTCGCTAAAGTCTCCGATGACGAACTGAAGGCCATGGCCACCGAACGCATCTCCGCCGATGTCTTCACCGTCTTCGAAGAAATCAGCGCCAAAGAACGTGATACTCGACTTAACGACATTCGACGCCGCCTGCAGGCAATGCCCGCTCAGGACGAAGCTGCTCTGACCAGCCGGATGAATCTGGAACTGGTCAACATCACCCTGGACGATCTGCAGAAGCGAGCTGGTGACCTGCTGTTCTCCGAACAGAATCCGGAGGTCTTCGTCGCAGCGACGGATTCCATGTTTGGAATCCTTGAGGCGTGGCAACAGGGAGATGTGGAGGCATTCAATAACACGCTGGCCGATTACCAGAATCGACTGAGGGAGAAACCGCTGCCGCATGTCAGAGCGGATGTGGTGAAGGCTGAAACGTTCTTCAACTTCTACGAACCCTTCATGAAGGCCATCTACCTATATCTGCCGGTCCTGATTGTTTCGTTTCTCAGCTGGATTGTCTGGCCAAAGACACTGCGGCGCACCGGTTTCTGGGTGATGCTGCTGGCATTCGCCGTTCATTCCTATGCCCTGATCATGCGCATGTACATTTCCGGGCGACCGCCGGTCACCAATCTGTATTCTTCGGCCATCTTCATCGGCTGGGCCGCCGTCGCCGCTGCGTTTCCGGTGGAACGACTGCTGAAAAACGGTATCGGAAACATCCTGGGATCATCAGTCGGTGCCGCAACGCTGGTCATCGCTCACTATCTCGCGCGAGACGAAGGTGACACGCTGGGTGTCATGCAGGCCGTGCTGGATACCACGTTCTGGCTGGCCACGCACGTGGTCTGCATTACTCTGGGCTATGCCGCCACATTTCTGGCCGGAGCCATGGCGATTGCTTACTGGGCGATGTCCACTTTCGGTAGGCAGGATAAACAGGACGAACTTTCCCGACTCGGTCGCATGATCTATGGCGTCCTGTGCTTTGCCGTCTTCTTCAGTCTGGTGGGCACAGTTCTGGGAGGCCTGTGGGCCGACGATTCATGGGGACGCTTCTGGGGCTGGGACCCCAAAGAAAACGGTGCCATGCTGATTGTCATGTGGAACGCGCTGATTCTGCACGCTCGCTGGGACAAGATGGTCCGTGACTATGGCACGGCCGTGCTGGCCATGTTCGGAAACATCGTCACCGCCTGGTCATGGTTCGGTGTGAATGAACTGAAGGCTGGCCTGCACACATACGGTTTCACGGAAGGTCGTCTGCTGGCACTGGTGGTCTTCATCGGACTGCAAAGCCTGCTGATCGCCATCGCTCTGCTGCCAAAACGAACCCCGACACCCGCCACCTGACAAGGGCTTGGGAAGTGAAATCAATTACTGGCAGTTATCAGGCACCACTCGATAGTTGTAATCGGTGAGCGGTTCGGGGTATTCGA
>JAGQPY010000540.1 GCA_020426485.1 Planctomycetaceae bacterium
CGGGTATTTCATCTCCCGCTCGACGTGCCATGTCTGCACCTGTTGGTCGTGCTGCCGCCACAACTCTCGGTATTCGGCGAGCGACTTTCGTCTCGCCACGATGTAGGCACCTGCCTGTTCCAACGCCAATGCCAGCCCATCCAAATCCCCCGCCAATGCCTGCGCTTCGGCTTCGTCCTCGGCAGTGATTTTCCGTCCGCGATTTCCCTGACGCTCAGTCCGCTGCAGCAGAAACGCGGCTGCCTGTGCAGTATCCAGCACATCCAGTTCCAGCGGATGCACCTGGCCATGCCACCTTCCCAGCCGTGATGTGATCAGCACGTGACCGCGTTGCAGCTTCGGCAGCAACTGCTCGACACATTCGGCCGCTGCTTCACAATCCACGTTATCCAGAATCAGGAACCAGCCGGGATGATCGGCCAGCCACCGCAGAGCCGCCGCCACACGAACGTCTTCCTCCGTCGCCGCCTGTTCCTCCAGATCCAGCACCATCGGCCCGACCAGCTCCGCCAGATTCCGTCGCAGATTCTGAGGCGAATCGGCGGTCACAAACAGCACCGCCGAATATTCCTCGGCATGTTGCCACGCATATTCCACCGCCAACCGCGTTTTCCCGACGCCCCCCAGGCCATGCACGGCTTTCCCCGTCACCGCCGTAGCCTTACCATTCCCGGTGTGACGCAAACTTGTGCGAAGCTGATCCAAGAACGATTCCCGCCCTTTGAACAACGTTCCGATCGATTGATAGGGCAATTGGATCGGACGATGAAGGTCGTGTTCTGTGAGCAAACCGAGTCCCAGCAGCGACCCGATGATTTCGTCGTACAGGGCATCAACGGAAGAAACGGGCCTGGGATGATGGTGGGTATCATGCAGTCGCTGCGAATGTTGCTGCTGTGGACTTCCGGGCTGCAAGCGGTCGGGAAATTCGTAGGGCAGGATTCGCGGGATGTTGAAGAACAGTGCGAGCCAGAATTCCCACTGGGTCGCTGAGATCGTGCCTGTCTTTGCGAGGTCGACGAGTTCGGGAAAACGCACGGCGAATTGGGGATGGCGATGCAGAAAATCTTCGACCTGATCGACTGGCGGGCACCAGCCAGGCTCCTCGCCGATGACATGGATCACGACGTCAGATCTTTCGATCTCTTCTTCCAGCATTCGCAGCGTTTTAACACCGTGGTGGAAGAAATCGTCCTGATGCCGCACATGCACGCGCTTCGTCCGCTGCAGCAACTTCGCCAGCCGACTCCGCAGCGAACCGAATTCGTTTGAGACCGTGGAAAGAAAAAGCGTTTGGCTCATCTTTGAAGTTCTCCCGGTTTTCCCTGGATCCTGACAGCGGCTTTATCTGCGGTGAGCCCCATTGCAATGGTACTTCGTCAGTAACGGGCCGACGCGGATTGCAGGTGGGGATGTTCATGCAGGGGATCGCTGAGTTTGATGGTATAGATATTGCGGTCGTTTGCGAGCGATAAAGAAGACTTCTGCAACTAACCAGCACGCGTTGCTGCTCGCAGCAGTCGCATGAAATCGTGACGAGTACGGTTGTCATGAGTTTGCGACTGATCAATGTCACGGCGGGTGATCAGTCGGACGGCGTCGGGGGGAAAGTCTGTCGGACGCAGGGATCGGACGGCGAGTTTTGTACGAAGCAGTGCGGGCAGTGTCTGCAAGGCGCTGACGGGGACCAGTCCGACACCCAGTCCGGAAGCGGCGAAACGGATGATGGTTTGCCAGCCTCCGCATTCCAGAACCACGTTCAGCACGCGACCGGTTGCCTTGAAGGTCCAGTGGTCGAATTGCCGACGTCGCGAACTGTCCGGTTCCGGAAGCAGGAACGGCAGTTCGAAAAGATTTTTGGCGGCGACCGGGCGGTCGCTTGGCAGAGCATTCCACGCGGCTTTCCAGGGAGACCCTGCCGACGGATTGGCCGCCAGCACAAAGTGGTCGTCGAACAGGTCTTCGATCTGCAGATCCATGCGGGCCAGGCGCCGAATGGTGGCGGGTGAATCCGTGACCACGGCCATGTCGTAGATACCGGCGGCGACGCCTTCAATGCGAGCTTTACCGCGAGGTGTCGCCAGACGCAGACGGACGTCGGAATGCTGTTTCAGAAACTGTTTGACGGCAGTCTGTACAAAGCCGGCCGCGGCATGCTGACCGCAGGCGATTGTAATCGCGGGTCGTTCATCGCAAGACGCAGCAACAAAGCTGTGCAGTTGGTCATAACGCTGCACCACATCCGTGACGGCATTCACAACTCGCTGCCCTTCCTCGGTGAGCTTCCAGCGCTTGCCCACCAGCATCAGCCACGGTTCGCCCACCGGTTCGCTGGTCAGCCTGCGTAACGCGGACAGCCGCTTCGACATCGTGGGTTGAGAAATCTGCAGTTCACCGGCAGCCTCGGCCGCGTTTCCGCCACAACGAACCACTTGCACGAAGGTCTGCAGCAGATCCAGAGGAATGGGAGGCACAGCGGTATCCATGTTCTTTCTCCTGTCTTCTGAGCTGAGGATCGACGGTCGAAAAGGCCGGGAACGGAGCCTTGCGGGAAAAATCTGTTTCTCACGGATTCCCGTGATCCTCAGAGTTTACCATTCGTTTAGTAAATGAACATATTGAATCATTCATAAACAGCATTGTTTGGCCGGCGAATTATGATCAGGTATGGCGTCCAAACATCGCGGCTGGCAGCTCACGGTACGGTTCAACGGAAAGAACCGGTGAACTGGACGACGGTTTGCAGACGGGTAAAGTGCGGACACGCCTTGGTGGTGTGTTCGATCATGAACGTGTTCTTTCAAGGTGACTTCGAAACAGGGAGCAGGCAATGGAGACTCGCAGGATTTCAGTGGCGTTGTTAAAGACAAGTGACGGCAAGGTTGCACTGACCTGGAGTGATCCGTGGGGTGCCTTTGTGCTGCCCATGACAAAACGGTCAGCGGGGCCTCCGCCGGAGACCGCAGAACAGGCAGCGGTGCGAGCCATGGCGGAAGTCCTGCAGCTTCCGGTGCGAGTTGTTCCGGGACAGTTCGGTCGCGAAATGCGAACTCTTCAGTTGTCCGGCCGTGACGGAGAAATCCACGACTATCAATTCACCGTCGTCCCGGTGGAAATTCATCCCGACTTCAAGTGGTGCGACATCACGCATCGATCCGTGATCTTCGCAACGACAGCCCACATTCAGACACTCGACGTTCAGCCGGTCTCACCATCCGTGAAACTCATCATAGACGAATGCATGAACGGTTGACGGGGTTGTCCAAAGACTGAAAGTTCAAAATGAGAACATCCAATGCCGCACTGGCTCTCATCACTCGCTGCAACTCGGCTGGTGCAACCGAGTACCTGACTCAGTGGAACGATGCATGGCAGGCGTTTTCACTGGTGGGCGGGCATGTCGAAGAGGGCGAAACGTTTCGGCAGGCATGCGTGCGGGAAATGATGGAAGAACTGAACTGTGCAGAAGGCGACATACAGGCCGCTCCGTATCCGTATGCCACGCTCAGGTTCCGGGAATATTCGCGGGCCGCCAAAGAAGAAACCGACTACCACTGGCAGGTGTTCATCGCTCGGGCTTCGGAAGGAGTGCTGCAGGCGTTGTCGG
>JAGQPY010000541.1 GCA_020426485.1 Planctomycetaceae bacterium
CAATGAACTCCTCAGGATTCATAAGCTCCCGTCTCTTGAAACGGGGGAATGTGAAAATCAATGACACAAACGTGGCACCATTATTCTGCCCCACTTCCACGCTCTCCAGCTTTGACCACGGGAGCACTCCTGGAAGACTCAATGTTCGGTTCGTCCGTTTTCCGGGCGGAGCATGGAAGGCCAGCCTCTTGTCGTCCGACAGGTATCTCTGCCAGTTATTTCCCTCCGATGTTGTTTCAGAACCTGAAATCCCGGCGAGTGCAGGCGGGAGTTTGATTTCGTTGCCTTTTTTGTTCGCTGATTTTGAGGCAGGCTCGGGTTTTGGGGATTCAGCAGGCTTCATGTCCGCAATGGCTGACGGAGTACTGTCGACTGAAGCGACCGTCGATCCAACATTTTCACCCTTCTGGCCATTTGGCGAAGAATTCGCACCACTCGCCTCCGGTGCTGTGGACTCCGTCCCTGATGGGCCACCGATTCCCGCCGCTGGCTGTGAGATCCCATTCGGCGACGCAGCAACGGCCAAGCTTGAAGCTGATGTGACGTTTCCTGGCTGATCCGGAACCTTTGATTTTGATGCCCTAGAATTTGCGGGGTTGGAGTTCGGCTGAGTGCCCGATACGTTTGTGGTGGATGGAGCCGTCGTCGGACTCGTGTTGACCGTTGCACGGCCGGCGACTGCAGCGGGGACGTTGACGCTGGAATTACCTTCGCCTGCAGTCGGCGCGGCTTCATTTTGAGCCAGCGAGGGCGAAACTGTTTCGGCGTTCTGGTAGAGCCAGTAGAAAATCCCGGCTGCTGCTGCAACGCCCAGAAACGCGCCACCGGCGACTAAAAATAATCGCCCGGTGCTTGGGCCGTCCTGAACTTTTTTCGACGACCGATTTCGATCACTCGCCTTCCGTCGGCGCGGAGGTGCACCGGGACTGTCTGCAGAATCATCCAGGTCATAATCGTAAGCGCGCGTCGCCCCGGTGCCTCGATTTGGGCGAATGATTTTGGCGGTGGCTCGCTTCTGTGCCGGCTTCTCGTCGCTTGGTTGAATCGACGACCTCTTCGGACGCGCAGCTTTCCTGGCGACTGTCCCACCCTGAGTGCCGGCTGAAGCCTGAGTGCCGGTCGAGGACTGTGAACTGACCTGTGCATCGCGCAGGATAAAGACCGATCGACAGCCGGGGCAGCGACCCTTGCGGCCGTCCAGAAGTTCCTGACCAACCTTCAGTTTCTTGCTGCATTCCGGACATTGCACCAATGCTGATGACGACATGCTGTTAAATGACCTTCATCTCAGAAGAACTTCGTGATTCTGCGCGAAACACTGACCACGCGCTGAATAATCCAACTCTGCCGGAAGACCTCAGCGGTCTGCCGACTTTCAGGCCGGAAGAATTCATGACCAACATCACACCGGACCATTTCGCACCAACGCGACTGCCTCGCCATGTTGGTAGATTTCGCACTGCATTCACGCCACAGAGTTTGCTGGAAACAGTGCAGGAAAAACTGTGTCAGTAGTTCTGTCAGGAACAGGTGTACGTCTGTTGATCTACCTTTGGGGTGAGTGTAATGTACTCACCCCGCAAATTGATGTAAAGCAGAGGGCATCATCAAGGTGTCTGATTCAGAAGACTGCAGAAGGGTGATCATCCTGATGGAGCACATCATTATCGAATGCCCGGAGTGTGAAGCGCGGCTTCGCATGCGGTTCAGGGTCGGTCGAACCCATGTCATCTGTCCTTCGTGTGGTGTACAGCTGGAACTGCCACCCTTGTCTCCCACGGAGCCTTCAGATTCGACGCCGGACGTTTTGCTTCCGTTGCCGCGAGAAGCGGAAACCGCAGATGAGGAAGAGGCCATTCGGTCATCGCGCCGTCCCTTTGGACTGGTGGGTGCATTTTTGTTGTCGCTGGCCGTCGGGCTGGGAGGCCTGCTGTACCTGATCAAATATCAGACGGAACAGCAGCTGAAGGAACCGGAATACACGCCGTTGACTCAGGCGACGCTGATCAGTGGTCAGGACATCGAGGTGTCCGACGCGGAGATTGCCAAACGGTTGCGTCTGGGAATGCCGATCTCGTTTTCCGGCACGACAATCAATGGAGGTCCGTTGAGATACAAATGGGAAACCGATCCCGTGCATTATTATTCGCTGCACCTGTCGGTCGACGGCGGAAAACTGAATATTGGAGGTCAGGTCACGTACCGCGTCTACGGTCAGGCTCAGGATCCGCGCGAACAGCAGTCGGGATCCGGAACCGGGTTCGTCGTCAGCCCTGACGGTTACGTGGCCACATGTCTGCACGTGGTCGACGGCGCGGGAAAGATCGATGTCATTCTGGGCGAAAGAAAATGGAAAGCCAAAGTCATTGCTCAGGATTCTGCAACCGATCTGGCGTTGCTCAAAATTGAAGCCACGGATCTTCCGGTGTGTCGACTGTCTCAGTCTCAGCAGCCTCAACTGGCCGAAACCGTTCGCGCATTCGGGTATCCTCTTTCATCGCTGTTGGGCAGCGAACTGAAAGTCACGACCGGCACGATCGCGGGAGTCGCTCAATTGACGGGAGGCGAACAGCGGATTCAGACGGACGCTCCCATCAATCCCGGCAACAGTGGCGGCCCGCTGATTGATCCGTTCGGAAATGTCGTTGGAATTGCCAGCAGCAGGCTGAGCGGTGTGGGCGAAGTCGGTCTGGCCGTCCCGGTGGCAGAACTGCAGCCTCTGATCAAAGCCGTTCGCTGTGAATGTGCTTATGGAGATCGAAAGACTCCTATGAACGGCCCCGAGGTTGCTCAGATGATCACGCCTTCGGTGGCCCTGATTCAGGTGACCGGTGTTCGAGACGATTCCGCCGTTCGAGTAGCCTACACGGGGAACCTGAACGGTCAGGTTTCCGGTTCAAAGCCCGATATCCAGCAGGCTCTGCTGCTGATGTCTTTGCGGCGTCCGTTCCGCGGTCAGGCGATTGTCGGTAGTTGGGGGGAATTGTTAAGCGATCCGGATATGGAAAATGTTTTGCCCTTCGGATTGGGGCATGTGGCAGAAGTACCCGTCTACGCTCTGGATCGACACGGAAGAACGGCGTGGTCATCCGTCAAAAGTGAACTCCTGCAGATTCAGAAGGCGGCCCGCGGACATCCTCTGCAGATGTTGTTTGGAGGAGCATCACGACAGGAACCTTCTGTTCAGCTGATTCCCGCAGAACGGTCCGTCAGCTACATGGTGGTCGACGACTCCAACCCCTCTCGCATCCGCATCCGCCGAGATTCTCAACTGATCACCAATGACAGCGAAACTGCCCCCTTTCTGAATATTCAAAGTACCGGAGAAATCCAATTCGACCGCGAAGCCGGAATGCCGTCCGAAGTCACTCTGCACTACACATTTGAACAAAACAGCGAAGGCAAAAAAACAACGTTTCCCGTTCGCCTTGTTGTCAAGAAACTCCACTTCAATTCAACAGTCTCTCGCCGAACCACAACTCAGCCTGCAACAAAACCGGCGGAAGCCCATTCACCCGCGAACAAGCCACCAAAATAGCAGGCGGGTAGCCCAGGTTGCTGTGTAACCCGGCTGGACAGCGCCGCCTTGGAGTGCGGACAC
>JAGQPY010000542.1 GCA_020426485.1 Planctomycetaceae bacterium
CGCGGCCGTGAAGAAGACATCCGTGCAGAAGCCTTTGGTCTTCACGAACGATCCGTTATGCCGAACCACCGGATCGAAGTACGAATTGTTGGGAGCATCCGCACAACTGCAGTCATACTTCTGCCCGATGCCACCCGCGCCGTGGATGAAGGTTTCATCAAAGCCGCGTTTATGAGGCTGATAGGGCTCTTCGTCGCCCAGATGCCATTTGCCAAAGATGCCGGACGTGTATCCCACTGTCTTCAGAACCTGCGGCAGAATCGTGGCATCCAGCGTCAGTCGTTCGCGTTCCAGAATGGTATGAGTAATCCCGTTGCGCATGGGATGCCGTCCTGTCATGATGGCCGATCGAGTCGGCGAACAGGTCGGACTGACCAGAAATCGCGTCACCCGCGCGCTGGTGTCATACAGATGATCCATGTTGGGCGTTTTGATGAACGGGTGTCCGTGCCGTCCAACGGGTGCAAAACCCTGATCGTCGGTCATCATCAGAATGATGTTCGGACGGCTTCCTTTAAACTCTGCCGCCTGAACAGACACTGTGGGCAGTGCCTTCAGACTTAGACACAAAGCTGCAATCAGCACCAGACGTTTCATGAACCAACCTTTCTGAATGTTCTGAGAATCACTGTCGTTTGGATGAACGTTCGCATCGGCACAATTGCAGATTCTGCATCGTTGAACGGCCACCAAAGGCAGCTTAGCCGGATGCGCCGGCAATCCGAAGTCTGCCGTTCAATTTACGCGTTCCAACGCAATTTCCCGATTGTTGTCTGCTGTGCATTTACCGAAAGATCTCACGCGGTCTGGCTGGTGCGAATGTTCAGCAGTTTCGGCAGTGGATTTGGGTCGATGGATGCGACGTCCAGATTTTGTTCGCGAGCCTGAGCCGCCGCCAGCCCGGCGATTTGGCCGGTGGTCATCCAAACGGGTTCCATTCGGAGCACTGACATTGCCACGTGAGTGCTGGACATAGCCACAGGAACCAGCAGATTGTCGATGTTCTTCGGAACCATCGCTCCGTACGGAATCTGACCGGGCTGTGCCGGGCCTTCCGCCTTCTTCGGATACCACAACACGCCTTCCATAAAACCGTCGACCACAAAACGGCGGTCATGGCAGGGATGCACATCAAACGAATGTTCGCCCATGGCAATGGCGTTTTCGACCACAGGTGTTCGGCCGGTTTTCGGGTCGGGGATGAAATGATGCTGAGTCACAATGGCTCGCCCTTCGATGCGTCGTCCCTGCCGCACATACAGCTGCCACGGCCAGTGAGCATTGTCGACAAATTCCTGATCGTGAAGGCCCACCTTCTGCATCGCTGCGCGAATGCCTTCGGGCACACCGTCATCATGCTGCAGAAACCACATCAGGCTGGCGACGTGATCTCGATGAAAGTCGTCCAGTCGCTGGCGATGGTGCCGTTCCGATTCCGGATATCCCCAGTTCATTCCCGGGCAATTCGCGCTGGTCAGCGCGGTAATGCTGCCATTCATTTGATACTTGCTGCGTGGCAGCGTCGTCCCGGGACTCCAGCCTTTCACGCGCCCGGTTCTGAAGTCATCGCGCAAGGGCAGAAGGTCCGGCAGGTGCTGTTCGTAGCTGTCGGGCTTTTCAATCGGAATCAGATGCCGGCGGTCGTTGGTGAAGATGGATCGCGTGCAGAATGCCTGAATGGCTTCCGAGGGTTCTCCCGTATCGGGCGTCATGATCTGCTGACCGGTTCGCCAGTTCATGTAGTGAATTCCGGCCTTTGATTCACCGTATTCATCGCGGCCTTCGCGGCCAACTCGATATTTGACACCCGCCTTCGCCGCAAGGTCACCTTCATAAGTGGCGTCAATGAACGTACGAGCACTCACCTGCAGCGCCGATCCGCGATGGTCCAGCGTGGCAGAGACGATCCGTTGACTGTTGACCTGACAGTGTTCCAACCAGCAGTCAGGCCGCCAGGTGATGCGATCTTCCTTCTCCAACATGTCCCGAAACACAGCCTCAGCGACCGACGGTTCGTAGTGCCAACCGTCTTTCGTCAGAGCCAGTTGACCGGGATTGTCGCCGAGCTGTCGAGCATACTGTTCTCGAACACCGTTGATGAATTCCGGAACGAGACCTCCGAACAGGTCTCGCCGAACGGCATCGGTCGTACACAGTCCGCTGGCAGCCATGCCCCCGGGATTTCGTTTGGGGCAGGCCAAAATGACGCGTTCGCCGCGTCGAGCAGCTTCAACGGCGGCTGCGATGCCTCCGGGAGTGCTTCCGTAAACGAAAGTGTCGCACGCCATTGAGACCGTGGAGGCGTCAGCATCGTCGGCCGCAGGAGTGTGCCCGGAATTGGCCGCTGCCACGAGACCTCCAACGGAAGTTGCAATAAACCTGCGTCGATCCATTCTGAACCCTCCGTCTTACGTCCGCCCCACAATTCTGCAGGGCAGACTGCACACAACAGACATTGTGAGTCTTGGGCGCTGGCATGCCGCGATCGTGCGGTTGCTCAAGTCGGTTGTACCGTCAGGTCGTGGACGAAGCCACGAGTCCCTGTTGATCGGGACGACCGAACCTTCAAAACGTTCATGAATCCTCTGCTCAGCCTGGCAACAACGTCCAGTCTCTCGACGACCATTCGCAACACCGGCACGGAATGTTGTTCTGAATGACTCCGGATCATTCCCACGCCATGGACGCGCACAGGCCGTCGATGAGGAGACTGCAATCGGTTTCAGGATTTGATTTCGAAGATCATTTCGACTTCGACGGCCGCTCCGGTGGGTAGGGCCGCGAAGCCCAGAGCACTGCGAGCGTGGTAGCCATCGCCATCCTGTCCGAAGACGGCGTGCAGCAAATCGGAGCAGCCGTTGATGACGAGGTGTTGATCGGTGAAATCCGGGGCCGAGTAAACGCAGCCCAGAACCTTGAGAACCCGCAGGCCGTTTAACGTTCCGTGAGCATTGAAGACTGACCGCAGCACTTTCTCCGCGCAGTCTTTGGCCGCGTCGTACCCCTGTTCAACATCCAGGTCTTTTCCCAGAACACCCTTCAGCGTGCTGGTGTGACCTGACGTGATCAATTGCTGTCCGCTGCGAACGCAAAGGTTCAGGTAACCCTTCTCCTGTGGTTCCAGTACGATTCCAAGTTCACGAGCTTTCTGGTCCAGATCCACGTTCCTGTTCCTTCCTCACACGGGCCGCACCCGTTGCCAACTGGTGCTGATAATCAAATGGATGGTTCCGTGTTTCACCTGTTGAGATGGTGAGTTGCTTTTCAGAAGCGCCGGAACCGCATCGCGGAACGTTTTAACAGCTCAACACCGCCAGAAAAACCGAAAGTGGAAAACTCACGCGCTGCCAGGTCACGGTCAGGTTTAGCTGGACAGCGCCACTTTGGAGTGGGGGGAACTTGTCGCCGCTTTGGATTTTTCTGGCAGATAATTGCCCAAACGCGCCTCTGAGTTTCAGAAGCAGTCACGACAGCTCCGGAGGCACCGATCTCTCGTTGAATCAGATGACCGGCAGAAACGAAGGTCCCCCACGGCCTGCTGCGGAATTCGTAAGAATTCCGCAGCGATTCAGAATCATT
>JAGQPY010000543.1 GCA_020426485.1 Planctomycetaceae bacterium
GAGATTCACATGCACGGCAGCTCTGCATCTGTCAGCACCAACGAGTGCCTCCGTATTCATGCCAGCTGAACTTCATTTGCCAGAGACCTCGCCTGACAGTGATTTCTGCGGCCACGAATGGAGAATCAGTCAAAAGGCGAGTCCGTCGGAGGTGACTGTTATGGTTGAATGCTGACTTCTTACAGGAGACTGCTGAACAATTGCTGCTCTGACAGTCATCAATGTTAGAGTGTGGCAAGAAAAAAGGGACAGCGATTCGCTCGCTGTCCCTCAGAGTGTTTCTCAGTTCAGTGGCCGCAGGTCACATGAAAGCGGATCCTGATATGTCCGACTAAACTTTCGTCCGTCTGATTTTCGACGGTGGATTCCTGATGATCAGCGGTGATAGCCCAGAGACGTGAAGACGTCGAAGAGTTCTTCAAACGTGATGAATCGCCGTCGGTGGCTGATCTTGTATTCGTCCACGGCCGCGGCAAACTCAGCAACCTCGGGACGGCGTGAGCGGTCGCCATCGCGGAACTGTCGGCGTTCGGCACCCGACTGATTAGTGGTCTCTGCCGATCGACGACGATCGACGAACTGCGGATTCTCTACAACTGAAGTCTGTGGTTCCATAAATCTGTTATCCCTTCGGAATGTCAGTGATACACGTGAGACAGGAATCGGGGCCCACTGACATCCATGCAGGGGAAGTTTGGGTCGCCGTTTGCAGGTCGCAAATCGGTTTGTCCTTCCAGCTGTTTTTACCGGCTTCTGTGTTGATGATCGACGCAGGTTTGACAATTGTACGGAATGTATCGACCAACCAGGAAAGTCCTTGAGTGATTGGAATTGGGTAATGACCCCCGTCTCCGGCAGGAAAATTTGTGTACTTGGCGGTGGTGCAATGGGCACTGCCTGTTCCATCCTGCTGGCTCGACGCGGCAGTGACGCCGTGTCGCTGTGGTTTCGCAGCCGGGAATACGCCAGCGATGCGATGAATTCCCGCGTGAACGAGAGACTTCTTCCGGGTGTTCGAATACCGGAAAACGTGAATATCACCAGTGACCCTGTGGCAGTCAGGGACACTGACGTTGTCGTGGTCTGTGTGCCAACTCGCGGAATTCGAACTGCCCTGGGAACGATGCGTAAGCTTCTGCCACCCGATGCCATTTATGTCAGTGCTGTCAAAGGGATTGAGGCCGATACGCTGGTGCGTCCCAGCCAGATGATTCGTGAAGTTGTTGGCGATGTGTCTGTGGTTGTTCTGGGAGGCCCCTGTCATGCGGAAGAAGTGGCTGTTGGAAAACCAGCCAGTATCGTCGCCGCCAGCGATTCTGCCACGGCTGCGGAAGTCATTCAAACGCTGTTTTCTTCCGACACGCTGCGTGTATACTCCAATACTGACCTCGCCGGCGTTGAGCTGGCGGGGGCTCTGAAGAACGTCATCGCAATCGCTGCGGGTATCTGCGACGGACTGGAACTGGGAGACAATGCAAAGGCGGCGTTAATCACTCGAGGTCTGGCCGAGATGGTTCGGTTCGGCACGGCAATGGGGGTACAGCCTGACACCTTCTTTGGACTGGCTGGGATTGGTGACCTCTTCGCCACCTGTGGGAGTCGTCACAGTCGAAATCGACTTGTCGGAGAACGGCTCGGCCGAGGGGACTCGCTGGCCGAGATCCAAACCTCGATGGCGGCCGTCGCCGAAGGTGTCTTCACGGCACGCAGTATCATTGACATAGCACGAAAAAAAGGCATCGAAATGCCGATTGCTGTCGAGGTGTATCGAGTGCTGTTTGAAAACAAGTCACCGGCCGAAGCCACCGAAGCGCTGATGCAGCGCCCCCTGCGTGACGAAGCATTTACGTAGTGCGGTATGATGTTGCTGTGCTCGGCGGTGTGTCGTATCGCAGCAGTTGATGCTCACCGCTTCGTGCTTAAGATGTCTGCCATCGCTGTAAGAAACGGTGTTTCCTTTGGCGAGCCCGTTACGGTTCCGGGAATGGTGGCGGAGATCCGCCCGCTTTTCGCTTAAGGTTGCCGCTCAGTGCTGCTGTGATTTCAGCAACACGGTTTCGGTCCTCTTTTGCAAGATCCATGCGACCCTGCTTTTCGTAATTCTGAGCACGCTGCGTGTAGGCCTCAACGACCGTGTCATCGAAGCGTCGAGCGGCCACGAAGTCTTCAATCGATTGATCCAGTTTGCCCATCGCCAGCAGCGCTTCACCGCGAATGGACCGAGCTTCCGCGGATTCCTGAAGTCCAAGTGATCGATTACAGTCATGGACGGCGTTCTGAAAATCGCCGGTGCGAAGATGAGCAGTTGCCCGGCCGGTGAGCGACTCACTGTCATTGGGCTGCAGCTTTATCGCACGTGAATAATCAGCAACGGCAGCTTCATACTCGGTTCCCGTCATCAGGTGTGTTGCTCGATGACGCCACACCAGCGCATCATTCGGTTGAGCCAGTGCTTCTGTGGTGAGTTCATTGAGGCTGCGCAGCCATTGAATTCGTTGGGCGTCCTCCGTTGCCTCCTGAAATCGGCCAAGTTTCTGCAGAACGGCCCGTCGGTGTCCGAGCCAGCGCACATCATTCGGTGCGAGGCGAACAGCCTCGTTGAAGGCTGTCAGAGCAGCAGGAAAGTCTTGCTTCTGAAGGTTGCAAAGCCCCGTATTGTTCCACGCAGCCGTGTAGTCCGGTTTTTGACGCAGTGCCTCAGAAAAATCTGCCAATGCCTGGTCCAGATGTCCCTGTTTCATTCGGGCAAACCCACGATTATTCAGGGCGTCGACATACCGCGGGTCAATCTTCAGTGCCCGTTCAAAATCCGCTTCTGCGGATGAAAAATCCTGCGTTTGAAGATGAATGAGTCCGCGGTTGTTGGCCGCAGTACTCATTGCGGGATCGAGTTGCAGAGCCTTCTCAAAATCCTTCAAGGCATCACCGGTGAAGCCCAGCGACATCAGAAAGTATCCGCGAGCATGATGCAGCGAAGCATCGGACGGCGCAAGTCGAATTGCTGAACTGTAATCTGCCTGAGCATTCGCGTTCTCACCGGCAATGGCGTAGACCTTTGCTCGCATCTGAAACAGCTGAGCGTCATCAGGAGTGAGAGCAATTGCCTGGCTGAGTGCTTCGATGGCGGCGGCCGGCTGCCCACCGGCGACACACTGGCCGGCTCGCTGTTTGAGTTGTGTGACGGCCGAATTCTCCAGGCTGGGCCGAGGCTGGTCTTTCGCCGATGGTTCCGAGACCGCCGGGCCAGGTATCGAAAGATCGATCGCAGCTGGTTGAGCGGTTCCTGGTGACTTTGTCCCACATCCACACAGCAGTATCATCGTCAGAGACAACGGTGAAAAGCAGCGGAGATGTTGCCTGGTCGAGAGGGGCTGGTGATTGATACTTCGTCCCTGAAGAATCATTGGTTCGCTCCATCACAGCTGGAATCAGCGACTGATCGCGCGCAGTCTCATCCGTTGAGTTGCGAACGCGAACCGGCTTGTAGCTGCAACCCCGAGCATGTGTCAACGTTGAAACATCTTGCCCTGTTTGCACATTTCTCTCCGTCGTTT
>JAGQPY010000544.1 GCA_020426485.1 Planctomycetaceae bacterium
CTTCAGTTCAAATGTTGAAGGCGGACGATGCGGCTGTCACGTTTCCCGGAAAAGCGTCCGACTGGAACGGCTTCGCTCGGTTTGATTTTGAAGTTGATGGCAAGCCTGTCCTGGTCGTTGCTCCCAAAACTGCCGCCCATGGCCGACCGTGGGTGTGGCACGGGGAATTCTTCGGCCACAAACCGGCTCCGGATATCGCGTTACTGCATCAAGGCTTTCACGTTGTCTACATGCGCGTTCCCGACATGCTGGGGTCACCTCGGGCCGTTCGGCACTGGAACGCTTTCTACCAGGAACTGACGGAGAAGTATCACCTGTCGCGAAAAGTCGCGCTGGTTGGTCTGAGCCGCGGTGGGCTGTACTGCTACAACTGGGCTGTTGCCAATCCCGACAAGGTGTCATGCATCTACGGCGATGCTCCCGTTTGTGACTTCAAAAGCTGGCCCGGTGGGCGAGGCAAGGGGAAAGGGAGTCCACGCGACTGGAATCTGGTGCTGAAGGAGTACAGTTTCGCTTCGGATGCCGAAGCTGTGGCCTACCAGGGGAATCCTGTCGACCAGTTGGCCGTTCTGGCTGAACACAGAGTTCCGTTGCTGCATGTCTACGGTGATGCGGATGACGTTGTGCCATGGGACGAAAATACGGGGCTGATTGCGGAAAGATATCGAGCATTGGGGGGCGACATCACGTTAATTGCCAAGCCTGGCGTCGGGCACCATCCGCACGGACTGGACGATCCAGCGCCGATCGTCGACTTCATCATCAGGCACTCCACGATTCTTGGTCAAACGCCGGACCAGCAAGGCAACAAGAACTGATCCAATACCTCGGCAGATGTCGTTTTCATCGGCGAGGCGTCATGGCGTCGAATCGCGAGCGACGCCGATGCGGCCACACGATAGCCGCTTGCTCACGTTTGAAGATTCTTCCACGATACGGCAATTCCGATCGTTGATCCTGAATCGAAGTGCAGGTCAAATCATGCGTGTGTTGTTTGCCGTTGTTGTGATCTTATTGACGTCTGTGTGCTCCGCCGACGAAGTTCCCGCGAAAAAGCTGCCGCTTCCCGGTGAAGTCTTTTCGGTGGACAGCCATGTTGCCTTTCTGATCGCGTCAGAATCGAATTCAGCACGGGCGGATCGTCCGTGGGTCTGGTACGCGCCGACGTTGCCGAATCTTCCTGGCGGTGCCGAAAAGTGGATGTTTGAACGTTTTCAGAAGGCCGGGATTGCGATCGCGGGAATCGATGTGGGCGAATCCTATGGCAGTCCCGCCGGCCGGAAGCTTTATACGGCGTTGTACCAGCACATGGTGGAGCAGCGAGGCTATTCGCCAAAGCCCATTCTGATGGGACGAAGTCGCGGTGGACTGATGACGTTGGCGTGGGCGGTGGAGAATCCGTCCCGAGTCGGCGGCTTTGCCGGAATCTATCCGGTGTGCAACGTGACCAGCTTTCCGGGAATTGCCCGAGCGGCACCCGCCTACCGGATGTCCGCGGATGAACTTCAACTGCAGTTGGAAAAACACAATCCTGTCGATCGACTCACATCGCTGGCAAAGGCCGGTGTTCCGCTGTTTGCGATTCACGGCAATGTGGATACTGTCGTTCCGCTGGAACAGAATTCCGGATTGCTGAAGTCACGCTACGAAGCGTTGGGGGGCCGGATGGAACTAATCGTGCCTGACGGACAGGGACACAACATGTGGGAAGGCTTCTTCCACTGTGAAGAGCTGGTGCAGTTTGTGATTCAAAATGCGCGGAGCGAATAGTCCGTCACCGTCCATGACAGCGACAGCGGCGGCGCGTTGTGAGTTGTCGTCGGCGATTCAATCATCTGAGATGCTGGTGGGTGCGTACTTTGCGAGATACTTGTCCAGCCTGAGCTTGCGGCGCGTGCTGTCGGAAGTCATGTAACGGATCTTGCCGAAAATGGGTCGTTCCGGTCCCCAGGCTCGGTCGTACCTTCCCAGGACCCAGAAGATTCCGGAATAGCTGTTGGGATTTCGACCGTCGACGGCGAAGCGGTTGTTGAGTTCGATCATTGTTTTCAGAGCGTCCCTGGGGTGCGGTGACCATTCCAGAATCTTCTTCCCCCACAGCATCCGAAGATAGTTGTGCATTCGGCCTTCGGTCACCAACTGGATTTGAGCGGCATTCCAGATTTCATCTCCCGTTCGAGCATGCAGCAGGTCATCAAATTCATAGATGACCGGTCGCCGATCGGAGGCGTGTTTTTGAAGAGTTTCCTGAGCGAAGGCGGGCAGGGATTCGTAGCGATCGTAATTCCTGTCCTGCCAGCACATGTTGTAGCCCAGTTCCCGCCAGGTGATCAGTTCGTCCAGGAACGACTCGGCTGATTCCGACATGCCCCACCAACCGCTGCGGCTGCCCTTCGTCTGCTTGACATCCCCCAGTTGATCCGGCGTCCATTCTTCCTGCCCGGCCAGTTCACGAAAGACACTGTGCGCAGAGATGTGGCCAAAATGCAGATACGGACTGAGCCCGCTGGAAGGGTCGTCGTCCGGTTGATTGCGGTCGGTGGCGTAGCGACTGAGTTTCCGTTGAAGGAATGTCTGCAATGTGGCTTCAGCCGCCGCTGAACCTCCGTCGAAAGCCGCCGGTCCGACGGAGTGATCGATGGGAAGCGACGCCAGTGCATCAGTTGTCACATCGTTTGGGGTGATGGGACGAATGTTCCATTTATTGCAGATGTCGACAGGACGACAATCGGATTTCGGGACCTCCGCCGACACCAGAGGATCACGATCGGGCAATTCGGTTAACCATGGCCGAAGATTCTTCTGCAGGAATCGTCGGAAGGAATACGCAGTTGTGAAGACGGAATCAGCGGCTCGAAGCGGCAGCAGACCATTTGAATCGACGGCTTCCACGCAAACATTAACGTGCCGGGCTGCCGAACGAACCATTCGAGGCAAAAAGAAACAGGGGAAATCGTCGGTGACAACCACAGACGCTCGTTCTGCCAAGGCCTGCAACAGTCCTGAACCGTGTCCCTGTTGCGGTTCGACATACGATAGGTACGTGACGTTTGCGGAGTTGGCCAACTTCTGATTGTCCAGCATTCCCTGCATGACAAATCGATGAAGTCGATCTCTGGCCCATTGATAATCGCAGCGAAGCGCTTCAAAGATCAGCAGAGGCCGATGCAGTTTGGAAGCCCATTCCGCAGCTCGCTGCAGAGCGAAATTGTCGTGGAGCCGACGATTGGCAATCATCCAATACAGCACGTAGGAGCCATCTTCTCGAACGTTGGCGGCATTGACGCGCTGAATTCGAATTTTTGGAACAGACATATGAACGATCTGAGAGAAAATGCGTGTCCTCACCGAGTCCCCGCGTCGATCGGCTTTCGATCGAAGAAGGCCCCCGTGTGTTCATTGGACCGTATGTTTCACGGGGCGATGCCGCGAACGGCACCGCAGGGCTCAGTAGGCCACGAGTGCTTTGTGACAGCAAATTTTTAGGGTACGACGGACTTCCAGTCCGTCGATCGTGCCTGTCCCCGACGGACTGGA
>JAGQPY010000545.1:0-2150 GCA_020426485.1 Planctomycetaceae bacterium
CCTGCCCGGGAAGCACTTTCCAGAAGTCGAAGCCCTGAGGATCAGTTCCCAGGTGCCACTTGCCGATCATGGCCGTGCGGTATCCCGCTTTCTGCAGCAGCTTGGGAAACGTCTGCTGATCGCCATTGAAGCGATTGCCATTGTCGCGAAATCCATTGATGTGGCTGTGCTTGCCGGTCTGAATGACGGCGCGACTGGGGCCACAGATACTGTTTGTACAGAAGCTGTTCCGAAACAACATTCCCTCAGACGCCAGACGGTCAATGTTCGGCGTGGGGTTCACACCCTGCAGCCAGCCGCCGTAAGCTCCGATTGCATGGGGAGCGTGATCATCGGTGAAGATAAACAGAATATTGGGACGATCCGCCGCGCGAAGAACGGTGGAGAATGGAAATGCATGGCCGACAAGAACCGCCGCCAGAAAAAAGAACCGTGTCATAAAAAATCCTGTCGCTGTCCAGTCCGAAAGAACGACGATGCCGGTCCGCCGGACTGTCGAGTCCTGAATGAGAGTTGTCTTGAGAGGGCTGCCCCTTCGGTCAACGCTGTGAAGCATTTTCATTCAGGAAAAGACCGTTTAACCCGACCCGGAGGGCAGTCACTGCAGGCGTGACCTTCCCTTCGGGTCGGGTGAAACAAAAAACTTTGCTTCGCAGCGTTGCCCTTCGGTGGCCGGATAGTGTTGAAAAGTTCGCACGATTCCTCAACGAAAACCGGCCTGATTCGTCAGAAACGGCGGCACAAATCAGAACCGGTCTTCATAGCGGTTACTTTCCTCCGTGATTTGCCGCTGGAAGGTGCTCTTGTCGCAGCCGCTGCGGAATCATAACCTGCCTCCCGACAGCAGGTTGCCGCGTTTCCGAACAGGACGTTCTTTGCCTTTTTACGCAGGTCGCCAACCTGAATTTCTCACTGATCAAACGAGATCGGCATCTGCAGGGAGGCAGAACGCTGAGCAACCTGAGTGACATCCCCAGCGCTTTGTTCGCGGGCTCGTCCTTCATGCAACTCGTCCGCCCTGCGCGGGTCGTGAGTACCATGGTGGATTCGTTTCGCTGCGCGGCGGGAGGCATGGCATGAAGCTGTTGCAGCGATACATCCTGAGCGAACTGTTGCGTGTCTTCGCGCTGCTGGTGTTTGTGCTGACCATCATGCTGGTCTTTGTCGGGTTGCTGAGCGAAGCGGCGGATCGCGGTCTGGGAGCGGCTCAGGTCATTCAGATCATGCCGTTTGTCGTTCCCAGCATGCTGCCGTTCACGATTCCGGCGACGTTGCTGCTGGCAGTCACGGTGGTTTACGGACGCCTGGCCGGAGACCTGGAAGTCACGGCAGCGAAGGCGGCCGGCATCAACCCGTTAAATCTGTTGATGCCCGCCTTTGGTCTTGGCATCGCGCTGGCCTTCAGTTCTTTTGCTTTGACCAACTATGCAATTCCCTGGGCGATCGACAATATCGAACGCATCGTGACTCAGGCCATGGAAGATATTTTCCTGGATGTCCTGACGGCTCAGCACTACATCAGCGAACCGCAAAAGGGGTATTCCATTACTGTCGAAGGCGTCCGCGACCGAGTCCTGATCAATCCCACGTTTCGCTACCGCAACGGTGACCATGATCAGGTTACCATGAATGCTCGCCTGGCGAAAATCAGCTTCGACATGGACAAGAAGCAGGTGCTGGTTCACCTGAAAGATGCGCACGGCAGTGTTCCGGGACGCGATGCCGGCGGGTGGATCGATGAACGCGAACTGGCCTTTCCGCTGGAAGAGGAGGTTCGCGATCGAAAGTCCCGCCATATGACCATCAGCCGCATTTACGAACGCATGAATGAAGTCTATCAGGAAGATGGTCAGAACCAGCTGCTGTGTCGTCAGGAAGCGGCCATGCTGTTATTGACTGGGGAGTTTCAGCAGCTGGGCGGGAAGAAAATCCAAGGTTACGCCAAGCGCAGCAACACTGCGGAATACCAGCGGCAGCGATTTCGCACAGAAGTCTTCAGTCGCTATTCGATGGCCTGCAGTTGTCTGTTCTTCGCTTTCGTCGGCGGACCGTTTGCCATGCTGCAGGCTCGTCGCCAGTTCATCACCAGCTTCATCATGTGCTTCCTCCCCATTCTGCTGGTCTACTATCCCGTGATGTTCCTGATGGTC
>JAGQPY010000545.1:2159-3531 GCA_020426485.1 Planctomycetaceae bacterium
CGCCAGTTCATCACCAGCTTCATCATGTGCTTCCTCCCCATTCTGCTGGTCTACTATCCCGTGATGTTCCTGATGGTCAATCTGGGAAAGAACGGCACTGTTGATCCCGCGATCGGCATGTGGATTCCCAACGCCATCCTGTTTGTCTGGGGCGCCTTTATTCTGCGACGAGTCATCCAGCACTGACGGTTGATTCGGGGACTCATTTCGATGATGCCCGTCCCTCATGCTGCCCGGTGGTCTGCTGACGACTCCTGAACTCCGCCGACCGCTTTCCTGCCGTCGTCATGCGGCGCGCTCAATATTCAGCTGCATTGTTCGGACGACGAAATCGCAGTTGTGGCAGGATATCTCAGCCGACCGTGCCGCCGCCTCAGTGGTTGTTGCTGACTTTGCCGGTCTGTGAGTTGCGTCGAGAATCGCCTCAAAAAACGCGGATCTCGACCTCACGACGCACCTTGACCGCCGACCACGATCCGCTCAGAGTGCAGAATTGCGATGTTGCGCGGTCCCTGATTTTCCAACGGGGCGATTTCGAATTGAACAGATTTTCGAGCGAAATCGAGAGGCCGGGCAATGGCTTGTGTCGATTTGCGGATGAGCTTGTCTTTGACGGGATCAACTTCCCTGTCAGAAGGAGAACGTCGTCTTGTTTTTGATCATTCGACCAGTTCGACTGGTATTCAAGGCGCTTGTCACGGAAGCAACTCCAGGTCAGCTGGCGCTGGGCTTTGCTCTGGGAGTGCTTGTGGGATTGGTTCCCAAAGGCAACCTGCTGGCCATTGCGCTGGGAATTGTTCTGGCTGCCAGTCGAGCCAATCTGGGGATTGCAGCGGCCACGATTCTGGTGTTCAGTTTCATTTCGCCGTGGTTCGATCCGGCCTCAGACTACATCGGTACGTGGCTGCTGTCACTGCCTTCGATGCAGCAGACCTGGACCGACCTGTACAACACTCCCCTGATGCCATGGACATCGTTTAATAACAGCATCGTGATGGGAAGTTTCATACTGGGAGTCCTGCTGCTTTATCCCAACTACCGCCTGTCTCGACCGGTGTTTGAGAAATACACACAGAAGCTTTCTGTCTGGTCGCGACGCTATCGAATTACTCGCTACCTGTTGGGAGCGGAACTGGTGGGACTGGTGAACTCGAACGATTCCGGTTCATAGTTCTGCTTCATCCACAACGTCAACCGCTCTTAATCTGCGGATTCTCCTTCAGAGAACACGGAAGACTCTGCACAACAGTACACAGACCATCGCCGCACAGGAGGTGCAAATGCGTTGGAGTTATCTCATACCGCGACTAACCATTCTGGGGCTCATATGGGCGTTCTTTGCGTTCGCCTTTGATCCGCTGATTCGGTACTC
>JAGQPY010000546.1 GCA_020426485.1 Planctomycetaceae bacterium
AAATCGGAGATCCGCGGGATCAGCATGACGCAATTGTTCCAGCAGCGAAACCGCCTGCTTCAGCAACCGGAGCCGGTCTCGTGACGGCGATTCGAACTTGATGGCAGGAATGTCCAGATGATGCAGAAACCTGGCTCCTTTCTGGCGAGTCGTTCGACCCAGCAGATACAACGTTCGCGCTTTCTCGAAGCTGATGTCTCGCTGAACTGTCGAATGCAATTCTTCCGTGGACATGTTCTCCAGCAGTCGCAGCGTCGTTTCCTGGTTGGTGTCGATCGAAGCGATATGACGTTCTGTCCACACCGGCCGATCGCTCCAGTTGAGTGCGCCAAGGTCGTTGCGGACTCGAGCGTATTCCAGCAGGACATCGGCGGAAGGCTGCAGGTCATACTGTCGAAACAGTTGCTGTCCGGCCGTGGTCAGTGCCTGGCGAGACTTTCCGAATCTTCCCAGTTGATGATACAGCAGGCCTACTCGCCGCAGAGCCAGCGCGCTCTCGGGAACGCGATTCTGCTGTGGCCTGGACGAAGCATCCTGTTCGGCATGCCGCTGCAGTTCGTCATAGAAGTCGACCAGTTCTTCCAGCAGTCCGGCTGCTTCCGGCGAAACAGGTACGGCTCCGTGAGCAAGTCCCAGGGACAGCTCGCTGGATTCCGGCAGATAGGCTTCGTACACCCGATCCAGAGCGTTGTGAGCGGTCGCGGCAATTTCGTCCGAGCGTCGCCGCAGTCCGGCTTCACGAAAGTAAGCCAGCACGGCCGTGACGGAAAACAATACCATCGACAGCAGCAGCAGACACAGCAGCCATGCTTCGCGGCGATTGCGTCGACACCAGCGACCGGCCAGTTCCAGTCGACTGCAGCGACGTGCTACCGGTGGACGATCATTCAGAAAGTTTTGCAGATCCGCACTGAAATCCGCCGCCGACGGATAACGATGGTCGGGTTCCCGGGACATCGCTTTCAGCAGAATGGTTTCCAGATCACGCGGCAGACTGCGGACCAGTTCCCGAGGCCGCTTTGGTGTCAACTGCATGACATCTCGCACCAGCTCCGTACGATCGGAGGCCGGAAAGGCGGGTTCCAGCGTGCAGAGTTCATACAGCGTGACGCCCAAAGCGTAGATGTCCGATCGTTCGTCGGCCTGACCATCGAGCTGTTCCGGAGCGGTATACCGCAGCGTTCCCAGCCAGCCTCCGGCTTCTGTCAGATTGCCGCTGTCACGCAGACGCGCCAGACCGAAGTCCGTCAGCCATGCTCGCCCCGACCGATCCACCAGCACGTTGCCCGGCTTGATGTCGCGGTGCAGCACGTGCTGTCCGTGAGCGTGATGCAGAGCATCCGCCAGATCGGCTCCCACCCGCGCGATGCTGCGCCAGCGGGAAGAATCTGCCAGACCAAACGGAAGTTCGTCGAACGGCACCGCCTCCGACGGCAGCTCGACGGATTGCGCATGGCCGACCGCCGACTTGCAGGACGGCGGTTCGCCGCCCGATGGTTCGCGAGACGGCGGTTCGGAAGTCAAAGGTAAATGATCGCGTCTCTGGCGAGCGGCTTTGATGATTTCTTCCAGGCTGCTTCCATCAATCAACTGCATCACGCAGTACTGAATGCCGCATTCCAGCCCGGTGGCAAACACGGGCACGATGTGTTCGTGATGCAGTCGAGCGGCCGCCTGTCCTTCGCGTCGAAAGCGTTCGCGTTCAACGTCTGTCAGCAAAGGACTGGGCGGGAGAACCTTGATGGCAACCTGGCGAGCGAGCGCTTCCTGAGTCGCTTCGTACACGATGCCCATGCCGCCGCGACTGATCTCGCGCAGCAGGCTGAATCCACCCAGACTGGTTCTGCGGCGACCGGTCTCGTCAATGACTCCCGGAACGCTGTGAACGCTGCGTCGCTGAAAAGCGGCCTCCTCCAGAAGCGATAACGTGTCGGCAATGCCGGTGACATCCACCGAAGCATCGGCATACTTCGCCTGCAGATCTTCAATGGAAACGGATCGCCCCTGACGCAGAGCGGCCGTGACTTCCACCGCCAACTGCCGAATCGTTCGAGATGCGGGATCACTGCTGTCGGTGCCCACCGTCATTCCGCCGACTCCTCAACGGACGGTATCGAGCCGATTTCCGGCGGCTGCAGCTCCAACTGTGTTTTCAGACGAGCGATGGCTCGAGCATAGCGATTGTTGGCCGCTTTGCCGCTGATTCCCAGGATCTCGGCGGCTTCCTCGTTCGTCACCTGTTCGAAGTGTCTTAACAACAGAATCTCGCGATCGGTTTCCGGAAGCTGTCCCAGCAACTGCTCAATTCTCAGCAAAGCCTCACTTCTTGACGCTGCCATGCTGGGCGACGTCACAGAACCTGCCAGTCCGAATCCGGGCTGAGAACCGGAATCGTCCCGAAACGAAACTTCCCGCCGGGCATCGCGCTTGCCGGTGAGCAGATGTCGACGCACCGTCAGTTGCAGACGCTGAAGAACAATCAGTCTTAACCAGATCGCCGGATTGGATCGGTCGCAGTTGAGGAAATCGTCGATTCTCTGCGAAGCGTCGACATACGCTTCCTGCAGCACATCGTCGGGATCAATTCGAGGTCTCAGGCGACGATCCAGGCGAACGTCAATCAGCCGCAGCAACCGATCCTGAAACCGCATAAACAGTTCTGCCAGAGCTGCCGGCACTCCATTCCGCAGCCGCTCAACGATCTCAGCCACGTCGTTTGACAACTCCCCCAGCGGCAATGGGCTACCGCCGACGTTCGTTTCCGCAACAGTTACTCCGGCGGACTCCACGCCGTCAGAATCCTCAGCGTCCAGTCGCTGGCTCTCGGATTCGATGGCTGATGTGGAATCTCGATCAAAGGCCATGCACGCGTCCCGTGTTTGCAGCAGGGCGACTGGTCGCCGTCTACCTTCTTTGGTTTCGTCGACTTTCGCAGCTCAGGCGAACCATAAGAGAAAAGGGCCATTGGTCTCAGACGAATTCGATGTCGATTCATCACTCCACAGCAACGTTCGAAACATCGCGAATTCATCAAGGTATCACTCGGCAGGAACAAGTCAATTCACGTCGCTGCCGTTGAATGAGAAAAGCTCGCACCGTATTTCTCACGTCCTCGCCGCGGCACATCCACAGATCGTCCATCGTGGAATCCGCACCGGTGACCACTTCCATTATGACTTCGCCACATTCGGCAGACAGCCATTTTCATCCGCTCCGAATGACTCGCACCCTGAACGGCGTTGGAGTAAGCGATGACGTCGATATCGACCCGCGGCAGCCGCAGCAGCCGCAGGTGGCAGAAAATTCAAAATTCTGTGTGGATCGATCGCAGAAAATGTATTCCTGCACAGGACGAGGTCTTTTGGGGCTCTTGTTATGCGCAGCCGCCGCCGTCGTATGAGTCGCTTAAGTTTTCACAGGCACTCGCGGCAAATGCGACGTTGTGGCAGGGCAGATTTTCAGCCTGACGTTTTTTTCGACACTTCTCGGTTCGGTGATCGCCACTTCACTGCGGGGTAACCGATTG
>JAGQPY010000547.1 GCA_020426485.1 Planctomycetaceae bacterium
GATTCAGCCGCCAGGAGATTCCGACCATCCCGACCGTCGCACACACAACTGCTTGCGGTCTTATTTTGTCCTGACAGACAAACCTCATTGAACAATTTTGACCTTTGTGATCAATAAGGAAACGCTATGAAATCTGCCTTACACGGCGTCGCACTTTGCTGTGTGGCCGCCGCCTTGTGCTCTGCTCCGGGATGTGGCTCGGCCACGTACGAATACCCGGAAGCGACAACACCGGTGAAAACCAAGGTTGAGCTTTTCAAAGAATCTCTTCAGGCCTACGCCAACAGCGGTACACTCGACAGCGGCGCGGAACTGTTGATTTCAGAAGTGGACGGACTGGAAGCCGATGGCCTGGCCAATGTGGCGGAAGTAAAGTCTGCCGTCGAAGCGATGGTTGCGGCCAAGTCCCCATCGGATGTCAAGAAGAAGGCCGAAGAGGCTCTGAAACTTCTTCCATAGCAGAAGACAACACGATCGGGCTTTCCGATTGTGCATCAACTCAATGACTGAACCACTGCAGCTCTTAACGGGCTGCAGTTTTCTTTTGCGGGATTCGTTCGCCGCGTGTCCGACCTTCGATCAGAATCTGATGGCCGTGAGTGATCATGAACTTCTGCGGTGCTGACCCGGGCCAGTGAACCGTAATTTCTGCGGAATCCTGTTCGCTCAGGGCGACAGTCAGCGTCTTTTCTCCTGCGGAAAGATAGCTTCCGCCACCGCAGACAAACTTTGTCTGCGGACCCAATGCCGACTGAATATCGACAACCGCTCCCACCGGATCACGAGCGGATTTCGTGCCGACCAGTTGAATTCGCCCGACGAAGCTTGTCGATTCGCAGCCGTTCATAACAAACGTGGCGGCAGCATCAACCGGCGAGAAGACCAGATCCGGCCGCTGATCTCCGTTCAGATCTGCGGCTGCCAGCCCTCGTCCGGCATGTGCCGTCGCCATGTAGGCACTTCCCTGCACCGTGTGTTCTCGAACGAACCCACCTTCGTGACGACGCATGATCAGTACCGGCTGCTCAAAGGTGCCGACGGCCGGGTGGTAAAGAATGTGTCCGTTGGACACCACCAGATCCTCGTCACCGTCGAAGTCGAGATCCACAGCGACCGTTCCAAACCCGACAAGCGATTCTCCCAGATCAGCAACACCGGATTCACGACTGAGCGGCCGGAATTGTGACTGACCGACATTGCGGTACAGAGCGAAGTCTTCATCCTGAAAATTCGTCACCCACAGGTCCGGCTGTCCGTCCTGATCAAAATCGGTCACTGCCAGCCCCATGCTGCCGTTTGACATACCGGCCTGGTCCACCGCGACACCGCTCAGCATCCCCTGCTCCGAAAACTGACCGCGACCATCGTTCAGATACAGAAAGTTTTCGGTGGTATCGTTGGCCACATAGATATCAACATCGCTGTCGCGGTCGCAGTCAAACAACACCACTCCCAGACCTTTTCCGCCTGCAACGAGCCCGTTCGCGGAATCCGTCCGCTGAAAGGTTCCGTCCGCTCGGGAAAGAAACAGGACGTCCGAGCTGTCAGGGAATCGTCGCGGCGGACAAACGTCCGGCTGGCCATTCGCGGACTCACACACAACATGCCGTTCCATGTTCCAGTCCAGATAGTGGCACAGATACAGGTCCGGGCAACCATCCGCATTCAGATCTCCCCACCCTGCACTTGTGGACCAGCCCTGATCTGAAATCCCCGCGTCCGGCGCTGCTCGCAGAAATGTTCCATCCCCCTGATTGTGGAACAGCTGGGGAGCCCCGAATCCGGTGACCAGCAAATCCGTGAATCCGTCGTTGTCGAAATCGGTTGTGGCACAGCCGTGGGAGTACAGGTCGCTGGCCTCCGCTTCGGCAACGGATGTTCGATCGGTGAAGTTCCCTGTCCCATCGTTGACAAACAATGCACCCGGAAAACCCGAAACGGAATGTTCCGAAATGTCGCCGCCCCCCGGCAGAAACACGTCCTGATCGCCGTCGCCTTCGACATCCAGCACCGCCACGCCGCCGCCCAGCGATTCCAGAATCGTATTGTGACCACGGGCTCGTCCGCTGCGATAACGGAAGACGATTCCATTGGTGGCGTCGGCGTCTCGAAATACAAACGGTACCGCCATCGCACCGGAACCTGCGGCGCGCAGCGGCTGCTCAGAGTCTGAGTCCGATGACGAAGAACATCCCTGTGGCAGAGCCCCCAGCGTCAGCGCGGTGAGAAGGCTCACGAAAATCTGTCGAACGGTCTGCTTCAATGAGCGTTCCTTCGTCATCCGTATGCTGCCCATGTTGGCCCGAATTTCAATGAGAATACAACCGAATAGAAGGCCCAAAGCAACCGACGACGGCCCAACGGGCACCTCCGCGTTCAGCCGACCTGTGTCAGTTTTCAACAGACGACGATTCTGTGCGCAACTGTTTCATCAGTTCAGCAGCGCCTGGGTAATCAGGATTGAGAGACAGCACAGATCTGAGCCAGTAATGTGCCTGGCTGGCGGAGCCAAGATCGGCATACAGTCGAGCTACCTGAAATCTCGCGTCGACATTCGAACTGTCTTCTCGGATCCGGTCCAGCAGTTGACTGACTTCTTTGACCTTGGACCTCAGTTCCGCAACCTGCTCCATTTCGCTCCGAGCTTCGTCTGTGCGTCCAAGGTCCCTTAAACAGACGGCTCGCGCGTAGCGAACTTCCGGATCGGCGGGCGATGCATTCAGGGCCTCTTCCAGAAGCGAAAGGGCCGCCTCCGGGTTTCCCGACGCCAGTTCCAGCTGCCCCAGTTCCACGTGGGCCGGCAGACCACGCAGCGTCTGCCCGACTCGCTGATAGGATTCTCGCAGATCGTCGCGGGACGCGGAAACCACGACTCGCAAGAGACTGGCTGCCGCCTGGCTGTCACCGGCCATCCGCAATGCTCGAGCCATTCCAATCTGTGCGGCCTGTGGAAATCGGGACGGCATTCCCATTCGAAAGCAGTCGGCAGCCTGATCCGGCTGATGCTGATTCAGAAAAAGATTTCCCAGGGAATACGCGGCATTCTGAAAGGCTGGGTTTAGTGACAGTGAAGTTTCGTATTCCTTCTGTGCTTCGGCGGGACGCCCTTGAAATTCCAGGACTCGGCCCGCCAGATACCATGCCATTGGGTCGTCGGGGAAATGTTCTTTCCAGGCTTGCAGGACCGTCTGAGTCTGATCGCTCTGCCCCGAAAGCAGACTGCCGAATGCATACGATTCGCAGATCTCTCTGGATTCACCCTCGCCGGATACCAGCAAGCGGATCATTCGCTGCTGAGCATCGGGGACACCTGCCTGACAGGCCGCGTACAGCCGCTCCAGATCAAGCCGCTGCTGAGAAACCCCTGCGGCTTCCGCGCGCTGCAGCCAGGTTTCCATCTCGAGCGGACGTCCGAGTTTTCTTGACAACCGCGCCTGAAGGAATGTCGTTTCGGGGGATGATCCGGGGAACCAGTCCGCAAGATTCAGCCACCGCTCGGCCGCGTTCAGATCCCTGGC
>JAGQPY010000548.1 GCA_020426485.1 Planctomycetaceae bacterium
TATGGTCGTCTGTGTCATCAGCGTTCTGTTGTCGGCTGTTGGGTCAGCCGAAAAACCATCCGGGCAGCCCATTGTTTACAAAACGGTGGACGGCGTGGACCTTTCGATCTACGTCAGTCGGCCACAGGGCTGGAATTCGAAAGACAGCAGACCGGCGATCGTGTTCTTTCATGGTGGCGGCTGGACGGGAGGTGCTCCCGGACAGTTCACGAAACATGCGGAACACTATGCCGATCGAGGTCTCGTCTGCTTTCAGGTTCAGTATCGATTGCTGGATCGCAAATCGAAAGATCCGCCGGAAGTTTGTCTTCGGGATGCTCGATCTGCCATGAGATTTGTGCGCAGTCGCGCTGCTGAATTCGGTGTTAATCCCGATCGCATTGCTTCTTCGGGCGGTTCGGCCGGTGGGCATCTCGCAGCCGGTCTGGGGACGCTGAAAGGCTGCGACGAGCCCGGTGAGGATACGTCTGTGTCCGTCGTTCCCAATGCCATGATTCTGTTTAATCCGGTCTTCGACAACGGTCCTGATGGCTGGGGACATCAACGTGTGGGTGATCGATATCCGGAGTTTTCACCGGCTCACAACATTTCTCAGACGACACCTCCTGCAATCGTGTTTCTGGGAGACAGTGATAAGCTGATTCCTGTCAGCACTCTGACAGAGTTTCAAAAGAAGATGCAGGCTGCCGGTGTTCGCTGCGAGACGCAGGTCTTTCCCGGAATGCCTCACGGATTCTTCAACCACGGCAAGTACGACAACCGGCCGTACGAAGAAACGATTCGTGCGACGGATCGTTTTCTGGAATCGCTGGGATGGCTGAAGTCGGAGGCGTCTGGTGAATGATGATCTGCGGTGCGCCGGCGTCGACCTGAAATCAGCGAATTTTCCACTGAGGATGCGCTTGACGAACCAGCAGAAGAATTGGTTCGTGATCGGCAGATTCTGCCGAAGTTCAAGGAAATTCTGAGCAAATGCGCGGGGCTGTTACCACCTGAAAAATCAATGGTGACTTGGATTGAGACTTTGTTTTAGACTCCCGGTTCCCCGAAGAACGGTTCCGGAGTTTTGAAACGCAAAATCGGAGTGGCAAGGATGCGCCCCGCAAGATCTTTCTTTCTGAGTATGGTTCTGTGCATGCTGGTGTTGGCCTTCAGTGAAGCGGCCCGCGCTCAGGCTCCCTCTGCTGAACAGATTCTCAATCAGTTTCGGCCACTGCAGAAGGGAATCGAATTTGACACGCCGGAACGTGAAGATTTCGCGAAGTGTCGTGTCGACATCGAACGCGAGGACGGCACTGCCGGATTTGTGGTGTATGGTCCGGCTGGTCAGGTGCTGCGTCGGTTTACAGACACCAACGGTGACAACAAGGCAGATCTGTTCCGCTACTATCGCATGGGCCTGGAAGTCTATCGCGACATCGACAGCAACAAGAACGAAAAACCTGACCAGCACCGCTGGCTGAACTGGGGCGGGACTCGCTGGGGCATTGACCAGAACGAAGATGGTCGGATTGATGAATGGCGCATGCTGTCTGCTCAGGAAGCCGCTCAGGTTGCCGTGGAAGCCATGATTGCCGGCGACGTCGCGTCTCTTTCCAGCGTTCTGATCAATGCGGAAGACGTGCGTCAGATTCAGGCGGGAGCCGATCTGGCCAAACAGCTTCTGCAGTCCGTCGCTGATCCGGCGGCTCAGATGACCAAGGTCATGCGCGGAAGCAAGACTCTGACGTCCACCTCAAAGTGGGTTCGGTTTGACCCGCCTGTTCCAAGCCTGATTCCTCGGGATGAAGGCAAAGCGGGTGTTGATCTGATTGTGTATGAAAACGCGATGGCGATCATCGAAAACAGTGGAAGCCATCAGTTGGTTTCCATTGGTGAAATGGTCCAGATCGGCAACGTCTGGAAGCTGACTCAACTGCCCAGCCCGCTGGATGGTGAAAATGTGCAGGTGCAGATCGGTGGTATTATGATGCAGCCGCAACTCAGCGGTGACGGCATCGCCGCAGCGCCTGAAATGGCCAAGGAAATGGAAGAACTGCTCAATCAGCTGCAGAAGCTGGATGAAAACAGTCCGTCGGCTGACGTCACGCCAACTGCTTTGGCCAAATACAATCAACAGCGAGCGGATGTAATCGAAAAGATCATTCGCATCGCGCCGACCGATCAGGAGCGACTGCAGTGGATTCAGCAGTTTGCCGACGGGCTGGCCGCATCGGTGCAGACAGGGCAGTACGACGCCGGACTGGATCGCCTGAAACAGCTTCAGGATCAGGTGAAAGCCAATGATGAGCTTCTGGGTTACGTCTGGTATCGCCGTCTGCTGGCGGAATACGCCGTGCTGCTGAAGACTGATGATGATGACAAGCGTCAGGAAGCTCAGGAATGGTGGCTGAGTCAGCTGGAAGTGTTCGCAGAGAAATGGCCGAAGAGTACCGATGCCTCTGATGCCATTGTGCAGCTGGCGATCAGTCTGGAATTGATGGGACGCATTGATGATGCCAAACGCTGGTACAACCAGCTGGTGACCGATCATGCTCGTACCAACGCCGGCATTCGTGCTCGCGGGGCACTGCGTCGACTGGATCTGGCAGGCAAGCCGTTGCAGCTGGCGGGTCGTTCGCTGACCGGGCAGGCCATTGATGCGGCCACAAACTATCGGGGGAAGGTCACGCTGGTTGTGTTCTGGGCGACATGGGCGAAGCCATACACCGATGATCTGCCACGACTGGTCGATATCTACCGCAAATACCAGCCATCGGGATTTGAAATTCTGGGTGTCAATCTGGATGCGGACGCCGGTGGTATTCAATCGTATCTGGCCAGGAACGGTGGAGCATGGCAGCACATCCGGGATGCTGGTGGTACCGACGGGCAGCTGGCACGAGACTTTGGGATTGTCTCAGTCCCCACAATGTTTCTGGTGGACAAAACCGGTCGAGTGGCCGGCAGCGTCACCACAGAGAACCTGGAAGCCGCTGTGGATGCTCTGTTGAAAGGTCAGGCTCTGGACGCTCCACGTCGTCAGGGCGCCGCAGGACCGACTCCTCCACGAGGCTAGCCTGACCTCTTATGAAACTGCTGATCAGAAGGCCGGCAAATGCCGCGTTCGACGCTCCGCCGATGTTCGATATCGCGGAGCGGCGTCAACTTCGCTGCACGCCTGAGAGACCGTTGATTTCATCCGGGAAGCCACAGCGCAGTACGGCCTTTTTGTTCAGTAAAAACAGAGCAGGTTGCGAAGATCGCCACCGACCCTGTGTCCAATGGCGTGGATTTAGGCTCTCCATCCAAACCTGTGTCGGCGGAATCGCGGCTGAACGGCCAACGCGTGGTACAGGTCTGACTCATTGACCACCGCTGGAACCGGTCTCCTCCTCGACGCTTTGTGATTTTTCGAGGGAAACGCGGGACTTGAGCCGATTTTCAAAAATTTCCGGAATGCAAGTCCGGTTTTGTCCCCCTAGTGCGATGTGGCGTGTGGGTTGTGGGGAAT
>JAGQPY010000549.1 GCA_020426485.1 Planctomycetaceae bacterium
TATCTGAACGGGAATGATCGAGCTGGCGCAACGGCGGCCGATCTGCAGGGCGACCTGCATCTGACGTGGGTTCATCATTCGCAGGCTCGCCCGGAACTTGCCTGGTCGGGACCTCGAACGGCGCCCATCGAAGGCCATTCGATGCGGCATCGAGTCGACTTTGATGCAGCCATGCAGGTGGTCGTCGCGGAAGACCGTGCATACTTCGGCAGCACGGTCGATCATCGCCTGCACTGCGTGAACGCGTCAACCGGTGAACCCATCTGGGACTTTTACACGGAAGGCCCCATTCGCCTGGCTCCGACTTTGGCTCACGGCAACGTCTACTTCGGTTCCGACGATGGCCATGTCTACTGCCTGAAAGCAGGCTCGGGTGACGTTGTCTGGCAGATGCAGGTCGGGCCGAAGGATGATCGACTGCTGTCTCGCGGAGAAATGATTTCTCGCTGGCCCGTTCGAACGGGCGTCCTGATTGACGGCGACACCGCGTACTTCGGAGCCGGCGTGTTTCCTCATGAAACCGTCTACCTGTGTGCGGCGAATGCAAAGACCGGCGACATCATCTGGAAAAACGATCGCATCAGCCAGTCCGACGCCGGACGCAATGACCTGTCGCCTCAGGGGTATCTGCTGAGCAACGATGACATGCTGTTTGTACCATCGGGACGTTCGCTGCCGGTCGGAGTTTCGAAGGCAACCGGCGAGATCATCTTTCAGCGTCAGCATTCGTGGCGAACGACGGCGGGCGGAGTCGTCGGCGGAACGAAAGCGGTGCTGGGCGACGGGCAGGTGTATTCCGGAGGGCCTCATCATTTTCTGGCGATGGATCAGAAGTCCGGAAACGTGGGGGCCGCATTCATCGGCGGTCGGCAGATGGTGCTGACGGGCGAGTTCGCTTATCTGACCGACGGCGAGAAAGTCTTCTGCGTGAATCGAGCCGAACATGCACGAGCCAGTCAGGAGAAGCAGGAATGGTTTCTGCGAGCTCGCGAAAACTCACGCGACCGCGAAAAGGTGGCCGAAGCCAACGAAAAGATCCGTGAATACGCGGGCGTCGGCATCATCTGGCAGCACGACGGCAACTACGACGCGGCGATGATTGCCACAAAGGACATCGTGTTTGCCGGAGGGCAGGGGCAGGTCATCGGACTGGATCGCACCAGCGGGAAGCCCGTGTTCGAAGCCGATGTGGACGGCATGGTCAAAGGGCTTTCCGCGACGGATAACCTGCTGACGGTCAGCACCGATTCGGGTTTTGTCTACGCGTTCACTCCGAACAAGCCGGAAGCCGTTCGCGAATGGCCACGTCCGTATCAGGAAGCCTTTCCGAACGACGACCAGACCGACTTCTATGTTCAGGCAGCCGCCGATATTCTGAAACGCAGCGGGCAGAAGACCGGATACTGTCTGGTTCTGGGCAATGAAGAAGGGCATCTGGCGTACGAACTGGCTCGGCAGAGTTCTCTGACGATCTACGCAGTGGAACCGGATGCTCAGAAAGCCACGAAGGCCCGCGAACGGCTCTCCCAAGCCGGACTTCATGCGACTCGCATCACGGTCATCAATCGGCCGCTGGACGCGATTCCCATGTCAAACTACTTCGCCAACCTGATTGTGTCGGAGACTCATCTGAAGACGGGGACCATGCCCTGCAAAGTCAACACAGTCTCGCGATTTCTGAAGCCGTGCGGCGGAGTTGCGATTCTGGGACGGCCTCAGAATGCTGACAAATCCGACAGCGGTCGAATCACATCCGCGGGCGAATGGCTGACGGAACTTTATCATCAGAACGGAGGCGAACTGGAGACGGACGCGGCATGGTCGCTGCTGACTCGCGGCAAGCTTCCCGGAGCCGGCCAGTGGACTCATCAATACGGCGACGCCTCCAACACGTCGTTCACGAATGATCAGCGAGTGCGCGACGGGCTGGGAGTTCTGTGGTACGGCGATCCGGGGCCGAGCGCCATGATCAATCGTCACGAAGCCGCCGGAGCTCCTCTGTCGACCAACGGTCGCATGTTCATTCAGGGCACCGACAAGGTGATGGCGTACGACGCCTACAACGGAAACTTTCTGTGGGAACATGACAACCCCGGCGCGATTCGCACGGGAGTCTTCAACAACCGTGAAACTCACAACCTGGCGGCGGCCGACGACGTGCTGTACATGGCCATCGGCAACACCTGCAAAGGTCTGGACGGAGCGACCGGCGAAGTGGTCAGTGAATATCGCACGCCGGAATCTCCCGACGGCATCGACCGAGCGTGGGCGTATGTTGCGTGCGACGAAGGACAGATTTTCGGGTCCAGCACCATTCGACAGGAACTGGAACAGAAACTGCGCCGTCGCGGACTAACCGTCAAAAGCCAGACGGATGCAATCTTCGCCTTCGATACGAACACAGGCCAGCGTCAGTGGGTGTATCGCGGCAGCAACATTCTTCACACAACCATCGCCATCGGCCCTGAATGCGTGTACTTCATCGACAGTTCGCTGACTCCGGAAGAACGCCAGGAACTGTATCGCCGCGATAAGGAAGAACTGAAAAAGCTGACCGGTGACGCCGCCAAAGCCGCCGAAGAGGAAATGAAAAAGCTCGACCTGCGACTGGCGGTGGCTCTTGATCGCAAGACCGGCGAAAAGCTGTGGGAACGTCCCGTCAACGTCACGGATACAACCGACGTTAGTGCGGGAGGCGGAAGTCTGACCGTGATGTACGCCGACGGACATCTGGTTCTGTGCGGAGCCAACGCAAACGGACACTACTGGCGGCAGTTTCTGGCAGGCGAATTCGAAAAACGCAAGCTGATTGTTCTGAATGCGGAAACCGGCGAGGAACTCTGGTCGAAGAATGCCAACTACATGAACCGACCGGCGGTGATTGAAGGACAGATTTATGCCGAACCGTGGGCCTTCGATCTGAAGACCGGAGAACCCAAAACTCGCAATCATCCGCTGACCGGAGAACCGAGCGAATGGCGTTTCAGCCGTCCGGGACATCACTGCGGCGTCATCACGGCCACTCCCAACATGATGTTTTTCCGATCGGGATTCATCGGCTATTACGATCTGTATGAAGACAGCGGAACTCGGCACTTTTCCGGTCAGCGACTTGGGTGCTGGGTGAACGCCATTCCCGGCAACGGTCTGGTGATGATTCCCGAAGCAAGCGCGGGTTGCGTGTGTCAGTTTTCGATTGCTTCCACGGTGGTGCTGGAACCCAAAACGGAAAACGAATCATGGGGCATCTTCAGCGCGGTCGGAAACACGACACCCGTCAAACGCATCGGGCTGAACTTTGGAGCTCCCGGTGATCGCAAGGATGGAACTCACCGCGAATGGCTCGGCTTTCCTCGCCCCAAAACCGTGGGCCGACTGGAATTTGAATTCGACGTGAAGCCTCAGCTGGCGGACGGGGGCAGCTGGTACAGCAGCAATCCCGAGTCGGTGCGAGTTCCCGCAGCGGAAACACCGTGGCTGTTTGCATCGGGGG
>JAGQPY010000054.1 GCA_020426485.1 Planctomycetaceae bacterium
CAATTGTACAGTCGAAAACGTCGAGGAAGCTGGACGATCTCGCACACCATTCGGAACAAATGTTCCCACATGCGGCGAACAATGTCGCGTCGTTGTTCGCTTGTCAGTTCATCACCAAAAGCGGTCTGCAGATTCTGTTCGGCCACATGCCGCCGAGTCAGCTTACTGGGAAGGATGTCCGCCAGTAGCCATGCCAGGCCGTCCGCCAGCCGAAACGCTTCTCGAGTTGGCAGTGCTCGCAGAACGAACACCACAGTACTGAAAAAAACATACTCGACAAGGTATCTGAGCTTTCGAGGGTCCATTCGCATCAACAATTCCTAACAAGGACTTCGCCCTTGTGACCCAGTTGGCGTGGTGTGTCGAATGAGGTGGATAACCGAAGCCGCCGAAACGCTCCCGTTGGTTGTTTCGTCCAATGCGCAGTCGGGCTGTGCCGGACCGTAGCTGTAGGTCCGGCTGTGCCGGACAGGAAGGCAGCGACACGAAAAGACCGTTCCCAAGGCACAGCATTCTGCGACAAGTTATAGGTTAACCGGCGATGCTGAACCAGACGGTGTTGCGGGGCAGGGAACTAACTGCAGGGAAGGCTCAGCTCGAATAAGTCGAGACAGAGTCGTGAGCTTGGGGGACCGTGCAACCGGCACTCTCGAAGAAGCGTCATCCGAACAAGACTGCTACTCGCTCCCTTGGATCTGCGGACACTCTGCAGCATTGCGCGCAAAGAAAAACCCCTTCCCGTGTTGCTCGGGAAGGGGCTGATTTGGCTTTTGTCGCCCGGACGTTTCCCCTGGGACTCCGAAGAATCTCGGGCATTTCCACTCAGACGGCAATAACAGCCAGATGTTTGCAGATTGCCAATTTTGACATCAGCAACATGGGTAGTTCTACCACCAATATCGATCGACACGAAGTCTCAACTTGCGAGTTCCCGTCGCAACAATCCTGCCTGGGGTTAACCCGAATCCGGAATCCGGCTCATCTTGCAACTCCCTGAGGTTTTCGGCAGATCTTGCAGGCGTGAATCCAGCGTTTGTCGACCTTGAGGGAAATGGGCAGTTCACTTAGCCTTCGTTAATCGCACGTGGTTTCTGAACCTGATGAGTCTGCGAGTTCTGGAAATTCTTTTTTGGTAGCTGTCGCGAAGGAAAGGCAATCGGATGCCCGTTTTGAAGGATAACACGCTGTCCATCGGTCGAACGCCGCTCGTTCAGATCAATCGCCTGACAAAAGGCCTGAAGGCTCGAGTGTTGGCAAAAATTGAGGGCCGAAATCCGGCGTACAGCGTCAAGTGTCGAATCGGCGCGGCGATGATCTGGGATGCTGAAGAACGCGGGGTGCTGAAACCGGGCATGGAAGTGGTCGAACCCACCAGCGGCAACACAGGAATCGCACTGGCATTTGTCTGTGCCGCTCGCGGTTACAAGCTGACGCTGACGATGCCAGACACCATGTCACTGGAACGTCGGATGATGTTGAAAGCGTTTGGTGCCAATCTGCTGCTGACACCCGGCGCTGAAGGGATGAAGGGGGCGATCGCCAGGGCGACGGAGCTGGCTTCGCAGGACAACTTCTTTATGCCTCAGCAGTTTTCCAATCCCGCGAATCCGGCCATTCACTTCAAGACCACCGGGCCGGAAATCTTCGAAGATACCGAAGGCAACATCGATTACTTTGTGGCAGGTGTTGGCACTGGTGGCACGATTACCGGAGTCAGTCGATTCCTGAAACAGGAGAAGGGACTTTCCGTTAAGTCTGTGGCAGTCGAACCCTCAACCAGTCCCGTGCTGTCGGGCGGTCAGCCAGGCAAGCATCCGATTCAGGGCATTGGTGCAGGGTTCATCCCTGACAACTGCGACACCAGTCTGATTGATGAAGTTGTTCAGGTCAGCGGTGAAGAAGCCATGGAAATGGCTCCACGTCTGGCCAAAGAAGAAGGCATCATTGCTGGCATCAGCTGCGGTGCGGCCATGGCTGCCGCTCTGAAAATCGCGGCTCGTCCGGAAGCCGAGGGCAAAACAATCGTGGCCATTCTGCCGGACTCCGGAGAACGCTACCTGTCGACTCCAATGTTCGAATACGCTCGCGAAACAGCGTAAGCCGGGCTTCGCCCAACGCCATGAACGGTTTTTGTCACCAGTGTCCACAGGAACAGGAATGTAGCAGAAGTCGTAAGACTTCTGAGAGCATGGCCCAGCTCACGAATTCGGCTACGAAATCCGTTCACGGCGTTGGGCTTCGCACTTGACCGGATGGCGTGGATTGTGGTTTGGCGTGGACAGCCAAAATCACTGAGACGCTCACGTTGTTCGCCTCGGTGTACGAATTGTCATGAAGTCGCGATCAACGAGTATCGTACGCTGTCGGCGAGCAAACCTCGCTGTTTCCAGCTCAAAACAGCCGAACGATTTCAAAGCGATTCAGAAACCAGAAACGACTGTCCAATCATGAAGCCTCGGATTTGCGAAAAGCATGTCCGAGGCCTCTTTTTTGCTGAGTTTGCGTCGGCGCGACGCGTTTTGGGTTTCCACGCACCACATGAAGCTGCTGACGCTCCGCGCGACCGTTCGCAAGTCTGCATGGTACAGAACTAAAACGTACCTGCATGGTTTTTCGGAAGCTCAAATGTCGGACCTATCGTTTGACCAGGTCATTGGTACGAATTGCTCGGAGTTTGGTTTTCAGCCGTTGTTGAAAATCCTGAACCGTGGATTGATGTTCCGGATGAGACGCGAGGTTAGTGAACTGTTTCGGGTCGGCCACCACATCAAACAGTTCTACTCCACCGGCAGCGTCTTCGCCGTATTGGATAAACGCAAAACGTTCGTCACGCAGCAGAAATCCGTTCCTCATTGGAGCAACGCTGAAGGCTGTTTCACGAACCTTCTTCTGTGGGTCTTTCAGCAAAGGCGAAATATCCAGCCCCTGCAGTCGCTCCGGTACCGGCAGACCACACAATGAAGCGGTCGTGGGAAACAGGTCCAGCAGTTCCACAAAGCTGTGGCAAACCGCGGGTTGCTGTCCCGGAACACAAATAATCAGCGGCACACCGGCGGACTCATCACGAAGGCTGACCTTCGCCCAGAAGTCATGTTCGCCCAGATGATATCCGTGATCACTGGTAAAGATCACGATGGTCCGATCTTCCAGCCCGTTATCCTTCAGCGCCTGCATCACTTTGCCAACCTGAGCATCCATGTAAGCCACAGACGCATAATAGCCGCCCAACGCTTTTTTCTGACGGCGTTCATCCATCTTCATGTTCAGGCTGGTCTTGTAGTTGATTCCGGCCTTTGGAACATCGTCCCAGTCGCCGGGAAGCTTCTCGGGCAATTGTAGTTTTCCGTACGGCTTGAAGGGAACGAAATACGGTCGAGGTGCCACGAAGGGAACGTGAGGTCTGACAAAACCGACCCCCAGCCAGAACGGACGATCTCGATTGGCCTGAATGAGTTCCACCGCTTTGGCTGCTGACTTTCCGTCCGAGTGCACGTTGTCATCGCCGTCGGCTTCCACAACAACAAACGTGTTTCCACCAACGACGGGCCGCTTGCCGTCAGGGTTTCCTTCCAGAGTCTCGCCGTCACCGGGAGCCTTCCATTCCGGTCCCGGACTGTTGAAGCGTTCCGTCCACGACAGTTCATCGTCCGCGCCATTCCCGTTATTGTGATCGCGACCGTCGCCGCCGGCTTCAATGCCACCGGGAACTCCCATGTGGTAAACCTTGCTGACTCGAGCCGTGTGGTATCCATGCTGACGAAAGTGCTGCGGCCATGTTGATCGATCACCAATGGCCGGACGCGGGCTTGTATACCCAAGAACGCCGGTCGCGTGCGGGTAGTATCCCGAAAGAAAAGATGCGCGTGACGGACCGCAGTAGGTTCCCTGACAATAGGCTCGCGTGAAGCGGGTCCCCCGAGCTGCAAGGCGGTCAATGTTGGGTGTCCGGCAGACTTCGTTGCCGTAGCAGGACAAGGCTGTCGCCGTAAGATCATCCGATATCACGAACAGAACATTCCATGGAGTCCCGTCCGCCGCCAGAAGATGACCACGGCTGAGCAGGATGATCTGAATCAACACCAGATGGAGGAAGGCCCGACGAAATGAAGGACCATTGTGTTCTTCATGATGTTGTCCACGGTGTTGTCCGTTTTCAGGAATGATTACTGTCATGAGCATGGATTTCCGTTTGTTCTGGCAGCGATTTGGTCCGCCACTGGCGAACATCAGCGAATCAGACCGGAAGAGTTCAGACAGGCGATTGCAGCGAAAGCCGGTCCAGCTCGATCAGAACGATTCGCTCCGGTGATCTGCAGCCCCGGCCATCCGCGGTCCGCTGCAGGCTGTCTGAAAAAGCGGTCTGCCCCGTTGGAACTGTCGGAGAGGGTCAGCCCCCTTTTCCAGATCGCCGCTACAGAGTAGAACCCCCGTCGCCGCGCGCAAATCGATGCCGCTTGAAATTCGGCGTTTTTTCGAGACCATCCGTACAGCAGCTGCCCGATCGATCGAGAATCGCATTCCGCTCACATTGACGCGAGCGATTGGAAATGTGTGCGGTATCTGGTTTCGGCAGTTCTGTTTGCGTTGACCTGGTTCTGACAGACAGCCAACGGAAGCATTCCTGGTACGTTGGTTTGCACGGTTTGAGGCACGACCTCTTTAAGAAGACAGTTTCATGGCAGATTCCAGCCCGGTTCTGAAGGTCGCCATCATTGGTGGCGGCATGTTTTTTGACGATGTCATCGGTCAGAGTTTCAAAGACTTCATGCGCGGCGGAATCGCCGGTTGTCTGACCAGTATCGGCATGAGCCATCTGGCTCCTGCGGTCGCCGGTGTGAAAGTCGAAGTGTGTGCCGTGGGAACTCGCAGTGAAAAAAGCGGAACAGCGGGACGCATCACGGAATGGTTCGCGCAGGATTTTCCGGATCGTCCGGTGGAAGCCTGCTACGGTGAAAACGTCTGGCAGGATATTCTCCATCGCCACAAGCCGGACGTTCTGTTCGTCGCAACACCCGACCACGTGCATACTCAGCCGATTCTGGATGCGATTCGAGCCGGCGTGGATGTTATCACGGAAAAGCCGCTTTGTCTGAGTCTGTCTGAGGCCGACGAAATCATTCGTCTGGCGGACAGCGAAGGACGAATCGTGGCCGTGGACATGCACAAACGATATGACCCGTTTGTGCGGGACATGATGAGCAAGGCGGAAACTCAGTACGGCACCATCAACCGAGTGCGCGCCGTTCTGGAGGAACCTCTGGCCGTCAGCACCGAAATCTTCGCCTGGGCCGAACAAAGCAATCCGTTTGCCTATGTGGGCTGTCATTGGCTGGACGTCGTTCATCACTATCTGCGAGTTCGTCCGGTCTCCGTGTTCGCAACAGGGCAGAAGAACCTGCTGCTGAACTGGGATCAGCACCATCAGGAGATTGCTCGCCGCAGGAACACGTCGCCGGACGCATTCAAACGCCGCGAAGCAATCAATTCCTGGGACAGCATTGACGTCGCTGTGACCTACCACAACGGAATGCGGGGCGACTACAACAACAACTGGATCAATCCGGCAGAATTTGAAGGTGCCGTCAATCAGGAAATCGAAGTCTACGGCATCTACGGACGCGGACTGGTGGATCAGCAGGATCGTGGCTATCGCGAAGTGATTATCGGCGATGGCTCACGCACCAGAAATCCATCGTTTGGTGGTCGCATTCGGCATCATGGCGGTGAGCTGGAAATCTTTGGTTATGGAAAGGCATCCATTGCTGCGGGGCTGCTGGCAATTATTCGTCGGCGAATTCTCGGTGAATCCATTGAATCTCTGAACGAAACTTATCCAACGGCCACCAGCCAGCGCGATATCGTTCAGGTGATTGAAGCAGCGGGAGATGTCATCGAAAAGAACTACCAATGCTGGCAGAACGGGAAGGGTACACCCGTCTCGGCGCTGCTGACTGATACCGGCTATGAACTCTGCGGACTGTAAATCGCTTACTCGACGCCGCAGGAACGCCACGCACAAAGGATTCAGCATTGATCACGGAGGCATTGCAGCATATCCGAGGAATCGGCCCCGCTCGGCTTCAGAAGCTGCGGGAGGACGGTGTTCGATCGTGGCATGATGTCGTTGGATCGCCGGACCGACTTCCGAAACCGCTGCGGTCGGAACTGGTCGACGAATGTCAGCGATCAATCGACGCTCATTCACGCAGCGACATATCCTACTTCGTCGATCGGCTGCATCCTCGCGATCGCTGGCGAATTCTTCATGAGTTCTTCGACCAGGCAAGCTGGTTCGACATTGAAACGACCGGATTAGGTTTCGACGATCAGATCACGGTGATCGTCTGCTGGCACCGGAATCAGCTGCACACTTTTGTCGAAGACGAAAACCTGGATGATTTTCTGGATCTGCTGGATGATGTCCGGCTGCTGGTGTCCTTCAACGGCAGTACCTTTGACGTGCCCAAACTGCTGGATGGATTTCATATTCCCGATCTGCCGTGTCCGCATATTGATCTGCGATGGCCCTGTCACTACCGAAGTCTTCAGGGTGGCCTGAAGCAGATCTCCGGGCGAATCGGAATCAGGCGACCAGACGATCTCCTGCATGCCGACGGCGATCTGGCCGTGCAGTTGTGGTCGTCATGGAAGTCCACCGGCAATCAGAATGCTCGCCGACAACTGCTGCGATACTGCGCGATGGATGTGCTGCTGCTGTTGCCTCTGACAGCTTATGTCGCCGATCGCCCCTACACGCAGCCCGACGATTTCTGGCATCAGCTTCCGGCGGCGGCCCCAATTCCTGACGACGTTGTCGCAGATGCCCAGCGGCGAACTCTGATGGCACACATGTTTGGAAACGCCAGTCCCACACAGCTTCGTATGCGTCGCCCGAGACGATAAACCAAAGCCTTCGAGCATTCAAAGGGAAGGGCACTTTCGCGAAGACAGTGGCAGCGAAGACAGTGACAATCGTAAGGGGCACCGGGCTGAATCAGTATTTCAGGTGCAACAGCCGATACAGGCAGGCAGAAGTGAACGAAGCTGCGTTCACATGGAGATCAGCCTGCCATCAGACAACAAGACGACAAACCTCAGTAAACTGATGCAACTTCTAAAGACCAAAGGCTGAAGTAACGTGGACGACCAACATCCTTCGCGAATGGGACACATCCCGGATTTTGCGACCACTCCCAGTGCTCCACCGATCTACCAGACAACTGCGTTTGATGTCCCGGATCTGGACGTTCTGAACGACATTCATCTGGGACGCGCCCGAGGCTTCATCTATACCCGCGACAGCAATCCGAATCATGCAGCTCTGGGCCGATCGATTGCTCAGCTGGAAAACGCCGAAGCCGGCGCCGTTTTCGCCTCCGGCATGGCGGCCATTGCCGCTGCGTTAATGACTTTAGCCGGCAGCGGTGACCATATCATTGTCGCGCGGTCACTTTACGGAGTCACGCTGAAGCTGACCAGACGACTGGAAAACAGTTTCGGCATTCGAACAACATACGTTGACGCGACAAACATCGACGAAGTGACTCAGGCGGTGCAGCCGCAGACAAAGCTGTGCCTGGTCGAAACCATTTCCAATCCACTTCTGGAAGTGACAGACATTTCGGGCATTGCCGCCGCCATTCCGCAGGTTCCCCTGATTGTGGACAGCACATTCACCACGCCCGTGCTCATTCGTCCGCTGGACCACGGCGCGGCCTTGGTGGTGCACAGTGCGTCCAAGTACCTGAATGGACACGGTGATGTGATGATGGGCGTCTGTGCGGGCAGCAAAGCTCTGGTGCGGCAAATCTGCGACACATCCAGCGTCTTCGGACAGAATGGCAATCCCTTTGAAAGCTGGCTGACGCAGCGCGGGCTGCGAACACTGCCACTGCGCATGCAGCAGATTTGCCGGACCACAAACCAACTGGCCGAATTCATGGCGACGCACCCACTGATCAGCCGGGTGTATCACCCGTCACTTGCAGGTCACGGGACGGCGGAAACGGCTCAGCGCCTGTACCCTCAGGGAACGGGCGGCATCATCACCGTGCAACTGAAAGGCGAAGGACGGGACGTCGTCACACGCTTTATGCGGGCAGCTCGTGAAATTCCGTTTTCCCCAACGCTGGCGGATTCCCGAACCACCATCTCTCATCCGGCATCGACTTCGCACGCATTCATGAAGCGTGAGGAGCGGTCAGCAATTGGCATCACCGAGGAGATGATTCGGTTTTCCGTGGGACTGGAACCGTTTGAACTGCTGCGGGACGAAATCGACCAGGCACTGAATGCTGTTGCACAGCGTTGACGGCCATTGCAGACAGGGCCGACTACTTGCCAAACAGTCCGAAAAGACCACCCTTTTTCTTTTCGGCACTGGTGGTCACCGCACGTTCTTCGTCGGACATGCTCAGCCGTTTGGTGAGATCATGGATGCTGCGCGTGAGACGAGCCTTGGGTGCAAACTGAACCAGCGGCACCCCGTTGTTTCTGGAGCCAACCATTGTGGCGTAGTCGTTGGGAAGCTGCCAGAAGACTTCGCGCCCGATCGTTTCGAGCGCTTTGTTCAGACTGATGTCCGTATCCTCCAGTCCCATGCGGTTGACAATGATCTCGACCTTCTTGTCGAGCCCATTGTATTGATCCAGAAACTGAATGACGCGCACCACATTTCGCAGGCATGTCAGGTCCAGTTGTGTGATCAGCAGGATCTTGTCAGAAACCTCCATGGCTGACATATCCAGGGGTCCGAACGACTTGCTGACATCGATAATCAGGTGCGAAAACGTGGCCTTCAACAGAGCAAGAATTCTGCGAAGGTCGTCGGGGCGGATCAAGTCCTGGGATTCCACTTCCACCGGACGGGGAAGCAGAAAGACGCCGCAGTCATGACGAGTGAGCGACCGTTTCAGCAGACCGTAGTCCAGACGGCTGATGTTTTCGCTGACGTCACGAATCGTGTAGTCAGGAATGATGTCCAGCCACACATCTGCATCGCCCAGAGTCAGATCCAGGTCAATGATCACCGGCGAGTTTCGCTGATCCTGGCCGAGGGCCGCTGCAAGATTGACGCTTAATGATGTACTTCCCACGCCTCCGCCAACACCGACGACTGTGATGATCTGTCCGGCATTTGTATTGCCTTCGCCGTCGCCACCACCAAAGGAAGCACGCATGCGGTCCAGAGCCGCAATGAAGTCATCCAGCTGCAGCGGCATATTCAGAAACTCGCTCGCCCCGTTGCGCATCACCTGCAGAATCAGGCTGCCTTCCTGAGACTTGCTGATGACCAGAACCGCGCACTGAGATGACTTGCGAGTAATCTCACCAACCAGCCCCACGGCCTGCTGGGGATTGCTGTCCACATTGATCAGAGCAAGATCCGGCTGCGTCTGCTGGATGACATCCATGAAGAATTCATAGCGAGAACACTCTGCTTCCAGCCAGACGGTATCAATGCCCAGCAGCATGGTCTTCAGCGAATTGCGTGTTTCCTCATTGGGATCCACTGTCGCGATTCGTAGAACACTTTTCATTTCGCTTCTCGTTCTCTGAAATCTGCAGCATCGTTGATAAACCGCACGGAAGAATGCTCGTCTCTATCTCAGCAGAGGAGAAATCAGCCCCGTAACGCCGGAACGACCAGGGGAGCGAATGACTTTGTCTGAACTGTCCGCCGTCGGTTCAGCCTCCGACGTGGACACGTTCTCGGCGGGAATAGACTTGTCTCGAACACTGGCCGCGGGAATGGGCGTCTGCAGTCCATCGTCACTCTGAGACATGTGAGGATTGATCATCATTGGCTGATAGATCGTACCCTGTTGGCCATCCGTACAGCCATCTCCACATCCTGCTGCACCACACGAACCATTCGGCCCACACGCGGAACCCGGAACACAGGAACCGCCTCCAAACCTGGAACCCATCAACCCCTGCGGATGTCGGCTGCAGCTGCCATGCTGTGAACATTCCATACAGTTGAAGGTCGCATCGCACTCGCTGCCCACTCGGGGAACTTCCAGCAGATTATGGAAGAACAACTCGTGATCGGTTGGTGTATCAGTGCCTTTGCCGGGTCCACCGGCCGGAATCTGTTCCGGAGACATCGGTGCGACGTATTCCGGAGTCACCAGAATGACGAGTTCGGTTTCTGCTTCTGTGTACTGCTTTCGCCCGAACGCTGCACCGATCCAGGGCAACTCTCCGAAGAACGGGACCTTGGATGTCGAACCTTCTTCGCGTCGCGAGATCAGTCCGCCGATCACCAGAGTCTCACCGAAATTCATTTCAACCTGAGTACTGACCTTTCGCACCGTGAACGACGGAACCGTGATTCCGTTGACGGTCACGGCATTCGCGAAGTCTCGCTCGACGACCGACGGTTCCACCTGCAGCCGAAGCCGACCGTTGCCCAGAATGTGGGGAACGGCCGTCATGATGATTCCGAACGGCTTGAATTCAATGGCCGTTGTTCCCAGACCGGCAGGAACAATGACCGGTGCTTCACCACCGTTCAGCAGTTCAGCAGGCTGGCCGTTATGCGTCACAACCATTGGTGTCGCGTGAATCTTCAACAGGCCTTCCGTCCGCAAAGCATCGACGAAACCCTGAAAGACTGAGTTTGGATTGACGAAACCAAAGGTGACCGACGACTTCTGGAACCCGGAATACGCCACAATGGGGGTTGCTCCCCCGGCGGCCGTCAGACCGGTGATCGGCGTGATGGGGCCCGGTGTGCTGACGAGATAACCGTTGTCCCGAATCAGCCCGAAGTTCATTCCGAGCTGACGGATCTTGGAACGGTTCACTTCCATGACCGTGGCCTTCAGCATCACCTGCTGAACACCGCCGATTCTCATATGGTTGAGCACATTCGGGTAGAACTGTTCCGCGATCGCCACGATCTCGTTGATGTTCTCGGGGCGAGTCACCCATCCGCTCAGCAGAACAGCGCCTTTGATCTCTTCAACGGTAATGGCGTCGTTGGGATAGAGTCGTTTGAGATAGGACTCAAGGTGGCGAATATCACCACGAACCAGAACTTCCACCTTCGTGAACTGATCAAATTCGTCAATGATCGTGACCGTGGTCACACCGGTTGCCAGAGCGTAGACGGTGACCTGATCCGGGTGCCCCTGAACGGGATCGACCTTGATCACATCGGCGTCAAAGTCCAGGACACTCTTGATGCGCGCCGTATGCTGGAGAATGGCGGTGAACTTCTCGTAGATCGAGACTTCATTTTCGCCAAGGTGCAGTTGATAGACCGGTGATGTCCCCGGCGTTTGAGCCTGACACGCCCCAGTCACGGCAACAGCCGCCACTAAAGCAACGGCGGCAGCAAAAACAGTTTTGTGAGCCTGCATCCTTGCACTCCAGTCACGGTGAAGAGCGGCCCCCGGATTGCTCCGGGGATCCGCGTCCCCAACTCATAACGCGCTCCGCGCGATTCCTGAAGACTCCACCTGCCTGACAAAAGTCCGACAGGCGAAGTATCAATTCAATCTCAGTTCAGCAGATCCAGAAGACCGGATGCTGCTTCTTCAATTCCGCCACTACCACCAAGATCAAGGTCAAGGTCGTCCAGCCCCATCTCTGGGACGGTCGCCGGAGACAGTTTTTCCGCTTTCGCGGAAGATTGTCGAGAAGCTGTGTCGATCGGTGTGTCATCTTTCAGATTCACCTTTTCAACGCGAACTCCACCACCTTCATAAATCGCCATCGTCCAGAAATGATCGGCTTCTTCTTCCTTCGCTGAAGCAGTATCTGCCGGCTGCGAAGACATCGTGAACTCTGACTGAAGCTGCCCCATGATCGATTCCGGTCCAGGCAGTGCGAATCCACCCATCGCCAGACCTTCTTCGATATCCAGTGTCGAAGATGTGTTGATCGCCCCTGAATCCCGACCTTCGAGAGATTCTTCCGTCATTTCAGCGATGTTGATTTCGTCCATATCTTCGCTGGAGCGAAGAACAGTCGAAATATCCCCCTTTTTCTTCGCAAGAGTCAGTCTCATCATCTGTTCCGGCGTCACCAGCAGAGAGATGTTTCTGGCCTGCGAGTTCTCGCCCCCGGAAGTGATTCCGTAGACCTTGTCATCTACAGCAAACACCTCAATGTACTGCAACAGCGGCACAATCTTCTGAGACTGCTGTCCCGTGATCGGGTCTCTGTCGCGATATGTCAGCAACAGGTCAATTCGGTTACCGGGTCGCAACATCCCGCTGTGATGCGTTGTTGCGTCAACGGGAATGGTGGTCACACGCATCCCGTTGGGAATAACCGCACTGATTCCTGTCGCCCCCTTTTCCGTCAACTGATCAATCATGATCCAGTCTCCAGGACCACGAGGAACCTTCAACGCGCGTTCCTCAATCTGTTCCAGAGACGTTACAACCCCCTTGGGACAGGTTTTTTCGTCGACGGTGACGAACTGAGTATTCAGCTCGTTCAACGGATCCCCCTGTTTGATGGGACTCGCCGCGACAAGAACCTGTACCGTTGGTACCTCTTCCTTCTGATTCTGCTTGCTCAGGTACTGTCTGACGCCCAGCATTGCCAGAACGCCACACACACCAGCCACCATCAGCAGTATCAATGTCTGGTTTTTCATTGTCCGGAGACTCCCGGCTCTTCATTCGGTGTGAAGAGAATTTCAGCCGACATGACATCGTCTGAAATCCAACAATTCACAAAAGCAGAATGATCGAGCCATGCCCCATCAGCATCATCATCGGCAGAGCAGGAAAGTCCGCTCCAATAATGCTGGCGGGAATGCCAATCAAAAATCGCCTTACCACCCCTCGCAGCAAGGCCCGTTTTTAAGAACCTCTTCACTGCCGCGTCCGAAGTCGACAGTGAAGATCACTCAATGAACCGGCAGGTTCTACATGAGTCCTGCGTAGAAGAAGTAGCCGATTGTGCCGATGCAGATGGGAATGCCGTAAGGCAGAAGAAACATGGTTGGCTTACGCTCAGCTGCAATCTTTGAAAGCTCGTAAGGATTCTTGATCACAGTCCATTCGCTCAGGATCGTCAGGAAGTTTTCGTAATGCTTCTTCCACGCACCGCGGTATGCGACCATCAGAACAGCCATCACAGCTCCAACAATCACAGAAACGCAGAATGAGTAAAATGTGATTTCCCAGCCCAGCCAGGCACCAATTCCCGCCATCAGCTTCACATCTCCTGCCCCCATGCCGCCAACGGCATACAAGGGAAGCAGGCACAGCAGACCGCAGCACATGCCGACGATTCCTGCGAGAAAGCCTTCGAATCCGCCAACATAGGTTGAATACACCAGCCCGGAAAGAACCATCGGGAAGGTAATCCAGTTCGGAACCTTCAGTTCTTTTCCATCAATCCATGCGGCCAGAATCAGAATGGCTGACACAAGCTTCACGTGCCAGTTGTTCAGAAGAATTTCGTTCCAGTCCATTTCTTAGGTACTCCGGAGAAAAGCGTTTGTGTTATGAGTTGGAATGTACAGCTGTCTGTCGCGCGAGGAACTGACGCGAGTTCTTCACGAATCGGTTAAAAGATCGACCTCTTCGCTGATGACAGGACTGTTCTCAGGGACGGCTTGTGGGAAGCAGGAACTGAAACGTGAGAACAACGATTGCCATGGCAACAAACCCCGTTCCCTGCATCAGGTCAGACACGGAAAGTTCAATCCAGTATGGCAACATTCAGTTTTCCCCCTTCCCGAATTCACCGTCAGAGTCACGGAATCACTTGCTCCCGCAGGGAGCTCCGAAGCAGAGACTCGCCATCGATCGACAACCGACGGCGATTTCTCTGTTTCAGTTGTCTTTCTGCAGCTGAGTGCAGAGCAGTCAGACTATGTCAGGTAGTTACCAACCTGCTGGAACTTACTGTTTGCTGAGCTGCCGATGGTTGAAATGGCGGCCAGACACACAACGATGATCAACGCCAGCATCACTGCGTATTCAACTGCAGTTGGGCCGTCTTCAGATACCAGGAACTTCTTAACGCTGTTTACGAACTTAACCATCTCTGTAACCCCCAAAGAAAATTTACTTCACACAACCGCAGAACAGACCCCTCTGCTCTGCCAGTGACACCGGCCGTCGAAATCTGCTGACCAGTACCGCTTACTTTCAGACCGACTTTCATCAGTCAGAATGACTGACTCAAACCTAGGTTAGGGTTTCTGCCGGTCAAGGAATTTGGGAAGAAATATCCGAGGTTTAACTGTCTGTTGTGTCAGCGAAACATCGTGATGCCAACAGCGTCTGATCTGTCATTCATCCGTCAGGCCAAAAGAAAAGGGAGTTCGCTTCAAACGAAACGAACTCCCTCATGATTTCTTTGGCGGTCAACGTGTCTGCGAGTGGCAGTTCAAACGACGTTCAGTCCTTCGACCGAACTCTCAGACCATAAACCGTTCAGAGACTATGTCAGGTAGTTGCCAACCTGCTGGAACTTGCTGTTTGCTGAGCTGCCGATGGTTGAAATGGCGGCCAGACACACAACGATGATCAACGCCAGCATCACTGCGTATTCAACTGCAGTTGGGCCATCTTCAGATACCAGGAACTTCTTAACGCTGTTTACGAACTTAACCATTTCAAAGAACCCCTCAGGTTGTGCCCGCAGTGCGGACAAGTGACATGTCTGGCGAAATACCTTTCGCCACCCAAACAGATCCCTGCAAATTCGTGCAGGGTCGACCCATACATTGATGTGCCTTCCGAACTGGCATCATTTGACTGAGCGTCCTTTCCGATGAGCACTTTTTCCGGTGCTCGCCGTCAGTCACAGCAAAGCTAGGTCACAGAAATCTGCCGTCAAATTTTTCCTGAAAGAAAAACTCCAGCCGCCTGGAAATGATGCTCCGCAGCAGACTGTTCCGCATTCCGGACATGCGATTCCGGACGTCCTGCGCGAGCGTGGCGACAGGGCGGGTGGCCCTGAGGGACACCACCAAATCCCGGACTCCGCGACATTTCCGCGCATTTGCAGTCTCCCGGCGGTGCCGACCTGAGTATCGGCAAAAACGGCCCCATGCCGTCCGCTCGGCTGACGCGGACGCCGGAACGGTACATTTCTGCCAGCCGACAATCCTTCAACCCCTTACCCAGACTGCTCAACCGTCAAACGTCGTACAATCCAGACAATTGGAGCAAAGATCAGAGCCGTTACAGACCGATACCGATCCACAGCAGACTTTGTTTTCAAAACTCCCGGCCGAAAGCTTCGCCGTCGCCAATCCTCGTCTGCTTATCACTGTCCGGAACTCCTGACGTGATCAATGCGATGGAAAGCAATCTCCCGGATAACGTCAAAGGTCTGGTTCGCATGTGTCGTCCGAACCTGCTCCGATTGCTGGTCTTCATCGCCTTCACGCTGCCGACTCTGCCTGTGGCGGTCGGTCAGATGCCGGGTGGATGTCCGCCTATGCCGGGAATTCATATTCCGCAATCCGGTTATCAGGCACCCATCATCGATTACTATCAGGGACAACATCCGGACGTCTGGCAAGGCGACCAGCCTATTGAACGGTTCCTGACCGATCTTGCGATACGCAGCTGGGCTCGAGTGGAATACCTTCACTACGAATTTGAAGGCCCGAAGAGTTTCCAGCTTGGGGCACCCGTTCTGAATGCCGCCGATCCGCTCACGGTCGCCGATAATCTCAACGGCGGACTCTCGACCGGCGTCGGAGTGATCCCCACGCTGGGACCAATGTCACTGAAGGACATTTCCGGTGTTCGAGGCACCTGGGGTCTTGATCTGCACAACGCTGATCTGGAAGTGCAGGTTTTCGGGTTCGGCGATAACGATTCGACGTTTCGCATGACCAATCTGCAGGGGTTTCGCCTGACCGGAACAGAAGCCACAGGAACGGTTGCTCGTCCCAACGTTGTTCTGCCACTGCTCAGCAGCGGAGCACCTGCCGATGCCGCGTCTGCAAACTATCTGATCTTCGATGAAAGCTATTCCGCAAGACTTCGAACTTCCATGTGGGGAGCAGAAGCCACCATGCTGACAAAAGCGTATATGCCCGGTGAAGGTCCGGCATGGCAGTGGCTGGGCGGCTTTCGTTATCTGCAGCATAACGAGACGTTCTCGCAGACGGGCGTCTATAACAATGGCGGAACAGCCGCCGACCGGATCACACAGATCGCCGGCACAACGGTTAACAATCTGTATGGACCGGAAATCGGAGCCCGTGCCTCGCTCAATCATCGGTGGTTCACCCTGAGTGCCACTCCACGTGTCGCTTTTGCTTTGAACGACTACACGGCGACGACAACATCCGGTCCCCTGATCGATCCTGCTGACCCTGTGAATCGAGTGTCGCAGACAGAAATCGACTTCACGCCGATCGTTCAGCTTGGACTTTCAGCGCAATTCAAAATCACACCGAACTTCTCGATCTTCGGCGGTTACGACTTTCTCTGGATGTATCGTCTCACGCGTCCCTATCAGAACATCGTCTATGACAGTGAGCCGGATCTGGGCGGAGCATTCGTTCCGAACATCCGCCAGGGCGTGACACACGAACCGTTCAACGCCAAAGGTCTGAATCTTGGCTTCGTGTTCCAGTACTGATCGAAAGCATGATCGCCGTCAGGTTCTGCTTAAGAATGGGTCTGACTCATTGGAGGGTAAGCCGTTCCACGGCGATTGCGTTTGCCCGGAGAGGGTCAGACACTTTGATAGTATAAAGGGAGCCTGATCTCTGTCGGTACATGACCGGTCACTGAGGTTCAGCGCAACAGCAAAGCGGTGCGTTTCCTGAGTCATCGGGAAACACACCGCTCTTCGTTTTGGTGCTGCTGAATAACCTACATTCGATAGGTCGGATTGGACCGACTGAAGTCTTCGGCCACCAGTTCGCGTTCCGGATCAAATCCCGTGAACGAATAGTTTTCAATCAGCGTCGCGCTGTCCAGCTCTTCTTCAGAAAGGTGTTCGGCATCCGTCGCCCATGTGAAGTTCCGGACCAGCAGCGGAATGTGGTGTCGAGAATCCACGAGAATCAGACTCTTGCGATAGGTTTCAGAAAGCTGAGCGTCGTCGTACCGGATCAGGAAACTGTAGCACTGTCGTTCATCGAACACCTGGTCTTCCAGTCGGCGACACGTCACTCCGTAGCCGCGTTTCAGATCTCTGTCGCGATGTTCTGTGATCTGATTCAGCATGCCCAGGATCCCCGCCTGGGTCACCGGATATCGTGATTCCGCCTTTGCATTGGCACAATGCGGATCGATCTTCAGCGCGGGAAGAAGCTTCTTGAAGCCCCCGAACTTGACCACCATGCATTTGTCATCATACGCGTCACTGTAGAGAAGCTGTCGTCCGCGTTCACCATTGTCCCACCGCATGTAAACGGCAAATACCGGCTGATGCTGAACCTTCATACTGATACTCTGAGGTGCCTTCAGGTCGCCGTCGATGCGTTCTTCCCGATGGAATTTCACACTGTAACGCTCGATCCCGCGCAGAAAATCAGCGCCGTCTTTCAGCAAGAGATTGCAGAACTTGATCGTGTCCAGGCTGTTCAGCATCGCCCCGTCGACCACCGAGACCGGCTGCGCGTCTGAAGTGTCCTGCTGTCGGACAACTGCATTCTCCTCGACCGCCGCCGCACCCGAAGATTCCGCTTCCGTCGATATCCTCACCGGTAATGGCACCGGGACTTCCGGGATGATCGGAGATAAATCAGCGCGGCTTCGCAACGGAATTTCTTCACCGGCTGGCACAGGATCGAAGCTGGTGTACAGGATCAGAATGCTGAATACAGTTGTGCAGGCGGCCAGAAAGTTGCGGCGACGCTGCCATTGCTTCGAACAGGATTGCGGCATCTAAGTGATCACCTCGATGGAATTTGCCCGCAGCCACTGAGAGAGGGGTTGTGTCTGCGAACGGACCGGGAATGAGAAACGGGGGGTACTCCGTCACGGTTCCCTGAGTTGACCGGAATCCTTCCGGGATGATTGACCGGGCTGGAAAGTGATCGCGCAACATTCAATTCATCCCTGCGTGAATGATTGCGAGTTCGGTGTACGTCGACACGGTCACGCGAACGCGTGTGTGACGACGGCTTCCTGATGAACACCGACTGTGGAGACAGGGCTTCCCAAGCCACGGCAGAAGAAACATCGTCCGGAATGATCCCGAAACGCGATTCGAAATGGCAAAGATTGCCGGACGATGTGGGTGAGCGCTGCAATGGCGCTGACAATCACAGCCTAAACCGCAGTTTTTCACTCATCAGCAACGCCAGTGCAGCTTCGGCAGGCGGTCTGCAATGAGCAACTCCAACGCCTCATCCTCAAGGACGGAATCAACGGCTGATCGCACCTCAACTGACCGGTGACCCGTTCAACGACAGTCGGCATGTCGTCCGAATACCTACCGGTACAAATGGTGCCGGTGTGACTGACCGACAAAGTTCGCTCCGGAGTGGTTCAGAAATACAGCCATCGCCGGCGACCGAAATGCAACAGAGTTTGCTTTCGACCAGAATCCGGGGCGATCAGAATCCGGGGCGATCTGGCGCGACGCTACGGTCGACCATTGGGCATCATTCCCAATTCCACGCGCAGACGATCACGGTAGTCGAGCAGCACATCCGGAGCAGCATTCAGTTCCTGACGCAGTTGTCGTTCAAACTCAGGCTGCAGCCGGTTGTAGACGATATCATCGCGATCAGCATCTCTCCCGGATTCTTCCGCAATCAGGGCACGCCCCAGATACGCGAGAAACAGAACGTCAGAGCGTTCTGCCTTCCGCAAAGCGGCCGAACTGATCAACTCCTGCAGAACAGCATCTGCGCGGACGAGGTCTCGACGGGGTTCTCCAAGGTACAGCAATCCCAGTTGCAGCCGAGCCCACAGCGCTTCATCGGACATCGGATGATAATCGATCACCGCGGTCCACGCTGACTCATTTCTGCCCAGCAGCGCAGCGCGAGCAAACTGGCGCTGAGCCGTCGCTTCTCGCGGGAAGCCGGCGGGTTTCATACTGATTTCGGTGGATGGGTACAGCTGACGTCCGGCGGCCGCTGCCAAAGCACCACAGATGATGAAGCCGACCAGCAGAGCAGGAACTGACGGAAGACTGCTGCCCATCCAGTTCTTCAGGACAATGCTCGCCCCTCGCACCGGCCGAATGTCAGCGGTGCAAAGTCGTTCCAGTGCCTTTTCCAGTTCATCGGGTGTTTGAAATCGCCGTTCCGGACTCTTCTCCATCATGCGATGAATGATCGCACAAAGTTCCACGGGCAGGTCCTGACGAATTTCGGACAGTGGCCGAGCGTTCTCTTTCAGATGCTGCACCGCGATACTGACGCTGTTCTTTCCGGGAAACGGCGGCTGTCCGGCAAACATGTGATAACACGTCACACCAAACGAATACTGGTCGCTGCGATGATCCAGTTTTTCTCCCTGAATCTGCTCGGGACTCATGTACCACGGAGTTCCCATGGTTGTACCGTCCTGAGTCAGATTCATCTTCTTGGTGACTTCATTCAGCTGAGCCAGCCCGAAGTCAGTCACCTTCGCGTCTCCGGCACGATTCAGCATGATGTTCTCCGGCTTAATGTCGCGGTGAACAATCCCGGCCTCATCAGCAGCGCGCAGGGCCGAAGCCACCTGCCTCATCCATTTCAGCCCTGTCAGAAAATCGGGCGGACCATATCTCTTAAACCACTGGCTGAGATTCTGCCCCTGAACGTATTCCTGAACAATGTAATGCAGAGTCCCTTCCTGACCGGTCACGAACACCTGCACAATATTCGGATGGCTCAGCCCTCCGGCAACACGAGCTTCCTGTTGAAAGCGTTTGATCAGATTGCCGCTTTTCCCGCCCAGCGCGTCTTCCTGCAGAATCTTGACGGCCACATGGCGATGCAGACTGATCTGCTCCGCCAGATAAACTTCGGCCATGCCTCCAATCCCCAGACGGCGCAGAAGGCGAAAATCACCCAGTGTTTTGTCGATCAATTCGTTTTCACTCATCTCTCTTCCTCGCCGGGCCATCGCCCGTGATTCATTCCGCGCCATCGGCTATTTCACCGATCTGTTGCCACACACCCAAACATTCCCACAGGCGGCCACTCAAAACCGATGGTGAACTGTCGAATGTTGCTGATTTCAATGGACTCGCACAAATAGTGCACGGCGTCAGTTTCCGAATCCAGAGGCAGGTTGTCTTTGGGAGTGCGGCGACTTATC
>JAGQPY010000550.1 GCA_020426485.1 Planctomycetaceae bacterium
CGGAAGATCATCCTCTGAACCCCGCAACGATTGCCGACAATGTGGGCGACAATGTCGGCGATGTGGCCGGGATGGGAGCAGACCTGTTCGAAAGCTATGTGGGCTCCATCATCGGCGCAATGGTGCTGGGGGTGTCCTATGCGGCATTGCCGGAGTTCACGGTTAGCGACAGTGGCCTGGCGGCGGTGTTACTGCCGTTGTACCTCGCGGCGGCCGGAGTTCTGGCGTCAGTGATCGGAACATTCTTCGTGAATTCGGAGGACGACGGAAATCCTCAACGAGCCTTGAACCGCGGCGAACTGGTTTCCGCAGGCATCATGCTGCTGGCCAGTCTGATCATCATCTTTCTGACCATGCCGAAGGAATGGGCCTTTGAGGGACGAGAACTTGGACGAATCGGAGTGTTCGTTGCCACGCTGATTGGACTGGGTTGTGGTCTGGCAATTGGAGCCGTCACCGAGTTCTTCACCGGCTGCGGTAAACCGCCCGTCCGAGAGATCGTGGAGCAGTCTGTTACCGGAGCCGCCACCAATATCATCTCCGGAATCGGTGTGGGCATGATTTCCACCACCATTCCCATTGTACTGATCGCAGCCGCCATCATCGGCGCGCATGAATTTGCCGGACTTTACGGGATTGCCATTGCTGCGGTGGGCATGCTGTCCAATACCGGGATTCAGCTGGCCGTGGATGCCTATGGCCCCATCGCTGACAACGCAGGCGGAATTGCGGAGATGAGCGGTCTGCCTCCGGAAGTTCGAAAGCGAACAGATGCTCTGGACGCTGTCGGCAATACAACCGCAGCTATCGGAAAGGGCTTCGCTATTGGTTCTGCCGCATTGACGGCGCTGGCTTTGTTTGCGGCCTTCATGCAGGTTGCCCACGTGTCGCAGATTGATATCGCTCAACCGCTGGTCATGTCGGGACTGCTTCTGGGAGGCATGCTGCCGTTTCTGTTTTCCGCGCTGGCGATGCAGGCGGTCGGGCGAGCGGCTCGAAGCATGATTCAGGAAGTTCGACGACAGTTCAATTCAATTCCGCAGCTGAAGCAGGCACTGGAAGTCTGTCATCGCTATGGGGAAACGCCTCCCCGGGATTGGTCGGAAGCCGATCGAAAGATTCTGTCTGAGGCCATGGCTCTGGTTGAATATGACAAGTGCGTGGCAATTTCCACGCGTGCTTCCATTCGTGAAATGATGCTGCCGGGCTTGCTGGGCATTCTGGCCCCGGTTCTGACCGGATTCCTTGGTGGTGCCGAGATGCTGGGAGGGCTGTTAGCGGGAGTCACTGTCACCGGTGTTCTGATGGCAATCTTTCAATCCAACGCTGGTGGAGCGTGGGACAATGCCAAGAAAATGATTGAGGGCAAAGTCGAAATCGACGGCGTGGTGCACGGCAAGGGGTCGGATGCTCATGCAGCGGCTGTCGTTGGTGACACTGTCGGTGATCCATTCAAAGACACCTCCGGACCATCGCTGAACATTCTGCTGAAACTGGTATCCGTCACCGCGCTGGTGATTGCTCCCTGGCTCTGATGGATCAGCAGCCACTTCGTTAACCCTGATCGTCAGCGGTCTGTGGACACAATAACAGTCAAGGTTCAATGTCTGAAGCAGTCATTGACGTTTCATGTACGCTTTCGCGAGTGCCGGGCCGTGCCGCTGAGTTCCGGCAGCGTGTCGATTTGACAAGGTCAAACCCTCTGGTCACGGAAATTGAAGCCGAGAACGCCGGTGACCTCGCTCCGATCAGCATCGTGAATGGGGCTGTCCCCATTCAATCAACGGCCCCTTAGTTCGACTGACTTCTGAATGACAAATTCGTCGCTGCGAAGCAATCCCGTTTTCTGGGGCCTGCTGGCCACGCAGTTTCTCGGGGCGTTCAACGATAACTACTTCAAGCAAATGGTCTTGTTGAAGTGCAGCGAAATGTCGCGTTCGACCGGCGTCGACCTGCAGCCCATGGCCATGGCCGCGTTCGCTCTGCCCTTTGTGCTGCTGTCCGGGCTGGGCGGATTCCTATCCGACCGATATTCCAAGCGAACCGTGGTCGTCTTGTGCAAGGTGCTGGAAATCATCGTGATGGCCGCCGCACTGCAGGTGCTGTTGCTGAAGAATGTTGGTCCCGTCAGTCAGCTGAAACTGCTGATTCTGGTCCTTGCCTTCATGGGAGCGCAGAGCGCTTTTTTCGGGCCGTCGAAATACGGAATTTTGCCCGAACTGTTTTCCAGCCGACAACTGCTGCCGGTCAACGGAGCAATTCAGATGACCACATTTCTGGCCATCATCTTTGGGATGGCCGGAGCCGGGATTGCACTGGATCTGCTGAATGATTCCCTGTGGTTCTGCAGCATGGTTGCCGTCGGCATCGCGGTGATCGGCACCGGGACATCGTTTCTGGTTCGTCCAACTCCGGTGGCTCGCCCCGGGCTGCCGCTGGAAGTCGGCAACCTGTTTATTCCGGCCGATGTTCGACAACTGTTCGGCAACCACAGTCGACTGACCAAGGCGATCCTCGTGATGATGATGTTCTGGTTCATTGGCGGTGTGACTCAGCCGGCCGTGAACAATCTGGGTGAACACGTGTTCCACATGAGCAAGACTCGCACCAGTCTGATGGCCGCATCTATTGGCGTGGGCATCGCCATCGGATGCGTGGTATCGGGTTTCATCAATGTTGGTTCCGGCGACGGACATCGCTGGACGACTCGCGGTAGTTACATGCTGGTCGGTTCGCTGCTGTTCATTGCGATTCTGGCGACGGGACGACTGGGGAACCCCGTGCAAACGGCCGGTACTACTTCCACACCACCGGTCAATTCGGAAGCCGCGATCGATGGTTTCGGAGAAGCAAGCGTTACAGCGGAGGACGTTCCCGATGCCGGAATCTGGCAGAGCTTCCTGCAGACAAATCTCATCGAATGGATCCTGCGAGGCAGTATGTTGCTGTTGGGGATTTCGGCCGGCGTATTTGTCGTGCCGATTCAGGTTTACATTCAGGAGGCTCCCCCGGCGGAACTCAAGGGCCGCATGATTGGAGCGATGAACCTGATCACGTGGATCGGAATTCTGCTGTCGGCCGTGTTCTTGTATCTGGTCAATCTGACGACCGGACTCCTGACCGGTGGAACGGGACTGGAACATCAGAGCATCGTGTTTCTGATTCTCGCCGTGATCATGCTGCCGATTGCAGTGCTGTACCGACTTCCGCCACCGCCGGATACCGATGGCTCTGCCGTGAATTTCCCAATCGAGACACCCACCGCTTGAGTTGCCGTACGTCGTTCCGAAACAACGATCATCACCACAGGTCGCGGTGTTTTCAGCACTGTGAATTGAGAAATCCTGGCGGGACTGAGCCAACAACGGGACATTTCGCGCGACGGAGCATTACACTCTGACGCTGGAAAACCATGCCGCCACCAGGTCAGGCTTCTGCCTGACAATCTGATCGGAACTGAACTGCCACTTGTCA
>JAGQPY010000551.1 GCA_020426485.1 Planctomycetaceae bacterium
GAACTTCGAACACGACCACGCCCGCCGTAGCGCCCAAGCCAGCCAGGCACACCGAAACCCTGACGCAAACAACTGGCGTGGCCTGACCTCAGCCCCGACGAAATCAACTCCATACCGCCAAAACACCTGAATTAGCCAACGAGGCACAACAGAATAGGGCGCTGTCCAGTTAGAATACCTGAGGGGCGACAAGACCGGGACAGGCACTCTTCGCGACAGGTGTTTCGCTGAGGGCATACCCCGTTGCGGGAGCCATTCCCGTTTTTGTGAGCGATTCTTCGTCCGGACCTGAACGATTATTCTCAGCGATGTGCGTCCGATATGCAGACAAACAATCATCATCAGGTATTCGTGAGCTACGCGAGTGCCGACGTGCAGCGTGTGACGCAGCTTCTGAAGCCCCTGCGAACGGCTGGAATTCCATTCTGGCGTGACAACGAGCGACTGATGGCCGGCGCGACGTACGGCAGTCAGATTGTCACGGCTATTGAACAGGCAACTGTGGTCATGGTGATCTGTTCTCGAAACTCGTTTGCATCCCCGAATGTTCGGAATGAAATCATTACCGCCTGGGACCGAGGTCGTCGCAATTATCTTCCGGTCTGGATTGATCGACCGACGGAGATCCCTTCGGATGTTGCCTACTGGCTGGCTGGGTGTCAGTGGCTTGATGCGTCGGCTTCGGATTCAGGCTGGGAAACGCAGATTCTGGATTCCCTGAAATCTTTCGGCGTATGGCCCGCACATGGTGCGAGCTGCGCTGTCCACAGCCCATCCGTGAATGCCGGCGCCTTTTCCGGCACTGGCATGTCAGAACCTGTTGCGCCCGTGGCCTCAGGTCAGGGTCGAACGGAATTGCCACTGGTTGCATCTGTGGATGATGCGCTGATCGCATTGGAGGAGTGTCGGCATACAGTCGGTGATCATCGAAGCTGGTTAATTGGTGGTATCGAGTTTCAGCTGATCCCTCCCGGACGTTTTTTTCTGGGGGCTCGTGAGCAGGACAATGACGCTGATGCAGAGGAACTTCCTGCCGTTGAAGTGAGCATTCCGGAACCACTTCTTGTGTCAACCTTCCCGATCCAGTGTGGACGTTTGAGGGCCTGTCGATCTCATGGGTTCGGGACCCGCCAATGGGAGATGTGGCGTCGAAGCACACAAAAGCAGTCGGATGATCTTCCCGCCGTGGAAGTCGGGCTGGATCTGATTCGGGAGTTTTGTGGAATGGTTGCGGATTCCGAGGGAGTTCCGTTGCGACTTCCGACCGAGGCCGAATGGGAGTACGCAGCACGGGCCGGTGCGGAGACTCGATTTTGGTGGGGGCATGATTTTGACCAAACTCGAGCGGTATGTCGGGCTCAGGAGCCGCAGCCGCCTTCCGCTCGTCGCAAAAACGCGTGGGGGCTTTCAGATGTGCTGGGTAACGTTTCCGAATGGACCAGCAGCGCGTATGGCCCACTGCATTCGATGGAACCTCAGCGAGCGGCTCCGGCAGACAACAGCTATGAATCACGTTTTCGCGTCGTGCGCGGAGGAAGCTATCGTGAACAGAATCCGCGAGAATTACGTCTGTCTCGCCGTCTGCGTGTGGCAGCAGATTCGACAGCGAGGCATCTTGGATTTCGTCTGGTGACGGAAGTTCGTCATGTTCTGCAATGATCCCGCCTGCGGGTGGATGACAGGACGTTCTCTGTCGGAATGGTTCCTGCGCAGAACATGGCCCACGAATGCCGGCAGGTGGACACCTGCCCATTGGAGAAGGAAACGATTGTGACCGGTGAGCGGAATCCTGAGGACAACATCTGGGCCAGCTTTGATGCGGCGTTCGGAGCGGAGAGCTCGCGCGACGACGAATTGGAATCCAACGGCCGAACACAGACGTCTGTCGATCCAACAGCACAGCAGAAGCATTCGGTGGCATTGTCCGATGGAAGTCTAATCGACAACCGCACGACCGAGCGCAGACCGTCGGATTCCGATGCTCGGGCGACAGGCGAAGCGCAGGGCGGAGTGCATGATGTCCTTCAAAGATTGAAAGAGATGATGCCGTTGGCGGCCGATGGTGCTTCATCCGGTTCGACCGGGCTGCAGCGTGAGGAACAGCTGCCCGTCGCTTCCGCAGGTCTTTCTGCCCCGGTGAACGTTCCCGCGGGAGTTCCTTCAGGGATGCCGCTGATTCGGACACCGGCAGTGACTCCAATCCTGGCTGGTGACTCAGCGACAGCAGTTCTGGACTACCAGACTGGAGATACATTGCGGGTTGGTCAGAAGGGCGTTATATCATTTCGACTGATTCCGTTTCCGGACGCCGCCTTTTATGAACTTCAGATCCACACTGAACTCTGCGCCGAGCCATATATTCATTCCGCACCGTGCTCAAACTCAGGGTTCTGTGACGCCGGGTCAATCCGGTTTATTCCACAGACGGCGGGTGATGAAGAAGTTCGCGTTGAACTCTGTCTTTTCAATCGTCGAGACGTGCCCGTCGCAAGATTGACGGGCCGATTTGTTGTCGGCATTGAGGCAGCCGAAGGAACGTCAATTCAGGCCGGGGGGGATGTGATCATCTTCGGGGGAAGTCGACCCGGAGCATTGGTCGGCATCGGGGCAAACGAGCGATCGGCAGGACACTGGGTTCGTCCGGAAATGGCCATTGATCCGGTGTTCGCGGAGCGTCTGACGCGAATTGTGCCCGCAGAATTGGATGAGATGCCTCAGCCTCGGCCAATCCAGCGATCGGTGAGAACGGGTGGAGTCCTGTATTCAGGTCTGTCAGACGGTTCAGTAAGTTGTGCGGCGGTTGCTGTGGGAGACCAGGCAGCCGTCGGACGCGGCGGCGCGGAAGACGTCTGCTGGTGGGTACGACCGGCCAGTGGTTCGTCGAAGGCCTTCGCTCGAATGTCTCGCAGGCATGCAACCTTTCGGCTCAGGGATGGCAGGGCATGGTTGGTCGACGAGAGTGCGAACGGGACGCTTCTCAACGGTCGCCGAATCACAAAAGGAAGGCCCGTGGTTCTGGCGGACGGCGATCTGATTGATCTGGCCGGAGCCATGCCGTTCACAGTGCGGCTGTATTCGAGCGGTGACAGAGTTTGTTCGTTGCTGCTTCGACGGCACGATGAACTGAGCGATACGCTCTCCTTGATTCTGACCCAGCCGGGCCATCCCTGTGTCTTTGACTTTGGGGGCGAACGATTCTGGACCGCATGGGCAGAAAACGGCGTGATGCAATTGAAACGCAATGGCGTTCCCTGGGAGAATGTTGCATCCGGTGTGGAAACTGAGATTTCAGTTGATGTTACTGCAGCATGGCACGAACTGGACGGTGCCATCGACCAGGATCAGTTGTTGTAGAGCGGTCGTTGTCATGATGTAGAAGAGGTGATCGGACTGGAGCACTGTCCAACTCCGTGAAGGTTTTTTGTCACCCGTTTGCGCAGGAAAAGTAATGTAGCAGAAG
>JAGQPY010000552.1 GCA_020426485.1 Planctomycetaceae bacterium
GAGTCGGGTTGATCATGTTGGGATTCTCGGCCAGCACATCCAGCCAATAGCCCATCCAGTGATCGGCCCAGCGACCATCAGCCAGCAGCCGGTCAATTGCCTGACTGCGTCGTGACTTCGGGTCATCCTGTTGGAAGGCGTCGATTTCCGCTTCCGCCGGGGTCACACCCACGGTGTCCAGAGTCGCGCGGCGAAGGAACGCAAGATCATCGGCCAGCGGATTCATTTCAAAGTGGTCGACGTCAAACTGAGGCCACACGGCTCCCTTGCTGATCCAGCGTTTAAGCAGATCAACTTCGTCGGCCGTCAGTCGATCGCCTCGCGGCGGCATCACGATGTCTTTATCTTTCGACAGGATCCGTTGCAGTATCGCACTGTGATCGATGTCGCCGGGAACAATCGCCGGTCCGTCGGATTCGCCTCCGGAAAGCGCGGACGAACGGTCGTCGATTCGCAGTCCGCCCGCCGCCTTGCCACCCTGATGACAGTCGTAACAGCGAGCTTCCAGGAGGGGGCGAATGTCGCGGTGATAGTCGATGTCCGAAGACCGACTCTGTGCCGATTCCTTCGCGACCGAAGCAATACGATGGGCGATGAAGTGGTCGATCGCATTGTGAGCGGGAAAGCCGTCCGGCAGGTCAGGCACGATCACCGGTTCGACCGACGCCAGCCACTCAGCGGCCGCGTGTCGACGTTTTGTCCAATAGTCGTCGTTGGCCGCACGGCAGGCAGTTCGTGCCTGAGCATTCACCTCATCCAGCCATCGACGTCGCTCTTCTTCGTACGCTGCCCAGCCATCATCACTATAGTCGACATGACGATCACCCGGCGAAAGCAGTGACCAGTCATCGCTGCCTTCCAGCGAAATCGCGGCGACGGTTTCGCCCAATTCCGGACGCTGTTTGTTTTTGCCAACGATGTTTCCCAGCATCGATTCCAGAATCACAAAGTGCTGACCGCCGGCCGTTTCAAATTCGCACCAGGCATCACGATTGCCAGGTGGAGCAAACCGAAAACCCGGTCCCAGATCCAGATATTCATCCTGAACCGCCAACGGTGTGTGACCACCGGAATCCGTCGGGCGAGCCGCCGTTTCCAGAACCTTCCTGCCATCAATGAACAAACGCGACGTGCCTCGCCCACGCAGCAGCAAACGATGCTTCCCCGCCGGAATGTTCACCAAAGCGGACGCTCGAAAGTGCGACGGATTGGCTCGATCAGCTCGCACGCCCGTCGAAATGTATTTGTGCGGCACTTCGAAGAAACCGAACGCATCTTCGACGTAGGATTCGGTCACCTGAGGTTCTTCCGGCCAGCTGTTCGCTTCGGGAACGCCATCTTCGCTGATCTGCACCAGGACACGTCCCGGCGGAATCATTTCCGGAGTCACCGGAGGCGGCGGAGCGACATACTGATACCGTTGTGCGATCTGCTGTTCGTCGAAACCGCTGCGATAGATGGCCAGGTTGTCCAGCCAACCCTGAAACGAAGACGCTTCCGCGCGACCATAGCCCGTGCCAATCACCAGATCGTCGGCGTCCTGAACAGGCGGCAGATCGGTCGGCCCACCTTCGCTCCACTTGCCCGTGACCGAGCGACCATCCAGCCAGGCCTTCAGACTGTCGCTCTGGCCGAAGGTGAACTGCAGAGCCACATGGTGCCAGCCGGTCGCCGGAATAGCGGGATCACTCCACCAACGATGCCACGCTCGCTGACCGGTTTCCGGATGCTCACTGGTGAACAGCAACCCGAACTGAGCACCACTGCCGGTTCCCTGAAAACGCACGGAGTAATTCTGATTGTTTTCCGGAAAGTCTTCACCGTGTTCAATATGCCGTCCCTTGCCTGCCACATAGACGATGTTGCCTTTGCCGATCGATCGAAACCGCACCCACGTTTCAAAGGCAAACGTATCGCCGCTGCCGAACCGAACATTCGAAAACCCACCACGCTCGTGGTCCTTGATCAGAATCGCTCCCTTGTGCCCGGCAAACAACATGGCTCGGTTCGCGTCTGCAAAGCCGGGATACTTCGGCGGCTGAGGCCCATCGTCCGCCACTCCCGGTTCCCCCAGCCACTGCCCCGCAGAAGCCGCGCCGTCAAATCGCCATTCCAGAATGGGTTCCTGCGCAGCAGTCAGACCATCAGACAGCAAGGGCATCATCAGTAACAGACGGAAGACAGTTCTCACAAGAAGGTGAGCCTTTCGATTTAAGCAATCAGCGACTGTCGGTCAGGCGCCTGCCTGACAATCGAATCGAACTTGTCAGGCAGGAGCCTGACCTACAGCGTTTACAGATCCTTCACGGCGATGCCCAGTGCCCCGGTGCCGTTTGATTCTGGCGTTGTTGGTGATGAATTGCCAGCCGATTTCCCCATGGGACGCATGACGCGCCGGTTTGCCGGAGCGGTAGATTCACCTTTCCGCATCGATTCCTCGCCCGGACGACGTCTTCCTGTCATATTGCGGCGAGTGTTTTCGGATTGCTCAGTCTGATCGAGGAATTTCATCATGCCGACTGATCGACGAACTTTTCTGAAGACGTCTGCCGTTGTCGCAGGCACGTCTGCTTTCGGAACCGCTGCGATGTCTCAGGCCGCTCAAGCACCATTCGATCCCGTTTCGTTCAGAGCCAGGCTGCTGGAATGTCTTGGAGGTGAATGGCCCGATCCGTGTGATCCGGAACCGCGATTGATTCGCGAAGAACAGAAGGATGGCTATCGTCTGCAGTGGGTGGACTATGCCGTCGAACGCGGTGATCGCGTTCCTGCCATTCTGTTGATTCCGGACGGCGTCAATGCGGCTCATCCGGCACCCGGGATTGCGATCTGGCATCAGCACGCCGGGCAGTGGCATCTTGGAAAGTCCGAACCCGCCGGACTCGCCGGCGATCCGATGCATCACACAGGCGTCGCGCTGGTCAGGCTCGGATACGTTGTGCTGTGCCCCGACGCCCTGTGTTTTGAGGAACGGCAGGATCCGTCGGGAAAACTGAAAGGCGGAAACTACGAACGCTTCGAATTCCTGCGTTCTGTGGTCGACGGTCGCTGCATGGCCTGGAAGAATATTCTTGATATGCGTCGAGCCGTCGATTTCCTTGCCGCTCGTGACGAAGTCGATGAACAGCGATTGGGCTGCTACGGCCATTCCATGGGATCAACCCACACGTGGCTTGTCGGTCCCTGGGAACCGCGTCTGAAATGTCTGGTCGGCAACTGCTGCCTTCCGACCTATGCCGCCATCCATCGCACGGAACTGCTGCACTGCTTCCCCAACTTTATTCCGGGCATTCATCAACACGGTGACACTCCGGACATCGCCGCCCTGATTGCTCCTCGAGCACTGCATCTGAATCTTGGAGAAACCGACGGCGGCTCACCCATCGAAGAAGCAAGAGCAGGGTGCGAACACATCGCTCAAGCCTAT
>JAGQPY010000553.1 GCA_020426485.1 Planctomycetaceae bacterium
TTCCCGATGTTCCATGTACCGGTCCCGCTGCTGAAAGTGGTCGTGCCGCTGCCGACTGCCGTGACCAGACTCCAGCCGGTCGGCAGCGATGTCAGCAGAGCATCACCGACCGCGACGCCTGACGCGTCGGCCGGGCCGTTGTTCGTCGCCATGATCGTATACACCAGGTTGCCGGTGCCACTGCCCGCCGTGACGGGATCAATGTTGTCTGATTTGTTCAGAGCGATGTCGACGCTGCGATTGACCGTGGTGTCTTCACTGTCGGAGTTGTTCAGAGGGTTGCTGTCTGTCTCATTCACAGCGGTGACGACGGCTGTATTAGTCGTTGTCGTTGCCGCTGCGCTGGCACCGACGGTGATGGTCACCGTCAGGGTTTCCGACGCGCCATTGGCCAGATTCCCGATGTTCCATGTACCGGTCCCGCTGCTGAAAGTGGTCGTGCCGCTGCCGACTGCCGTGACCAGACTCCAGCCTGTCGGCAGTGACGTCAGCAGAGCATCACCGACCGCGACGCCGGTTGCATCCGACGGACCGTTATTGGTGGCCGTCACCGTGTACACCAGATTCCCCGCGCCGCTGCCTGCTTCGACCGGGTCAACGCTGTCGGACTTCAACACCTGAATATCGACACTGCGAGTCACCGTGGTGTCTTCGCTGGCTGAGTCATTCCCCGGATTGCTGTCCGTTTCGTTCACAGCTGTGACAGTGGCCGTGTTCGTCGTCGTGGTTGCCGCCGCACTGGCTCCCACGGTGATGGTGACCGTCAGAGTTTCCGAGGCCCCATTGGGCAGACTGCCGATGTTCCAGGCTCCGGTGCCGCTATTGAAACTGGTGATCCCACTGCCCGTCGCCGACACCAGACTCCAGCCGGTCGGCAGCGATGTCAGCAAGGGATCACTCACCACGACGCCCGTTGCATCTGACGGACCATTGTTGGTGGCCGTCACGGTGTACACAAGATTCCCCAGGCCGCTGCCCGCAACGATCGGGTCCGCGCTGTCGGACTTCAGCACCTGAATATCAACAGTCGAAAAGAAGGCGAAGTCCGCGGTGAAGTTGGTATTGGAATCTGCATCACCGTCTGTCGTGGGTTCACCAAAGTTGACCAGCGTAATCGCCTGAGTCACAACGGCACTTCCCGACACCGCTCCATTGTCGTCACTGTCGACATCGTTGTCCGGATCCGGTGCCGGATCGTTGCCGGTGCTGGTGTTCAGTCCATCCAGAGCGGCCGCTGCGGCGAAGTTGCCGGCATCGATTCGAACGATGTACTCGCCCGGAAACAGGTTTCCAAACGAATAATTGCCGCCGCCGCTGGTTTGAGTCACCGCCAGTTGAGTATCGCCGACAGCATCGAAGGTGCCATTGCCGTTGGTGTCTTCGAACAGAGTGACATCAACCAGATCGATGCCCGTATCTGTCGGAAGATTCCGCGTGCCCGAATTGTTGATGTCTCGAAAAACGGTTCCTCCCAGCGTCATCGGAACGAAATTCACGAAGTCTGCTGTGAAGACCGTGGGGCCGTAGGTTTCGAAGAGATCGAGTTCACCGTCGAATGCCGCGGGACCTTCAATCCGCAGTTCGATCGCTCCGACATTGGTAAAATCAGCTGTCCCGACGAAGTCGGCAAAATTCAGGAAAATCGAATCATGCGCCGGCAGCACTGCCGGGACCGTCGTTGTCAACGTTGAGGAATTCGCTCCGGAATGCACCGTCAGCGTGAGCGTTCCGGCAAAGTCGCCTCCACGGCTCAACATGATGCCGGTTGACTGCCCACCGTTGGTCAGATCAAGACTCATTCCGGTCGTATTCAGTGCCGCCGCTCCGTCGACACCATCCCACGACACAATTCCATAGCCGGTAACGCCCGAACCCGACCCGATCGTCAGAGTTCCCGGAACAGCGTTTGCCGCAAAGTCGATCGCCAGCGCACCGCCGGTCCGTTCAACAAACATGTCACGTTCACCACCCACGGCCGCAACCAGCTCAGAGCTGAACGTCGTGGGCGAACCGGTATTGGCGGTGACAACCTGAGCTGCGACAGGGTCGGAGAAATCGTCGATGGTGATTCCCGCAGCTCCCAGAGCATCGCCTGCAGTAATTGTGACTGTTGCGAAGTCGGCGTTCGGGCGGTGGATGTAGCCTGCCAGTCCGGAATCCTGTTCGACGTGGTAAACGCCTGCCACCAGATCGACAAAGGAGTACGCTCCCGTCACGGCGTCCGTTGTTGTCGACGCGACGAATGTGTCGTCACCGCCGGCCACTCCATCACTGCTTTCGAAGGTGCCGTTGCCGCCGTCCAGATACAGATGCACGGTTTCATTGCCCAGTCGAATGTCATCTCCCGTCAGTCCGTTTTCTGACAGATCGTTGTACATCACTCCCTGAATGGCGGCGAGTTCGTTCAGGGCGGTCAGCAGCAGCTTCTGCTCCAGCACTTCTGACGCCTGAGGCCGAATGGCCTTGCTGCGACGTGAGCGACGGCGAGAATTCAACAGAGTGTTCTTCCAGTTGGACAGCCAGTGGCGAGTATTCATGATTCCTCCCTGAATCAGTCTTCGCGGAAAACGTCGAACTGCTGTCGTCGGAACTCTGACTGTCTGTGGGTCATAATGACCTCAGTACATTCAGAGGCAGTTCGGAATGGTGTCTTCACGCGGTAGGGGCGGTGATTGGATTCGATAGCGGTGTTGGAAACGTCAGATGTCAGTCCTGACTGGCCCTAAACTCCAGTTTGGTCCGGAAATGTTTCGTCAGGACGATCAACATTCCCCTGTTGCATCAGCGTTGCATTACCAGCGTTTTTCAATTCCAAATGAGATCCCGTGAGCCAGATAGTCCGACTCATTAAAGCGAGGTGCGGGACGGGCCGGCCCGGCGGTCGGCACCACCGGTGGAGCAAAGAAGTCCGGATTGATCGTGTCATCGATCTGTTCCGCCGCACGCAGAACATTCGTCCAGTACATCAGGCTGTAGCTGACATTCATTCGCCAGCCATTCTTCATTCTGTACCCGACTCCGGCATCAAGTCCCGGTACCCAAGACAGCCGAGTGCGATCCCAGCTGCCCATGTTCGACGGCTGCACCAGAAATCCACCGGGACTGCGAGTCGTTGTGGGAGGTGTACCACTGGTGAAGGCATTGACGCCGTAGGTTTCAAGTTCCTGCCGAGTCATCCCCAGAGCCAGACGCACGCCCAGATCCACGTCGAAGCAGCCTCGCTGCCGCTGCATGTTCAGCCCCAGTTCGCCGCCCAGAAAACTGTTTTCCGTCGCGAAATGGTCCTGCAGCACAAACTGATTTCCTGTCGCCGCGCTGGTCAGTGTTTCACGAAAGCGAATGTCGTCTTCCAGATGAGCGAATCGAGGTCCGAACTTCACCCCGAACAGCGTTTCGTCACAGCGACTTCCCGAACACGAAC
>JAGQPY010000554.1 GCA_020426485.1 Planctomycetaceae bacterium
ACGTGGGTGGCAGTCGGTTTGATTTTCGTCGCGGGGCAGTTCGGCTGGTTCATTCATGTTTGACTCCGACGGCACGGCAAACTCACCCGTGCTCAGAGTCCGACCTGCGTGCGTGCTGGCAAAGAACGACTTTTCACTTCCGGTTCGGTGACGGTCGAAATCAGCGTGCCGGCATCCTTTCAGGATGATTCACATCGATTTTTCATCAACTGCCGACTCGCGCGATTTCCCGACGGAGCACAACATCGGCGGGACAACGATTTACACCGAGATCACTTCGCCGTCGAAGACTCCGGTCTGGCAGATGGCGGCGTATTCGGTGAAGAGATTGGCGTCGACGTCGGAGGGAGGCCAGAAGACTTCGTCCAGAATTCCGGCGGCCACTTCGCGGGCTTTTGTGTGAGCCGCATCGATTTCATCGGGCGTCCATTCGGCCATCAGATGCTGCACTTTTTTAGTGTCTTTGGGCAGCACAATATATCCCAGTCGAATGTCGCCTTTCAGGCCCAGCTGTTCGGCCAGCAGTTGATACAGTGGCAGCTGCAGGTCGGTCCATTCGGAATTCTTCTGATGAGCCTTCGCCGGGGCTTTTGCATTTTCGCTGCTCTTGTAGTCAAAGATGACATATTCGCTGGTACCTTCCCTGCGATCGATGCGGTCAATGCGACCGTCGAGCAGCACGCTGCGACCATCGTCCAGCTGCAGCCGAACGTTAAGATCACGGAACGATGTCTCACACGTCAGGATTCTCCAGCCTTCCTGAGCCCAGCTGGCCTGCCATTCCGCAAACGCGTTCAGTCGTGACCGCAGTTGCTGAATCTGGACATCGACGGCCGCCAGTCGTGAGCTGCCCAGCAACTCATCCGTGCATTGAGCCAGCAGCTGACGAAGATTGTCCTGAATTTCGTCCGCGTCGGTCGAGAATCGGTGCGGACCGGTGCCAAAACGATTCAGCACTTCGTGCATCAGGTTGCCGAACATCATCGCGTCCAGTTCACTGGCGGAATCATCGACGTCCCGAAGTCGCAGCACGTGCTGCAGATAGAATCGATAAGGACACGCCAGGTAAGTCCGAAACGAAGTAACGCCAATCCGATCAATGGGTCGATGCAGCGGCAGCGGACGAGGCACCAGAAAACCCGGAGCACTGATCTGATCTGCAATCGGTCGATCGACCACGGCATCCACCGCTTCCTCCGGAGACCGAAAGCACATCAAAACTCGTTCAGCAATCTGATTGGGGTCGGCAGCAAACAGCAGGCGGCTGGGCCGAATCGGATCGCCTCGCATGTCGCGGCGAGCCACAATCAGTTTGAGATCCTGTCGAGTGGCCGCCAGTACACACAGCGAGTACGCATCGCGCGCATAGCGCCGGCGATTGTCCAGCAGACCAAGGTGACGTCGCAGGGAGTTCGGCAGAAACGCATCCGAATTCAGTGAGCTGGGAACGTATCCATCGTTAAACGTCGTGACAACCAGCGCGGGGGAATCGTCCAAAGGAAGTTCCAGCCATCCCAGCAGCTCAATGGCCTGCTCATTTGGCGCAGGAGGGACAGAATCACTGCGAAGCTCATTCAACAACAGGCGAATGGTCTGAGCTGCCTCCAGAACAGGCATCAGCGATGGCGGTATATCGGACAGCGTCAGCAGGGATTCAAAAATCTTCCGGCAGCTGCTGAGCGTCAGAGCCTGCTGACGATCATCCATGTCGAATTCCGCTTCACGGTAAACATTCATCAACAGATCGTTCAGCAGGGCAATCCAATCGCCCAATGGCCGTGCTTTGGCGGTGAGTGGTTCCAGAAGCTGCGTCAGACAGGTGTAGGCATGCTGCAGGTGATCACTGCGGCTGTCTGATTCGATCCAGTTGCCGGGAGCCGACGGCAGATGTCGATTGAAATAGTCATCCAGTTGCCGCAGCCATTCCGCTGAGCTGCTGTGAATGTACTGCGGCGCGGAAAGGGCTTCGTCTAGCAGTGATTGGGAATGATCATCCGGCGACTCCGATTCGTCGTCATCAATGACTGCGGGTGCGAAAGGCTGACGGCAAAGCCAGCTGTCCAGATCGGCGTGACGCACCAGCGCGGCAAACGCGTCGAAGCCACCGGTTTCCAGATACTCCGCCACTGCCGCCAGCAGACGAAACGGACGGGACTCATTCAGCTGCTGTCCTACAACCCAGCGGGATTCCAGCCCCTGTTCGGTCAGATGGCGATCGATTTCGGGGACGATGCGTTCATCAGTGACGCCAACCGTGACTTCGTCCGCACGATATTTTCCGTCATAACGCCGCAGTTCGGCAACGACGGCCCTTGCCTGATCAGCCGGTCCCTCAACGACATCAATCTGTTCGTTCCGAATGTCCACCGGAATACGATTCCATTCATCCGGAACAATGGCTCCGAATTCATCAAAGCGTTTGGCCAGTTTCTCCGGTGCATGAATCAGCGCGGTGACTCGATCGGCCACCTGCGTCAGCATTTCGCGCGTGGCCAGATTCAGGTCTGAGGTGCCGATCAGAATGATGTCGGTATTCGTGGCACATTCGCTGTGGCGAATCGCAAAGATCCGAGCCGACTGCAGGTCCCACAACTGCAGTTCGTCCAGTCGGCGCAGGCAGGATTCCTGAATGGTTCGCAGGCTCTTCCAGCGGTCTGTTTCATCAAATGCGGCCACTTCCGGACCGCGGTCAATCACATCCTGAAAGTCCAGTCCTTCCGCGGCAAGTTCGCGGTGCTGCTTCCACAGCAGTTCTCCGAACGACAGCCAGCGACTGATATCTTTGTCTCGCGGCGGATCGGGAATGATGCTGCGAATGGTTTCATCATCCATTTCACGCAAAGCCGCCGTCCACGCGAACTTGTTGACCAGGTCGCTGGCAAACTTTTTCCGGGGCTGATACAGCCGTTCCGGCAGTCGTCCCACGGTTTCAATGGCTGGCGGAGTCAGTCGGACAAGTCGTCGATCGGCGGTTTCGATCAGCAGTTCCAGCAGCCGTCGACCGGCACGCCGCCCGGGCACGACCACCACGACTCCGGACATGTCTGCCGCGTCCATCATGGTGTACCGTTCCACAAGGTACTCGGCCGCCGCCGGAAGCGCGGGGCGATTCCAGTTCAGGAACTTCCGTGTGACGGCCATCGTGCAGACTCCATGGGCTGTTGAAAACAAATCCGGTTGTCGCCCGGCGGCGACAGGGTTGGATTGTGATGAAAAAAGCCGTGGAGTGAAACGCGTTCACTTCACGGCTTTCTGAATTCGATGGAGTCTGCAGGTTCCGGACAACGCGGTTGTCTTCAGCGTTTGCTCATCGCTTCCTTCATGGCGTCCCCCATTCCGGCAGGGCTGTCGGACACGACAACCCCGGCTGCTCGCAATGCCGCCATCTTTTCGGGAGCCGTGCCTCCGCC
>JAGQPY010000555.1 GCA_020426485.1 Planctomycetaceae bacterium
ATTCGTCCCGGCAGTAGCGTTTCACCGACAACGGAAAGTGCTCCCAGAGTGTACCTCCAGCCGGCTCCCACCGACTTGTTCGCCACCAGACGCTTCCAGTCATCACCGGGGTGATACTGATTGACTCGCACCTTCACTGTCCGCAACTGATTCTGTTCAAGATATGCAGCGACCTCAGCTTCGGTCGCGCGATCGACGCGGTGGTTGTCGACTCGATGGTCCAGAAGCAGGATCTTCGACGGAATGCCGATGACCCAGCCGACCGAATCAAGAACGACATTGGGATTCCCGCGTTCGAACTGCGGCCCGGTGATCTCCGCAAGCTGCGGAGATTCAATGTAGCGATTCGAAGCTCCAAACGTGTACGGAGTGGTCGCGCATCCGGCTGCGTTCAGCAGGCAGATAACTCCCGAAAACACTGTTGCCAACCACCGAACGAAAAACGCGTTTCGAACTCGAAGCTGATCCGGATGACGCATATTGATGCTACTCCACAACGCGCCAAACAACGGGGCTTGCTCGCGGCAAGGCAGATTCAGCCGTTGACTGACTTCAGAACACGACGCGGAAGGTCGTCTGAGTATCCATTTGCAGCGTAATCACTCTACGTTTGGCGAGAACGGGCGGCCGTTCGGCGATCAAACGTCCGTTGGCGAAACTCAGAAACACAGGCTGCGCCGCCGGAGTTTCATAGCGTGGCAACGGAAACCCGGCAATCGCAGTCGAAGCCACGCCGCGTAAACCCCGGCGAAATGCATTTTCTGCGCGGATGTCGCGGACTGGACTGCCGAATCCTTCAGCAGATTATGCCGATGGCTGAGATTTCGGCGGAGGACTTTTCGGTGGTGCATTGGCCTGCCAGCGCAGCATGGTCATGCTGAGCGGCGGCGTGACAATCTGGATGCTTTCGGAATAACCGTGAGCAGCCACGGTTTCAGATGAGACTCCGCCGATATTTCCCATCCCGGATCCACCGTACCACTTGGCGTCGGTGTTGAGAATCTCTTTGTAGTATCCCTTCAGCGGAACTCCAATGCGATAGTTCGAATGCGGAACCGGCGTCAGGTTGCAGACGACAATAATCCGATCGGACTGATCGATGGTCTGACGCACAAAAGCAAGAACACAGTTCTGTGAATCGTCGCCAACGATCCAGCGAAAACCGTCTGAATGCACGTCCGTGGAATACAGCGCCGGCTGAGACCGATAGACTCGATTCAGATCGATGACCAGTTTTCGAATGCCTTCGTGCGATTCGAATGTTCGAACGACCCAGTCCAGTTCAGCATCGTGATTCCATTCGTTCCACTGGCCGAACTCATCCCCCATGAACATCAGCTTCTTGCCGGGCGTCGCATACTGATATCCCAGCAGACAGCGAAGGTTGGCAAACTGCTGCCACGTGTCTCCGGACATCTGCGCCAGAAGTGCCTTCTTGCCGTGAACCACTTCGTCGTGCGACAGCGGCAGCATGAAGTTTTCGCTGAATGCGTAGACACCACGGAAGGTCAGGTCGTTCAGATGCCAGTTGCGATGAACGGGATCCCGACGCATGAAACGCAGAGTGTCGTTCATCCAGCCCATGTCCCACTTCATCGTGAATCCAAGCCCACCGGAATACACGGGGCGTGAAACTCCCGGCCAGGCAGTAGACTCTTCGGCGATGGTCAGCACTCCGGGGAATTCCCGATGCATCACCGTATTGAAGCTCTTCAAAAACTCAATCGCTTCCAGGTTTTCTCGACCGCCGTGCTGGTTTGGAACCCACTGACCGGAGTCGCGGGAATAGTCCAGATACAGCATCGATGCCACAGCGTCGACTCGAAGCCCGTCGATGTGGTATACGTCACACCAGAACCGCGCGCTGGACAGCAGGAATTCCGAAACTTCACGACGACCATAATTGAAGATCAGCGTGTTCCAGTCCGGATGATAGCCCAGTCTCGGATCAGAATGTTCGTACAGGCATGTCCCGTCGAACATTGCGAGACCGTGTGTGTCTGTCGGAAAATGCCCGGGAACCCAGTCCAGCAGAACGCCGATTCCGCGCTGGTGCATGTGGTTGACGAAGTACTGAAAATCCTGAGGTGATCCAAATCGCGAGGTCGGTGCAAAATAGCCGGTCGTCTGGTAGCCCCACGAACCATCAAACGGATGTTCGGTGACCGGCATCAGTTGCACATGCGTGTAACCAGTTTCGAGTACATAGTCAGCGAGTGCATGGGCCAGTTCACGATAGTTAAAATAAGTTCGCCCGTCATGAGGACGCTTCCACGACCCGAGATGCACTTCATACATGGAAACTGGCGCTTTTAGCCAGTCAGTCTGAGAACGGTGCTGCAACCATTCATCGTCGCTCCACTGAAAGTCGCGTAAACTCCAGACGATTGAGGCGGTCTGGGGACGCATTTCATGATAGAAAGCGACAGGATCAGTCTTCTCGAGCAGATTGCCACTTTGCGTTCGAATCGCGTATTTGTAGCGAGTTCCGGGGAGCACGCCCTTGATGACGCCGTGCCAGACGCCGTTGTCGCTGGAGTTGAGCCAGTCGCGGCCAAATGTCCACCCATTACCATCGGAAATCACGGATACTTCGCGGGCATTCGGAGCCCAGACGGCAAATCGGACTCCACCTTCCACCAGGTGAGCACCCCAGTAACGATACAACGTAGTCGCGTCCGCAGCCTGATCGAACGTGGTGGTACGTATGCTTGAGTCGGTTGTCGACAGCGGTGTGGTATGTTTTGACATGGCGTCTGAATCAGATCCGAATGAAACGGAAGAGGTCGCAGTTGCCGACCATACCTGTTGAGAATACAAGTGGGAATTGTCCCTAACATCCAATGAAGACACAACCGGAATGATACTTCCACCTGCTGTGTTATTTAAACTGATACGATATCCGGAAACTGTCAGGGATTAACAATGTCTCCCGTATCTTGCCGCCGGGTCTCCCACAGTCTTGTAAACAAACGGCTTAATTGCAGTGTCTTTCCAGCATCCTCCTCAGCCTCAGGTGCGCGTGATGCATTGACGGATTCGCAGGTTTCTCGCATTGGGCGGGATTCCACAGATGCCAATTGCACCGCAGCCATCGTGGATGCTTCCAACCCACCCGGCTCATCAAGTCGTCGTTTGGCCCGGGCAAGCAAATCATCAGAGGCGCGGTCGGCGCTGGAATTTTCATGGCTCCCGGCGCTGCCAGATTCGCGTCCACTCCGTTCATGTTCAAAAGTTCTGCCGGTCTGTTGAAATTCTCGCATCTCTGCACGCAAACCTGCCAGCGTTTCAACGATCGGAAATACGTCTGAGTCATCTGCAGAATCCAGCGCTCGCAAATCCAATTCAATCCGATCGACAGGAATCGGCAATGTGAAGAAGCCACCTGCCGAAATC
>JAGQPY010000556.1 GCA_020426485.1 Planctomycetaceae bacterium
AAAGCCATTGAGCGGACGGTCAGATGACTTTGAAACACGTTGTGGGCCAGCGGTTCAATTCGCTGTTCCTGGCGATGTCGATCGGCCGCCGTCAGAATCACGGTCCACACGCGGTTCATAAGATCATTGATCAGAATCTGTTCAGTCAAAGACTGGATTGCAGGATCCCGGGGACAGAGTCCGAACAGATGCAGTGGGTCTCGGATTCGAACCCCTTTTTCCATGTCGTTCAGGTCACGCATCCAGCGATTGAATCGATTGCGCGAATGGATGTAGTAGTCGCCGAGCGACGTGGTCGAAATCTGCTCGGACTGTTCGACCAGCATTTTGGCATGTGCAGCGACCAGAGCTGTCGCTTCGACGAGGTAAGCAAGCTTCACGGTTGTGTCCGACTTCTGAGATGCAGGAGGTGCCGCACCGAGGATTCGGGAGGCGGGCGGGTCGATAACAACGACCGTGAGCCAGTTACGCAAACATGATGCCAGTGACTTCTGTACGTCGGCTCAGCAACGTTTCTTCGACATATTTGTGAGTCAGATGGCAGGTTGTGGCCCCTGAAGCAAGAGCAGACAAACCACGGAACGCCTCGAATTCTGCGGCGTGAAGCAGGCGCTTCAATGGAGTAACAAACCGTTCAGCCCACCGATCCGACAACCGTCAAAAAATCGAAGCAGCACGGGCGGGAGAATTCGGCCGAAGTTTTCAGCGTGGGCTTTCGGCAACAAATGATGCCGGACATGTGCACGAAAGACGTCCCGGCACCGCTGACTCAACACCGCCCGACTCTCATTGTCCGTCCTTGTCGGAGACTTCATCGGCGGACAAATTTCGCAGGCGAGCGTTTCGAATCTGGGCCGTCGTCTGGTAGGTGGAGAAGCCCAGTGGCTTGGAAGGCTCGACTTCAAACCGGACGTCGATCTTCTTGTCCGTCGTGTCCACATCCGCCAGAGACTTTTTGTCCAGCCACGCCTGAATCCGATGGTCCGTGACACGGACTCGAATGTGATACCACTGTCCCTTGGTGAAGGACACATAGCCGGTGGTTTCGTTTTCGGAAGCATCAAGGCCGTCAATGCTGGACAAGCCCGTCACGCCGCCGCCCCAGCCTCCGAGAATCACGCTGCAGGCGCTGTCATGAAAAGGAAACGTGAGCCCTGCAAAGAAGTCAGAACCTTCCATGCGTCGAGCTTCAAATTCGACTTCGTAGTTCTTCTTCGGCAGATCTTTTCGGGTCGACGTGACTCCGGACAGATCCACTCCCTGCGAAATCACAACGACACCGTCTTCGACATACACTTCGCCTTCGCCGCCGAAGTTGGTCGACTTCCAACCTGTGAGATCTTTTCCATTGAACAGCGGCGTCCATTTTTCCGTCGCTTTTGTGCCCGGCTTTTCCGCTGACGTTTTGACCGCGTCATCGGCCTGCGCGGCGGAAAGAATTCCCAGCCACAGGCTCAGACCAATCATCAGGTGGCGGTGCGATACCAACCGCGCAGGCATCCTGCGCCGCTGAAAGACGGCTGCTCGTGTGATGCATGTTCGAAGACAGAGCGAGAGGTAAAGTGACAGGCGAACGGACAGCGAATGAATCATGGAGAGTCTCCAGTGGATAAAAACCGGGACGAAAAATGCTGCGTTTTGTGATTCGCGGCGCGGTCGGAGAAGTGTGATCACATGACAGCGGAGCCGCTGCTTTGACAATCAGACTCACGATGACTTCGGCCGGACAGAGGGAAGCCGGATGTGGGAGATTGAAGAATTCGATTAGCCAAACTGTTGGCCCCGTCGAAACATCGGGCACCATTGTAAGCGTAATCAAAGGAGGAAAAAGTCACTTCTGAAGAATCCTCCCGTCGTTTGATGATCCGGCTTCCGGGCTTGTCGCGGCACTGAGGATCGCTGATTTTTTCCCGGCACCATCCCTCAACGTGAACGTCTGTGTGGCCATCGCACCAAATGTCGAATCTCTTTTCGCGCAGAAAAACACGCCACGGGAGTCCGTTGACGGAATCCGGTGGCGTGCGGAGTGATTTCAGGGCAACGAGTATTCGCAGCGAGTGCTTTGAAGCATGCAGCGTCAGACGGTCAGCAGGCGACACGTCTCCGAATAGCCCAGCATTTTGCGATAACGACACTCGGCCAGAAGCATTTGCTTCACAAGCTCCAGTGAGACTGTTTGCAGGTTCACGTTGGCCTGCACCAAAGCATCATAGACAGCCTGGCCGGCGGCGGTTTCGAGAAGTTGTTGTTCAAGAGCAAGTGTGCTGAATGACATGACTGGATTCCTTTCATTACCTTTCAGCGGTGTGACATGCAGTATTTGAGGTGGGTTCGTGTTTCGGACACTTCGTCTGAAACATTTTGAGGAGTCTTCAGCGTTTCAGGATTCCATTCGGTCCACTCGTTCGTTGCGAACGGGTTCGCCATGAGACTCTTCTGGTTGATGCCAGCGAATCGCCCCGTCTTGCCTGCTTTCACAGCAACAGCGAGCCTGAATTCGTGAATCATCAACGCAGGATGTTCAGAAGCAGGCTCCGTGCCAGAAACCATCCGACTTCCATGGAATCTCGTCGCATGCGTTGCCGACTTGGTTTTCGCCTATCGAAAGACCATTCGGACTGTGCCGATTCTGCCGAACCGTTGAACAACGGAAAGTTTGACTGTTGTCCGAGTCGCGACCGAATGAACTCACCCTGACGACACCGCGTCGCCGTCTCCGCACGCGGCAGCCATCATCAGCGCAGAAATCCCTCGTCTGTGACGTTCGATTGAAATTTCTTCCATGGGATTTCACACTTCGGCCTCATTTCGAACCTGAATTCCCAGCAAATCTTTCCGGGCACGGTGCTGTCTGCGATGCATCGACTTTTGCAGTCGCCGGCATTTGACTCAGTGATTCCCGTCACTTCTGATGTGGATTCAGGGGTCTGATTCGTCGTCGCGTCTGCTCCTGTATGGCGGCTTTGCAAAAACTTCCTTTGCCCTTCAAACGGCCTTCCTCACCTCAATGATCCGACAATTTTCAAATCTGCTTCCGCTGCCCGTTCCGTCAACTACATTTCCTGTGCAGAGTCGGCTGTTGTTCACGGCGGCCGTGGTATTGATTTGGTGTCTCGCCCTCGATGTTCAGGCGGCAGACTCCGGCCACGCCATTATTGCCGCTTATGAACGTTTTCGGTCGACTGACCTGAGCGATGTGGAGGCCGGGCAGCTTCTGTTGTCCGAGCTGAATTGCCAGTCGTGCCACGGACCACTGGAAGGCAGAGTGCTTCCAACGCGGAAAGCTCCCGTGTTGACGAAGGCTGCGGAACGGATCAATCCCGAATACCTGCTGAAGTTTCTCGCCGATCCTCAACACGTGAAACCGGGCACCACAAT
>JAGQPY010000557.1 GCA_020426485.1 Planctomycetaceae bacterium
GTCCGGTTATGCCGCTGCAGTTGGAATTCGTCGAAGAACTTGGCGGATTTGCGTGCGCCTTTCGGCATAAATTCAGTGTCCCTCCAAGGTCATTTCAGTAGTGCATCAATTGCAAGACCTCGATAGCTGGAGAACTTATGCTGGACGAAATCTATTCCACGCCATATGCGACTGCCCGTCTTCGTGTGCAGCCTCTGGGAGGTTACTTTGACGGCTTTGCCAGGCTGTTGTTTCAACAGGGCTATCCAGTCGAAACTATCCGGACTCACTTTGTGTGTCTTCGGCGGCTGAATTCCTGGCTGGCAGTCAAACGAGCGACTGCTGAGACATTAGACGAGGTGATGATCGACGATTTTGCGAGTGAATTGTCGTTGCAGTACAAGAAGGGTCACGAGTGTCACGCAGCTCGACTTTTTCTTCAGTACCTTCGTGAGACCAGCGTTAATCTTACATCGCCACCAAAGATTGGTGACCAACGGACTGAACGACTTGTTTCGGAGTACGTTAAGTTCCTGAGAGATGAGCGAGGGCTTTCGGAAGACTCGATTAAATACTACGCATTGTATTACCGTCGATTTCTGATTCGCCGAAGCGACGGGCCACGCGTTCCCATTTCCAAGCTCCAGGCGAAAGATGTCGTGGAATTCGTCACTCAACTGCCACGGGGAAAAGGCTCGCGATTGCCAACGGCGGTGACGTCACTCCGCACGATATTTCGATACCTCTATTACCGCGGAAAAACGAAGGAGGACTTGTCGGTTCATGTGCCGGGCGTTGCCCAAACGGCACGGTCGTTGCCGAAATCATTGACACCAGAGCAAGTCCGCCTGGTCCTTCAGCAGTGCGACAAACGAACGCCATGTGGCCGCAGAGACTATGCCGTGCTGATGCTCTTGAGTCGTTTGGGGCTACGTTCTGGAGAAGTTCGACGACTGAAACTCGATGATATCAATTGGCACGAAGGTGAAATCACGATCCGAGGCAAAGGCCGCCGATTATCGGTGCTTCCGCTCCCGGCTGACGTTGGGCGCGCCCTGTCGGCTTACCTCGAACGCGGACGTCCAGATTGCACAAGCCGATTCATTTTCATTCGAGCTCGTGCTCCCTATGTCGAATTTACTGATGCTTCAGCAGTGGCAGGTATCGCTTTGCGGTGTTTTCGCGCCGCGAAGTTGCCTTACCGACGATTGGGGCCACATGTCTTTCGCCATACGCTGGCAACAAGATTGCTTCGACAAGGCCGATCCATGGAAGAAATTGCGCAGGTGATGCGGCACGCTAATGTCGACAGCACTGCGAACTATGCCCGTGTTCATACGGAGGAACTGAGGAACGCTGCAGCACCATGGCCGGAGACGAAGAATGAGTGACTTCAATGAAATTCTTCAGGAATATCTGGCCTATCGTACTGGGTTGGGATTCCGTCTTCGAAAACACTCGGCAACTCTTCCCGGCTTCATAGAGTTCCTTGAAGCGAGGCGGCAAAAGCGAATCACCACCGATTCCATCGTGACATGGGCGCGTCAGCCGAAAGGATGTCATCCGAACTGGTGGGCGGAACGATTCAGCATGGCTCGGCAATTCGCCATCTATTGCAAAGCGAGACTGCCTCAGACTGAAATCCCACCTATTGGCCTTGTGGCTTTCCAAAGACATCGCCCGGCGCCATACATTTATTCCGAACTCGAACTCGCTCAGTTGCTGTCAGCGGCGAAGAATCTTTCTGGCGGAACCACACTTCGATCAACGATGTATGCGGCTTTCTTTGGGCTCCTGACGGTAACCGGTTTACGAGTGGGGGAAGCGTTGCTGCTGAACAACGCAGATGTGGATCTGAATTCCGGATTGCTGACCATCGTCAGAGCAAAGTTCAACAAACCTCGACTCGTTCCGTTACATCCGTCCACGGTCACTGCGCTGCGAGAATATGCGAACGTGCGCGACCAGGCTGTCTCGACGAATCCTGAATCGGCATTCTTCGTTTTTGAAACGGGAAACCGCGTCTCCTACAGCGCAGCCTACGCCACATTTCACGAACTTCTTCGACAGATTGACATTCGAAAGAAGGGGCAGCGTCAAGGACCGCGACTGCATGATCTTCGTCACACGTTTGCAGTCCACACCTTAACCCGTTGGTACCGGAGCGGTGAGAACGTGCGACGACTGATGCCGACCCTGTCAACATATCTGGGGCATACCGGCGTGCAATGCACTTATTGGTATCTGTCGGCGTCGCCTGAACTTCTGGGGCAGGCAAGTGACCGATTGTCGAAACAACTCAGCGGAGCAAGCCAGTGAAGAATGCCGACGAATTTCCTGCACTGCTGCAGCGATTCTTTACAGATTACTTGGCAGAGCAACGGCGTGCCAGTTCACATACGATCGCGGCATACCGAGACACCTTCCGGCTTCTTCTTGGTTTTGCACACCAAAAACTGAAAACGGCTCCATCCACACTCCGCCTGGATAACCTCACTTCAAAATTCATTACAGAGTTTCTTGCACACCTTGAACGCGAGCGAAACTGCAGTTTCCGAACGCGAAACGCGAGACTCGCGGCCGTTCGGTCGTTCTTTCGGTACGTCTCGTTCCAGCGACCAGACCGGGCAGAATCGATTCGCCAGATTATCGCGACTCCATTCAAACGAGGTGAGCAACCACTGATCTGCTACCTGACAGTTTCTGAGATTGACGCATTGCTCGCCGCTCCGGATCTGAGTACATGGTTTGGACGACGAGATCACGCACTGCTCCAGTTCGCCGTGCAAACAGGATTACGCGTCTCAGAATTGACGGGAGTGCGTATCCAGGACGTTCATTTGGAAAGCGGTCCCCATGTCCGATGTCTCGGCAAGGGACGAAAGGAACGTTCGGTTCCACTGACGAAGGAATCTGTGGCAACAATTAAACAGTGGCTTCGCGACGTGAACACTCAAACCCATGCGCCGCTCTTCCCCAATCGAACGGGTAGTCGGCTGAGCAGCGACAGCGTACAACACCTTCTTCGAAAGCACGTGAAGACTGCGACAATGTCCGTCCCGACCCTGCGAAAGAAACGGGTGACTCCGCACGTCCTCCGGCACACGACGGCGGTTCAACTGCTTCACGCTGGTGTTGAGCAGTCGGTCATCGCTCTATGGCTCGGTCACGAGTCGTACCAAACAACGCAGGTCTACCTGGACGCTGATCTCGAATTCAAAGAAAAGGTCCTCGCAGCAGTCCCCGGAGGTAAAGCACGTCTAAACCGATTTCAGCCAACCGACCGCCTCCTGGCATTCCTCTCCGATCTCTGACAGCCATCGTCATTATGCCGAACCTCTGTCAACGGCACACCGAACAATTCAGCCTCCACGAAGCCGTTCGGCAATAACCGGAA
>JAGQPY010000558.1 GCA_020426485.1 Planctomycetaceae bacterium
TGACCGGCAATTGAGCTTCAACCGATGCACAACAGAAAGCCAAATTCCGTTCGAACGGTCCCGATGCAGTGTGCCGGCGACCGGCCATCAGGTTTCGCGCAACTGTTTGCAGCAACGATCTGTCAGTCGGTCAGCTCGATGTCCTCCCGGAATGGAGCATGACGACGAAATTGCGACCAATCTGCCGTCGCTGCTCAGGGTGACCTGTTCTGTACATGTGGCCCCCGAGCGCTTTGAACGGCGGTTGATCGACCGAGCGACACGACCAGAAGGATCACCCGGGATTGAGCCCGGTTCAATCGATCGTCCCCCCAAATGTGGCGGAAGCTTGCTGCCTGTGATGGCAAGCCGGAGACGCAGGCGGGAAGCACAGGCCACGGTACGTTTTCTGTGACCACCGGTCTTTTCGCTTGTCGATCGGCGGCCGGGGTCGAAGAATCACCTCGGAATTTCGGTGCGTTGCGCATTTTCCGGGATCTGTGTGATCTCATCCGGCCTGAGTACGTTCCATTGGACGGGAGATTTCACGGATCTGAGAATAGGGCTGCCCAACTCCGTGAAGAGATTCTCCGTTTAACCCGTGGCCGAGAGGCCAGGTTAATCACAGTCAGGAGGGGCCTCGCCTGCGGCATCGGGGTAAACAGCCGCGTTTTACGGTTCTCAAGCTCGTCACGGCGTCGGGATCTGCCCGCATTCCATGGACAAACGGCTCGATTGGTTGGCATGGCTGAACACGGGTTGTCGTCCATTTTGGTTGATGATTGCGGCCAGGATTGATGTCGGCGAAAGGAATGATTTCTGTTGGGCAAAGGACAGCAAAGATGAAAACGTGTAAACTTGGGCACTCGCTGGAGAAAGCAGCACGATGTTGTTTCCACAGGCGAGTTGTTCAATGGTCACGGCAGTCGAACCGGTGAAGTGAATAATGCAGGCCTGCTGTCCGGTACGAATGCTGTGAAGATTGCGGTGACGGTTTGATTGGGCAGGTTGAGTTGTCGCCTGGCCCAATGACGCCTTGGAATTCAGGTCGATGCCCTTTGAGGGAGTTTGGAATGCCAGTTCGCTCTCGATGCAGATCGTCGCGTGTTGAACAGACCACTGCTGGTGACTCGAATCCGGTACCCGCTCGTTCCAAATCGTGTTTGTCGACTGAGTCGGCGTCAAAGCGTCAGACACGGACTTCATGGTTCCGCCCGACACTGGCGCTGGTACTGCTGATTCCGCTGCTTCAGGCGCCAGCGGTCCGCGCTCAGGAAACAGAAGCGGCGACTCGGCAATATGCGGTGGCCGTTGGCTTTCAGAATCAGAAGCTGTTTGATTCGGCGATTGACGAATGGAACGTCTTTCTGAAAAAGTTCCCCAAAGATCCACGCATCGATCGTGCTCAACACTATCTGGGCACCTGCTGTCTGCAGGAGCAGCGTTTTGACGAAGCCATCGCTGCCTTTACTAAAGTCGCTGCCACATCACCTCAGTTCGAACTGCTCGATCAGACATTGCTGAACCTTGGCATCGCTCAATATGGCAAAGGCCAAAAGACGCAGTCAAATCAGGATTTCGCCAGCGCAGATGCGACGCTGAACCGCATGCTTGCTCGCTTTGCTGAAAGTGAGTATGCACCGCGAGCGTTGTTTTACCTTGGTGAGAGTTTGTTTCAGCAGAAGAAGACTGCCGAGGCTGCTCAGCGGTACGAAGAGCTGCTGAAGCGTTTTCCGCAGCACGAACTTGCTGCCGATGCGTTGTACGCTTTGGGCACCAGCCAGGAATCACTGAACAGGACCGAAGATGCGGCGGCCACGTTTACAGCCTTCGCAACTCGGTATCCTCGCCATTCGCTGGTGACGGAAGTTCAGATGCGACATGCGGAGCTGCTGTTTCGAGCGGGGCAGTTCAAAACGGCGGAACCACTGTTTGCGGCCATCAGCAACACACCAGCCTTTGAACTGGCGGACGTTGCCATGCTTCGGCAGGCTCGCTGTCTATACGAGCAGGATCGTCTGGAGGAAGCGGCCCGAGTCTACTGGGACGTTCCGCGCCGCTTCGCAAAGACGACTCACTACGATGCCGCGACGCTCGCCGGGGCGAAGTGTCTGTTCCTGCTGGAACGCTACGATACGGCTCGTGATGGTTTCGAAAAGGTTGCCGGACGCAATGTTCCCGAAGCCGCCGAAGCCACACAATGGCTGTCTCGAACATGGCTGCGAAAAGGTGATGCCGCCAAAGCGCTGAAGATTGCAGACGACGGTCTTCGAAAGTTCAGGTCGTCTGAATTTCTGCCGGACCTTCAGCTGGCTCGACTGGACGCCCTGTACGAAACGCCGTCGCAGCGAACGAAGATTGTCCGTGAATATGCCGAGTTTGCCGGCCGAAATCCGAAGCATCCTCAGGCCGGACAGGCGCTGTACATGGCGGCTCTGTCAGCACTGGATGTTCAGGATTTCGATGGGGCTCGGACCTACAGTGATCAGTTTCTGTCCAGCTTTCGTGAACATTCGCTGCAGCCGGACGTGATGTACATCGTGGCCGAAAGCAGTCTGCTGCAGCGTCGCTTCGCGGATGCTCAACAGCGGTTTCGCACCTATTTGAAGGCGGCTCCGCAGCACGCAAATGCGGCACAGGCCAAAGTGCGTTTGGGGCTGGCGATGTTTCTGGCCGAACAGCCCGCCGAAGCCGAACAGTGGTTGTCGTCCATCGTTGGAAGTCTGACCGAACCTGCTCTGCGCAGCGAAGCACTCAGTTTAATCGGTCGCAGTCAGTTGAATCAGAAGAAGATTGATGTGGCCGTGAAGTCGTTGACGGAATCCCTGGCTGCCGATCCGAAGCGATCTCAGAACGACGAAACGCTGCTGGCACTGGCCGATGCGTTGCGGCAGGCCGGTCAATCGGCGGAAGCCACTTCGAAACTGCAGCAGTTGATTCGCGATTATCCACAAAGTCCGCTGCAGGCTGAGGCGTGGTTTCGACGTGGTGAAGCCACCTATGCCGATGGAAATGTCGAACAGGCGATCAAGGACTACAACACGGTGATCAGTCGCTGGCCGCAGAGCGAGTTTGCGGAACACGCTCGCTATGGCGAAGCGTGGGCTCAGTTTAACGCCGGACATTTTCAGTCAACGATCGACGCGACAACAGAACTGCTTCGGCAGAAAAAAGAATCTCCCGTCAGCGATCGTGCTTTGTATCTGCGAGCGATGGCTCAGTTTCAGCTGGGCGAACACGAGCGTACTCTGAGGGACATCGACGCGTTTCTGGCGACCGGGCCGGCCGCCACAGAATCGCTGGATGCAAAGTATGTTCAGGGACTGGCTCTGGCCGGACTGAAGAAGTATGCCCAAGCGGCTGACGTTTATTCTCAGATCCTGACCAGTGCGGATTA
>JAGQPY010000559.1 GCA_020426485.1 Planctomycetaceae bacterium
AAATGTTGCCGCTCCGGAATCAGAAATTGTCAGCATTTTCAATTATGCTCCGCGCGATTTCCTGATCTTACCCCGCCGCATGATAACCCAAACCGCTTTTGCAAATACAGTCCGCAGCCACTTCCGCAGTGATACAGCCTCACCGTTCGCGCTCACCGCCGTTCGTCGCACGCGTTGAAAACTCACATTCGGCGGCAGCGTCTCATTGGACAAAGCCCTGCGGCTCATGCAGACAGCAGGAGATCTCAGAGTGTTATGACCCCATTCGATCGTAAATCTGCCTGAGACGATGGAATTGCAAATCGCAAGCTGGAAGCTGCCGCCACCGATCGCCGGGTCGGTCCTGAACAATCCTGACCCATTTTCCGGCAATCTGCTTTCCCGACAAATGCAGCAGATACGTCCGCGAATCGGTTGGCTTTGGTCTCGCGCAGACATAACTTTGTCGACTGGTGACAGCTTGATTTTGACGCCGGATTCCCGGTCGGTCGATCACCAGTGAAACCAACACACTTCAGAGACAATCTCTCATATCACACAGGAAACCTGATGCACGGCATAAAGATGATGATGACATTCCTGCTGGCCCTGATGACTGCTGTCCCGGTGAAGGCTCAGGGAATTGTTTATCCGGGCGGAACGGGCATTGGGCAGGGGAAGCACATTGTGTTTCTGGCCGGCGATCATGAATATCGTTCGGAAGAAACGCTTCCGGCTCTGGCGAGGATTCTGTCGAAGCACCACGGCTTCCGCTGTACGGTGCTGTTCAATGTCGATCCACAGTCCGGGGAAATCGTCCCGGGGAATTCGAACATGCCCGGCATGGAGGCGCTGGATACCGCTGACCTGGCCGTGGTGTTTCTGCGGTTTCAGAATTTCCCCGTCGAACAGATGAAGCATCTGGATGCTTATCTGAACCGAGGCGGTCCGGTCGTGGGGCTCAGAACGGCAACCCATGCCTTTCGCATGAAGGCGGACGAACCATTCGCGAAGTATTCGTTCGACCACAAAGGTGATGGCTATGAACTGGGCTTCGGTCATCAGATTCTGGGGCAGACATGGGTCGGTCACTATGGCCGCAATCATCAGCAGAGCACTCGGATTACCATTGTCGACGACAAACGAAACCATCCGATTCTGCGCGGAGTCAGCGACATCTGGGTTCAGGCCGGAGGATATGTCGGCAAGCCAACCGATGGCGAAATTCTGACGACAGCTCAGCCGCTGAACGGGATGACGCCCGAATCACCGGCTGACGAAACAAAGCCGCCTCAGCCTTCCGAATGGACTCGCACATACAAGTCGCCATCGGGAAAGTCCGGTCGAGTCTTCACGTCGCTGTACGGAACTCCGGAAGATCTGCTGAACAACGGATACCGTCGCATGCTGATCAACGGCTGCCTGTGGGCGGTCGGTCTGGAAGCCGCCATCAGGCCGGATGCCGAGATCTCCATCGTCGGCCCGTTCCATCCGACCACCTTCGGCAACGGAACTCATGCGCGAGGCGTCAAGCCGGCAGATTACGCAGGGTTCGAAAGCCCGATTCCCGCCAGCCACGACGCTCAACCATCAACCGCCACGGCCGCAAAGGGTAATCGGCGGAAGAAGGCCATGGCGGAAAAAACGCTGACGACTCCGACGGCCAATGCCGCCGCAACAACTAATGCCGCGCAGAAGAAGGAGCCTCTGACGACGGGCAAACCGGCTCAGTATGTTCGCATCGAACTGCCGGGCGACCGCCGCATTCTGACGCTGGCGGAAGTGGAAGTGTTCAGCGGCGGAAAGAACATCGCGCCGCAGGGCAAGGCAACGCAGTCGAGCAACAATTCGGGCGGCGTGGCGTCTCGAGGCATCGACGGAAACAAAGATCCTGATTGGGGGAAGAACGGGCAGACTCACACCAACAATTCGGGCGAAAAGAATCCGTGGTGGGAACTGGATCTGGGCAAGCCGACCGACATCGAAAAAATCGGAATCTGGAATCGATCCGGATTTGAACGCCGTCTGGCCGGCTTCACGCTGACGCTGCTGGATTCTGACCGCAAGCCGGTGTTTCAACTGACGGACATCGCGACTCCGCAGGCAATGGAAATCGACGTCAAAGCCGGCGGCAAGGCCACGTATCTCACGTACGATGGAAAGCCCGGCAAGCCGCTGACCGGCGACGCGATGCTGGCTGGCGGTGGCGGTGGAGGTCGTTCACAGTCGCCGACATCACCGGAACCCCCGGATCTGGCAGAAGTCCCGGCCGGTTATCGCGACCCGGCTCCATTCACGTTTCAGAAGAATGACGTTGTGGCCATTCTGGGCAACGGACTGCCGGACCGCATGCAGCATGACGGCTGGCTGGAAACTTTGCTGCAGTCGGAACTCACTGGCCAGCAGGTGCGGTTTCGCAATATGAGCACCAGTGGTGACCGGCCCAACCATTATCCTCGCAGTTCCGGCCAGATGTCGATGACGGAGTATCTCAGGAAGGTGCAGCCCACGGTTGTGTTCGCCTTCTTCGGATACAACGAATCCTTCGATGCCAAACCTGACGACTACCGGAAGCAGCTGATCGAATTTGTCCGAAGAACGCGCGGAGCCAAACCGAACGGAAAGGACTTTCCGCGAATTGTTCTGTTCAGCCCGATCGCTCAGGAAAACACTCACAACCCCAATGTGCCGGACGGGACGGCTCAGAACGTTCGTCTGGCAGCCTACACGGCAGCGACGCAGGCGGCCGCCGAGGAAGCAGGTGTTGCGTTTGTTGATCTGTTTCATCCGTCGCTCGAACTGTACGAAAAAGCTCAGCAGCCACTGACGATCAATGGAGTTCACCTGTCCGAAGACGGCAACAAACAACTGGCGGAAGTCATCGCTTCGCAGCTGCTGAACAAGTCGGTCAGCGCGTCGGGGGCGATGGAGGCTCTGCGGCAGGCGGTTCTGGACAAGAATCTGCACTGGTGGAATCGCTATCGAGCTTCCGATGGAAACGACATCTGGGGCGGACGATCCACACTGAAATTCGTGGATGACCAGAGCAATGCAGAAGTGCTTCAGCCCGAACTGACCATGCTGGACGTAATGACGGCCAATCGCGACGACGTCGTGTGGAATCGAGCGGTCGGAGGCAACAAAGCGGTCGATGACAGCAACGTTCCCAAACCCGTGCCTGTGGTCTCAAACGTCGGCGGCGGCAGCAAGAGTTCCAGCGCGGAAAAAGAAGGTTCGCTGGAGTATCTCAGCGGAGAAGAAGTGCTGAATCAGATCGCCGTGGCCAAGGGTTTCGAAGTCAGTCTGTTTGCCGACGAAAAGCGATTTCCGGAACTGGTCAACCCGGTTCAGCTGCAGTTTGATACCAAAGGTCGCCTGTGGGCAGCTGTCTGGCCG
>JAGQPY010000055.1 GCA_020426485.1 Planctomycetaceae bacterium
TGGTCATGAACTCGGAACCTTCGTTACCTGCAACCATCGTGGCGACGTGGCCGTGTGGAAGAATGGGGACGCACAGCCTCTTCAGCAGTTTTCCTCAGAAAAGGTATTTCAGAATGCCTAGCTGGACAGCGCCATGTCTTCTGGATTGAAGACTGTAAGTCTTGAGCTGTTCGGTATTTATCGCACTTGACTTGAAGTCAGAAAAGGGACGACCCTTCGTGTGCTAAAACGTTTCACGAGGAAACCACGGAAGGTCGTCCCATGTCGGTGCAGGATATCGCAAAGCTGAGCAAATTGCTCCTCGAGTTTCTGACTCGTTTCTCCTGTTGTTTCGCTCGACCGGCAGGACGAACGCTGTTGCTGATCTACACGCGTGGCCTGCTTTCCGACGTGCAGCGTAAGAATGCGGAAGCGATCGCTCTGGATCAAAACGTGGCTCCGCGGACGCTGCAGCGGTTTCTCGAATCGATTGTCTGGGATGAACAGATGCTGCGGGATCGCTGTCAGCAGATCGTGGCCACCGAACACGCTCACCCGGACGCCGTCGGCTGTATCGACGAAACGGGAACGGCCAAAAGCGGTCATGAAACAGCGGGCGTTAAGCGACAGTACAACGGCAACCGCGGGAAGATCGAGAACTGTGTTAACAACGTGGCTCTGGCCTATTCGGCTCCGGGCTTCGACTGCCTGCTGGACGCGCGTTTGTACCTTCCCGAAGAATGGGCCAACGATTCGGCGCGCCGAAAAAAACGTACGTGCCGGACGATGTCGTCTTCCAGACGAAACCTCAAATCGCGCTGGATCTAATTGACCGTGCGAAGGCCAACGGCGTCGAAGTCATCGCGTGGACGGCCGACGAACTGTATGGTCGTGACGGCGCGTTTCCGGATGGTCTCGACGAACGCAACGAAGCCTTTGTGATCGAAGTGCCGCCAAACGCTCACGTCTGGCTGACGAAGCCGAAAGTCCTGAAAACACCGCCTCAAAATGCAACCGGACATCCGAAAAAGTATCCTCGGTTACGCTCGCACGAACAACAGCCGAGCGAAGTTCAGAACCTCGCCAGGTACTCGCCCGCCTTTCGAAAACAGACGCCACAAAAGTATCGCATCAAAGATTCGCACCGTGGCAGTGAAGTGTGGGAAATTCGCTGGGCGAAGTGTTGGCGAAAGACTCATACGGACAAACTGGTCAGCAATCAGTGTACGTTGATTGTGGCTCGCAACGTGTTGACCGATGAAACCAAATACTTCCTGTCCAATCGTGTTCCAGGCCGTGACGGCTGGTCGCTGCGGAAGATACTTCGCGTGGCATTCGGACGCTGGCCGATCGAAGACTGCTTCCGCGAGACGAAGGAAGAACTCGGTCTGGATCACTTCGAATGTCGCGGCTGGCGGTGCATCCACCGTCATCTTTTCATCACGATTCTGAGCCAACTGTTCTGTGCCCGAGTTCGTCAGCAGCTGTCGCCCAGCGAGAATGTGCTCAGCCGTGAGTTATTGACCACAGAACAGGTTCGTCGCGCCGCCAACGTGGTGGTCGATTCGATGACCTATCCGCCACGCACCCGCGAGCGGCTTTACCGAGAAGAATCCGCTCGTCAAAGTTATCACGCTCGCCGCAACGCCCAGGCCAGCAAGTCACACCGAAAAAACAGACGCAAACGACTCGCCGAACTCGGAATCGACCCCGACAAAATCAAATCCGTACCACCAAAACACGCGAATTAAACAACAGCCGGCAACAGAACATGGCGCTGTCCAGGTAGGACTCCACACACGGCGGGCCACCGGTGATCGCGATTCGTCGTCGGGTTTCGCCGCACGCGAGGTGCATCTGTGCTGATTTTTCCGGCGGGGACGTTTGACGGCGACGTCCGCCTGCGAATCAAGCGTTCCGAAGCGTGCTGCGGTGCCAGAGGTCAATGCCGCTGACTGCGTTTCCGAGCCGATGTCGGCGTGGTTATGGACCAGACTGCTGAGGTGGATGCTGCAGCGCAAAAATCAGGTCCTGGATCTCTGCTTTGCTCAGAGTGTTGGCGAGACCTTCCGGCATGAGTGAAACGGTGGAAGGAGCGGATTCTTCGATGTCGTCGCGAGACACTTCGACGCTTTCACCGGTCAGAGGATTGGTTTCGATGACCAGCTTGTTTTTGCTGACCTGCAGAGTTCTTCCCGTGATGACTTTGCCGCTGGTCAGCACGTACACTGTTTGACGATATTTGGGGTCGATGACCTTCGAAGGCTGCAGAATCGATTCCAGAATGGTTCGTCGGTCAAAGCGTTTGGCCACCTGAGTCAGATCGGGGCCTTCTCGCCCGCCGCGATCTCCGAAACGGTGACATTTCAGACACGACGCCGCGGCCATCGCCTGTTGGCCGGCTTCAATGGATCGATCAGACATGTGAAGCACGTCATCCAGAACTTCTTCCAGCTGCCAGTTGCGCACGAATGGTCGCGGCGGGACGGGTTCTTCTTTGATGGCTTCATCCTGAACCGAAGCAATGATTGCGGCGAGTTCCATCGACTGCGATTCCGGGATACCGGCCAGATGAGCGTCGCGAATCCGGCGCACGGACTGTTCCACGATCCTGCCGCCTCGAAACTGCAACGCCTTTCTGAACCAGTGCAGGATGCGAAGGCGGTCGGCAGTGGTCCATTCGGAATCGATAAATGTCAGAGCCTTTGCATAGAAAATCTGTTCTTCCTGAGTGGCAGCCGTTTCCAGCAGCGTCAAAGTTCGTTCGAGAGCCACGGGAGATTTCAGCCGGATCAGAAGTTCACATGCCAGCCGATTGCTTCGCACATCGACGGACGGATAGATCATTTCCAGTCGGTTTCGCATTGCTTGTCGAAGCTCTTCCGATGGCGTCCCCTGACGAATGATCGACAGCTGCAGCGTGCGAAGTGCGATCAGCGTTTGTTCGGCCGAACTGTTTTCGTTCCAGTGCTTCAGAACGGCGTTGATCAGTTGCGGCTGATACGAAGCCTCGTCCGTTCGAGCCAAGGCCAGCAGTGCGGTCAAAGCGGCCGTGGGACGCGTTTCCTGTAGTGCTCGTTGACGCCATTCGTCGACGGGCTGCCATTCGATGGCAACGCGAGCTGCGTTTCTCAGCCAGACATCGTCGCTGTTCAGCATCGACCATGCCGTGTTGACTGCAGCGGGATCGTGATGGCCGTGGAAGGATTCCAGCTGACGACGGAGCTGTCGAGCCTTCGCTGCCGTTTCGGCTTCTTCCGAAGAGACGGTCATTTCTGGATCGATTCTGGGCAGATCCGAATCGGCGCCGGTCCATGTCACACGGTACAGGCCGGACTGCGAACCTCGACCACCGGTGATGAAATACAGACTGCCATCCGGGCCAAAGGCCATGTCGCAGACATTCAGCGGAGCACCTTCGATGAACAGATCCGACGACGCTTTCCATGAAGCACCTGCAGGTCTGAGTGTGACTCGCAGAATTTTGCCGTTCTGCCAGTCGGCCATGAACAATGAACTGCGATACGGTTCGGGAAAGCGGCTGTCGGTGGCGAAGGTCAGCCCGGTGGGAGACGACAGGCCGGTGTCCAGTGTTGTGGGCAGGCTGTCGGGATACCAGTCGGCCCATTTGCCGGTGCCCCAGCGCCAGCCGTATTCACCGCCGGACACGATATGATTCAGCCGAGTGGGGCGGTACCACGGAGTTCCGGAATCCCACTCCATGTCAGCATCCCACGTAAACATTTCGCCTTCCGGACTGAAGGCCATGTCGACCTGATTGCGAAAACCACCGGCGATGATTGTCCATGAACTTCCATCCGGCGTGACTTTCAGAATGTGGCCGACTCGATCATCGTGTCCCAGATCATGAGGCCACGGCAGCAGCCAGTCATTGTGCGGATTCTGATACGGAGAATCTGTGGCAAAGCCTTCCGGAAACGACACATCGTTACCGTTCACCACGTACACCATGTTGTCAGGCCCTTTGACAATCTGATTGGTGCCGTGTCCGTAACGACTTCGGTAATCCATCGTTTTGAGCAAAGTCACCTTGTCGAAGTGATCATCACCGTCGCTGTCCTGCAGACGATAGAAGCCATTACTGTTGGTCGCGCTGACGTACAGGCTGTCGAAGGCGTACAGCACGCCCCGACAATGTTTCAGCTTTGCGATATCGGCATGGTCTGACGTCAGATTTTCGACAAGTGACACGCTGGTCGAAGACTTGTCGTTGTTTTCAGTCGACGTCAGCGTCAAACGCATGAGACCCGCGTCATCTCGCCCGAAAATCAGTCGCTCTTTGTGATCAAAGGTCATACTGATCCATGAGCCTTCTTCCGGAGTTGCTGAACGCAGCAACTGCACCTGGAATCCGGCCGGGGCCACGATGGCGGAGACCGGCGTGGCCGTCTGTTCGGCGACGAACTGGTTTTCCGACTGCACCAGAAACAGACTCAGCAGAGCGAACAGCATTGGAAGATCTCGCTTCTTTCTGATGATCCACGAATATGATTTTGCGCGGCCGATGTACGGTCCACTTCGATCCGTTGTCTGCCGACGACGTCCGCAAGCGGGCTTCGATCGGACCGTCAGGAACAACGAGATTTGTGGCAGATCGGCGAATGTCCGCCGAGTTTGACCGGCATTGAGCAACATTGCGGCGGAAAAAGCTTACAAAACGGCGCTGCAGAACGGCAGGCATCGGGAAAACCGGCGAAATCCGGCCGTCTTGAGAAAGAATCGCGGGGTCTTTAAGATCCCGCTGCCTTCGCTGCCGCAAAGTTGGACTGGCGAGAGGTTGGGTTTCTGTTTTTCTTCGCACATCCGATTTCTGTGTCACAGCCTCAGTCGATTGTCGTCCTCGGTTCGACCGGTTCGATCGGGACGAGTTGTCTCGACGTGATCCGCAGTCATCCGGACCGCATGCGCGTGGCGGGACTGGTGGCTCATCAAAGCGTGGAGGCTGTGGCGGCTCAGCTGCAGGAATTCCGCCCCGACTGGGTGATGCTGACCGACGCAGCGTCCGGCGAAGCTCTGCGGTCGCGACTTCCGACCGGTACAGAACTTGTCACCACGATGGAAGCGGCAGAGGAGCGGATTGCCGATACCAGCGTGCAGTGCGTGGTTTCGGCCATTGTCGGTGCGGCAGGACTGCGGCCGACGCTGGCGGCCGTTGATGCGGGAAAACGGATTGCTCTGGCGAACAAAGAAACACTGGTTGTCGCCGGCAGCATCGTGACGGAACGAGCTGCCATTTCGGATGCCACCATTCTTCCCGTGGACAGCGAACACAGTGCGGTGTTTCAGGCATTGCAGGCGGGGCGGGAGGAAGATCTGCGGCGAATTGTGCTGACGGCCAGCGGAGGACCGTTTCGAGATCGAACGAAGGCGGAACTTCGCGACGTGACTCCGGAAATGGCCTTGCGGCATCCGACATGGGAAATGGGGCCGAAGATTTCCATCGATTCCGCCACCATGATGAACAAAGCCCTGGAAATCATTGAAGCTCGCTGGCTGTTTGGCGTGTCGGCCGACCAGATTGAGGTTGTGATTCATCCGCAGTCCATTGTGCATTCGTTTGTCGAATTCAGGGATGGCTCGGTCCTTGCACAAATGTCTCCCCCCGACATGCGGTTGCCGATACAATACGCTTTGACATTTCCGGAACGTGTGGAATGCCCGTGCCCGGACACCGACTGGTCGAACCCACTGACGCTCAGTTTTCATCCCCCCGATCCGGACCTTTTTCCGGCTCTCAGATTGGGCTATGAAGTCGCTTCGCGCGGGGGAACAGCCGGAGCGGTCTTGAATGCCGCCAACGAAATTGCTGTGCAGCGGTTTCTGAATCGCAGCATTCGGTTCGACCAGATTACGCAAATTTCTGAAGACATCCTTCACCACCATCAATACGACGCTCATCCGACGCTGGAACAGATTTACCAGGCGGACCGGTGGGCTCGAGAGGAAGCATCCCGGTGGACCTGATCAGCATCGATTTTCTGACATTCCTGACCGCCACAGCCGCGCTGGGCAAGATTACCAACGCTCTGTCGGTCATTCTTGGCCTGGGAATGGTGATCTTCTTTCACGAACTGGGGCATTTTGCGGTCGCCAAATGGTGCGACGTGCATGTGGAGCGTTTCAGTATCGGCATTGGTCCGATTATCTGGAGTCGCCAGAAGGGCGAAACCGAATACGCTCTGTCCGCGCTGCCGTTTGGCGGCTACGTCAAGATGCTGGGGCAGGATGATATGGACCCCAACCAGATGACCAGCGACGAAATTGCCGAAAACCCTCGATCGTATTCTGCCAAAAAAGTCTGGCAGCGAATGGCCATTATTTCGGCTGGTGTGATCATGAATGTGATCACCGGCTTCATGTTTTTTGCCATCGCTTATCGCTGGGGAGTTGTAGAACACGTTCCGATGATCGGACACGTTCATCCTGGTCTTCCGGCATGGACAGCCGGCCTGCGTGCCGGAGACACCATTACTCGGCTGGACGGCTGGGACATTCACAACTTCACAGACATCAATCAGGCGGTTGTGCTGTCCAGTGGAACGATTCCTGTCGAAGGCACACATGCCGATGGGAGTTCGTTCTCGGTCACCGTTGATCCCCGCCTTGGCAAGACCGTACGAATCATCGGAGTGGGGCCGACGAGTTCATCCACGCTTTCAACGATGATTCCGGAAACAGAATCAATCACGGTTCCCGGCATGCCGGCGGAGCACGCTTCGCAACCATTCCTGCCGGGTGACAAGGTGACTCAGGTCAACGGAATTCCTGTCCGTTACCTGCACGAATTGTCCTGGCATACGGCTCGCCTGGCCAGCGAAGAAATCGCCTACACTGTCGAACGCCCTCCGCGAAAAGACGGCGTGATTGATACTGAAGGGGTTCGTGAAACGCTGACCATCACCGTACCACCCGGCAAAATGAAGGCCGTTGGACTGTGGATGTCTCCCGGACCAGTCACTGCAATCATTCATGGTTCCATCGCTGAAAAAGCGGGCCTGATGATCGGCGATCAGATACGCATGGTCGACGAACTGGTTGTCGGGCGAGACATCGACCCGATGCGTTTGCCCAACTACTTTGCTGAAAAAGCCGGACAGACCGTGGAGATCACGGTGGCTCGCCAGACGGAAAACAAGGGCGACGTTGAAACAAAGATCACGGTTACCCCGGATGACACGCCGGCATGGGCTGAGCGTCCACTGTCGATTACGGCTCCACTCCCGATTTCTTCGATCGGTGCCGGAATTCATGTCCTGCCTCGAATTGCACACATCGTTCCGGACTCAGAAGCTTCCCGCAATGAACAGTTGAAGGAGCAGCAGAAGATTACCAAGGTCGAGCTGTCTCATCCGGACCTCAAAAACATCACCAAAGATGCGATGGGAGATTCTGCGACGCCGGAGATTATCGATCTGATGGAGCTGGCCGGCGACGAAGAGACTCCTGGTGAAGTCAACTGGGCCTTTGTCTTCGAACAGATTCAGGCCGTGCCAGGTCGAGACATCCGGTTGCATATCGCCAGTTCGGATGGGGGCGAAGATTTTGCCATCGTATTGAAAGACAAGACCAGTGAAGACGATTGGTTCGTCCCGATGCGAGGCATTGCCGGATGGGAACGGGAAACAATGATTCGTCGAGCAGAATCGTGGGGCGAAGCAGTGTCACTGGGCGTCCGGCACACTCGCAGTTCCGCCATCAACATCTACATGACTTTGCGGTCTCTGGTGCAGCGAAATCTTTCTGTGCGAGCACTCAGCGGACCACTGGGAATTGTCAGCATCGGATACATGGTGGCCGACGATGGAGTGCCCAAGCTGTTAATGTTTCTGGGTTTTCTCAGTATCAATCTGGCCGTGCTGAACTTTCTGCCGATCCCGGTACTGGATGGTGGCCATATGGTCTTCCTGATCTGGGAAGCGGTCGCTCGCCGAAAGCCCAGCCCGCGCGTAATCAATTTTGCTCACGGAATCGGCCTGATCTTCATCATCAGCCTGTTCGTATTTGTCCTGTACCTGGACATCTTCGTGAACCGACTTGGCTTCGGCGGTTAATGACTGTCCTGACCATTCAGTGGAGAGGCAGGATTGCGGATGACGCCATTTCAAAGTGGCTTCACATCTTCACTTGCGGGGACAGGAGGCACACCCAGCGACTTTCCGCCGTCGATCGTCAGACAGGTGCCGGAAACCATACGAGCAGCATCGCTGCAGAAGTACAGAATTGACTGAGCGACCTCTTCCGGCGTAATCATGCGGTCCCATGCTCGAGCCAGAGGGCTGGCGGAAATCATATCGCGAACCGCCTGCTGACGATCCGGACGATCGACGAAGTTCTCTTCAATGATCTGAGTTCGTTCAACAGGGCCGGGACACACGGCATTGATTCGAATGCGATCTCTTGAATGGCACAGAGCCAGACTTTTTGTCAGTCCCACCAGAGCCATTTTGCTGATGGAGTACAACGGGTCGTGACTGCGAGGCAATAACCCGGCATTGCTGGCCACGTTGATAATGCTTCCCCCGGTCGCCTGTTCCCGCATCACCGGAATGGCGGCTCGACAACTGAAGAAAGCCGCCTTCAGGTTGGTGTCCATCACGTTCTGCCAGTCGTCTTCAGAGACCTGATCAATCTGAGCCACCAGACCAACGCCCGCATTGTTGACCAGCACATCCAGACGGCTGGTTTCGTCAATCGCCGTCTGAATCAGCCGCGATATTTCTTCAACCCGTCGTACATCACACGACTGGCGATGAATATTGCGCATTGCCAACGTCTGCCGTACAGAATCGTTGAATTTCAGATCCCCGACGTACACCTGATATCCGGAACGTGAAAGCTCCAGCGCCGTGGCCAATCCAATGCCGCTTCCCGCGCCTGTCACAACAGCGGTCTGTTTTGAATGCATCACGTTCATGGTCTCAGGTTCAACATCTGTGTTTATCAACTCTCATCTGCAGCAAACTACTCCCACAGATGCCCGTCCGGCACAGCCGGACCCACGGTTCAACTGACAATTCGACACAGCGAACAACGTGAGCGACTCGGCGCTCGGAAGCGTTCACTTCAAACAGCCATCCACGCCATCGGGTCAAGGGCGAAGTCCCTGAGAGATGTACGCGGTGGCGATTTGTTGAACAGCGTCGATGGCGCGATTGATGTCTTCGATGGTTGTGAAAGGGCCGGGACTGAAGCGAACGGTTCCGCCGCTGGTCAGCGTTTGCAGAGCAGCATGCATTCGTGGAGCACAGTGCAGTCCGGTTCGAGCACGAATGTTGAACGACTGATCCAGAATCGTCCCCACTTCACGGCTGTCGGCTCCGTCAATGGTAAAACTGACGATTCCGGAGTTCGAATTCCGGTCTTGATGACCGTAAACAGTGACGCCGGCCATCTCGCGAAGTTCATCAGCAAGCTGTGCCGTTTGTTCTGAAAGTCGTTGATGAATGTTGTCGATCTCTTCTTCGACCAGCCATTCGACGGCGGCCAGCAGACCCGCCAGACCGGGCAGGTTCATGTTTCCGCTTTCCAGAAATGCGGGCATGGCCGTCGGCTGTTGTTCAGATTCGCTGTCTGTTCCGGTGCCACCACTTCTGGCCGCACGCAGCAGTTGCTCGCGGTCGGCGGCCACGTAGACGATGCCGGTGCCCAGCGGTCCCAGCAGTCCTTTGTGTCCGGAAGCGGCCATGAAGTCGACGTTCAGCGTAGTGAGATCCAATGGAACATGCCCCGCCGTTTGAGCCGCATCGAGCAGCACCATTGCTCCAAACTGGTGAGCCAGTTGCGTCAGTTCTGCCGCAGGCTGAATCATGCCGGTGACGTTGGATGCATGATTGATCACTAATAGATTTGTGGAACGTTCGGCCAGCAGCCGTTCCACGGAGGCCGGATCGGTCTGTCCGGTTGTGGGGTCGAAATCGGCAAAGACGACGTCCAGTTCCAGTTCGTGCTCAAGTTGCCGTAACGGACGCAGGACCGAATTATGTTCCAGCACTGTCGTGATCACTCGATGACCACGCCGCAGAAATCCCCGCAGCAGCAGATTGAGTCCATCTGTGCCGTTGAAGGTAAACGCAATTCGATCGGGCGAATTGACGTTCAACAGATGAGCCACCGCAGTCCGACATCGTTGAACCAGCCGATCAGCATCCATGGTGCCCGAATGGCTGCCTCGACCAAATGCCGAACCCGCATTTCGCAACCACTGATCACAGGCCGAGTAGACTGATTCCGGCTTGGGGAAACTGGTGGCCGCGTTGTCCAGATAACAGGGCGATTCCATCAGTCGTCGGCTCCGGAAGTGTGATTGCCAACCGTCGCCAGAAATGCGTCATCCACCACCTGTCCTTTGGGAAGTGTCTTGATCGCTTCCAGAACTCGCTGAATATTTTCATCGGTGTCGGACAGTCCCAGCGATTGCAATCGGTGAGCCACCGCTTTTCGGCCGCTGTGTCGGCCCAGAACCAGTTGTACGCCGTCCGCTCCGACTTTCTCCGGACGGAACGGCAGATACGTATCAGGATTCTTCAACAGCCCGTCCTGATGGATGCCGGCTTCCGTCGCGAAGATGTTTCGACCGCTGACGGGCTTCATGCGAGCCATGTGGATTCCTGTGAGTTCCTCAACCAACTGACACAGCGGGGCCAGCCTGGTCGTGTCGATGCGGGACTTTTTCTGATACTGATCCGAGTGCAGAGCCAGCGCCATGGCGACTTCTTCCAGCGACGCATTTCCGGCTCGTTCGCCGATGCCGTTAACCGTACACTGAACCACGTTGGCTCCCTGTTGAATGCAGGCCAGTGTGTTAGCGACGGCCAGTCCCAGATCGTTGTGAAAATGAACGGCCAACAGAACTCGTTCGATGTCCGGAACGTCATCCTGAATGCGGCGAATCATGACCGCCGATTTTTCGGGCGTCAGCACGCCCACCGTATCCGGAAAGCCGACGGTTGTCGCTCCGGCCGTGATGGCGGTTTGGTAACATTCACACAGAAAGTCGGGTTCTGTGCGGCTGGCGTCCTCAGGACTGAAGGCCACGATACGAAAATGCCGGCTTGCATACGCGACAGAATCCTCAATGATCTTCAGGATCTCTGAACGGGATTTTTGAAGTTTGTCTCGCCGATGCAGAGGACTGGTGCCGCAGAACAGACTGACACCCTTCTTATGAAGCGGCTGTCCGTCCAAAGCTCGAGCGGCCGCGTCGACATCGCTGTTCAGCGTTCGACACAACGCGGTCAGGACGGGTCGTTTGACGACACCCACCATGCGGCGGATGGCCGTGACGTCCGCTTCGGAAGACGCCGGAAAGCCGACATCCAGAGAATGAACGCCGGCGGCTTCCAAAGCCCGAGCGATCTGCAGCTTTTCGTCGGGCTCCAGAGTTGCTCCGGGCATCTGTTCGCCGTCTCGCAAAGTCGTGTCGCTGAACAGCACAACATTGCTGCGACGATGGTGCGCGATGACGGCATCGCGGACGGCGTTTCGAATTCGATTGCGAATGTCAGCCAGCATGTCGGAGCGCAGTCTGCGACGGTTCCGTTCGAAGATCAGAGAGAGAACGCAGGAGTCACCGAATGGTAGCAGCCTTCGAAAGGCATTCCATCGGTGGAAGCACCGCAGAACCGTTTTACCGCAGCAGGGCTCGGTGTCCGGATACCGTCGGTGGGGCTGAGATCGGTTCGTTCTGCAATTCGCCGGAACTGGTGTCTTGTGAGTCCCCGTGATTCCCGTCAAAATACGGCAGGTGTCGAAAACCTTGCCGGCCGGCGAGGTCTGGATTGCAAAGAATCATGGTCCTGCAACGATTTGAGCGTAGAAGAAACATGAAGCTGACTGGATTTAGACGCGGATTCTGCCTGACGGCTCTGGTACTGATCATTGGCTGTTCCGGAGACTCGGACGACGTTCCGGCACCACCGGTTCTGACGGCCATTGACGAAATGCAGAATCTTCAGGACAGGGCCGAACAGGAACGCATGCGTGAAGCGGCCGAACGAGCAAAAGCAGCCGGGGCTGCTGAACCGTCCGGTGTTGATCTGCCCGCCGATGTGCCGACTTCCGGTGAATTTGACGTTGAGTTTGAAACGACGGTGGGCAAGTTTGTGGTTCACGTCAACCGAGCATGGGCCCCGATTGGTGCTCATCGTTTCTATCAGCTTGTGAAAGACGGTTTTTACAACGACTGCGGTTTCTTTCGTGTGGTGCCGGGGTTCGTCGTTCAGTTTGGCCTGGCTGCTGATCCAGCGGTGACGGCCAAGTGGAAGCGGGAGATTCCGGATGATCCCGTGATCGAAGGAAACCACAAAGGTTATGTCACTTTCGCAACTTCAGGTCCGAACAGTCGCACAACACAAATCTTTATTAACCTGGCCGACAATTCCTCTTCACTGGATCCACAGGGTTTCTCGGCATTTGGCAAAGTGACTTCCGGAATGTCCGTTGTTGAAAAGATCACGTCACAATACGAGGGCCGTCCTGATCAGGGATCGATCACCTACGAAGGGAATAAGTACCTGAAAGCTAACTTTCCCGAACTGGACTACGTGACCAAAGCGACAATTGTGGGAGACGATTCGGAACCAGCACCTGCAGATGAAACACCCGCAGAAGACGCTGCCAAAGCGGTCAGTGCGGATCAACCGGCCGACAAACCAGCAGAGTAAATCCTGAGGGGCGTTCAAGGCTGCCTGAAATGGGGCTGCCCCCTTTTTCAGACAGACCATCAAGACCGGGTTTGAGAACCGTGTTCTCGAGCGAGTTGGAATCAGATTGGACAACAGAACATGGGTGACAAACAAGGTGGCGGAGACTCGCCGGACTTCAGTTTCCTTTCCGGAAACGACGAACCGGAGGTATCGGCCGGGGACTTCAACTTTGATGTGTCGGATTCCGCGGCAGCTGAGCCTGCGAACTTTCCCGGAGTTGTTGAAGCAGATGATGACAGCCCGGAACTGACGGAGCCGGACGAGCCACAAGTGGAAGAATCTGCTCCGGTTGTCGAGGAGCCTTCGAAGCCCACCGCAGAAGAACTGGCCGCTCAAAAAGCAGCCAAACTGGCCGCCGCAAAGAAGCTGGCCATCGCCAAGGCGAAAGCTCAAAAACTGGCGTTGGCCAAAGCGGCTGCAGAAAAAGCAGCGGCGGAAAAAGCAGCGGCCGCCAAAGCCGTTGCGAAAGCGAAAGCGGCGAAGGTCAATGAAGTCGCCCAGACAACCGCCGCAGCAGCACCTGCGGAGATGTCGGCCACCGACAAAGCATTTGCCGAAGCGGCCGCTCAGGCTCCGGCCGTCAGCTTTCAGGACGATGTGGTGGAAGATGATTCGGTGAGTTTTGAAGCGACCGATGCTTCCGACGATGTCCTCACGACCGACACGGGTGTCGACGAAAAGCCTGCCGCCGACGGCAAGGCGTCGCCAAAATCATCCTCACGGAAGTCGGCCAGGGAATCCTCGGAAACCGATGCTGTCACCGGTGGTGTTTCGCGAAAAGTGTTTTCACTGGTCGCCGGTTACGCTGCCGCGCTGACGTTACTGGTGGCCTTTCTGATCGCCACGGGACGCCTAAGTCTGACCGGTGCGCATCCGCTGGAAAGTCTGCCGGATATCAAGCCGCTGGAAAGCAACGAATACAAACAGGTGCCTGCTGATGCCAGCCTTCCGAATGGCCACACGCTGACGATTGGACAGTCACAGCGGTTTGGTGATGTCATCTTCACGCCGGTGAAGGTCACTCGCGAGCCGCTGAAGTTTGTCAGTATGTTCACCGGAGCGGCGGATGATCAGATGACGACATCTCCGGTGCTGAAGCTGTGGTTCGAAGTCACGAATGCAGAAGATTCCGGCAAAGCGTTTCCGCCATGGGACGTGGCTCTGATGAGTCACCGCAGCCCGGCCGAAAGCACCGATGAATCGACCAAGGCCAATTCGTTCCTGATGGTGCTGAAGAACGGAGACGAAACCGAAACACGAGTGCTCAACTATTTGCATCCGGCACTCAGCAATTTTGACATCACCGATCAAAACAGCCGCAAAGTTCTGCAGCCCGGTGAAAAAATGACCACGTTTGTTGCCAGCAGTCCGGACGTCTCTCACTACAGCGATGCCACTGGTTATCGATGGCGAATTCAGCTCAGAAAAGGGGTCAGCGACCAGCACGCCTGGGGCGTGACAACTCTGATTGACGTCGAATTCACCGCCGATGAAATCTCAGCGGCCGCTGGTTAGCAGTGCTGATGGAGCTGATGGAAGGGAATACATTTTGGTGAGCCCGATCTGCAAACTCGGATCTGTGCTTATTGACAGAACGACCAACGGCAGCGTCCCGGCGCTGGCAGTCCCTGATCCATCAAACGGCATTCCAGCCACAGGGTCAGCCGCAACGTCCAACGCAGTGAGGAAATTCTCACCGTTCAACCCGATGCCGCAGGCAAGGTTCAGGATCTGAAAAAGGAGTCAGCCCCTCTCTGATCAGCCATTTTTGTTGTATTTTTTCTGCCCTCCACAGGGTCAGGCCCCTTTCAATCAACACGTCGGATGATCGCGGACAGGACGAGCCTGGCCTGCGGCATCGGATTTAACAAATTGTGTTTTGCCGGGCCTAGTGGTCTGTCAATATTCGAATGAGTGACTGTAGAACGGCCTTTTCAGGCCGTCCTATTGATCTGACGGCCTGGAAAGGCCGTCCTACTCATCAAATCATGGCTGACACTGCACTAGACTCGTCAAGGCGTTGGGAAACGCCCTTTTGAGGAGATTCAGGAGTGATGGTCATGAATTCAAGGAAACAGGAATCTCAGCCGCAGCCCTGTTGCCATCGATGCGCGGGGAACGCCGGACGGATTCTGTCGGCTGCAGTGATTTTCGTTCTGACCATGCTGCCCGGGAATTCTGTGCAGGCTTCTCAGCAGGAGGTCAATTCGATCGTTCAGGGAGCACTGGACGCCCTGGTGACTCAGCAAAAGCGACAGGGGTACTGGGAGGCGGAACAGGGGCAGTATCGCGTGGCCATGACGGCTCTGGCCGGCACCGCCATGCTGGCCGAAGGATCCACAGCAACAACCGGGCGCTATGCACCTCAAATTAGTCGTGCCGTGGACTATTTGTTATCCATGAGTCGTCCGAACGGGCTGATTGGATATCGCGAAGACTATCACTACACCTACGGCCATGGGTTTTCCATGGTCTTTCTGAGTCAGGTTTACGGCGAAGAAGAAGACATTCGTCGTCGCGAAGAGATCCATGATGTTCTGAAGCGAGCCGTGCAGTTCTGTGCAGACGCTCAGACATCGCGCGGCGGCTGGGGTTATGTTTCAGCGAAAGAAGGCAACGACTTTGACGAAGGTTCCACCTGCATTACTCAGGTTCAGGGCCTGCGTGCCTGCCGCAACGCGGGAATTCCGGTTTCTCGCGAAATCATCGATCGAGCCAAACAGTACATTGCCGAATGCACCACATCTGCCGGCGGTGTGCAGTACAGCATTCGAGGCGGCGGAGAACGACCGCCGATTACCGCAGCAGCTTTGGCGGCTCTGTTTAATGCCGGTGAGTACGATACCGATCTGACGCGGCGGATGCGGGAATACTGCAACGACCGCATCTGGCCTCGCAGCGGTGACTCCCGCAAAGCACTGGAATCCAGTTCCGGGCACTGGCACTACATGCACTTTTATTATTCACAGGTGATTTACCGTCAGGGCGGAGAACGCTGGAATCAGTATCGCACGGAAATCGAAGAGAAACTGCTGCGCGAAGTCAGCAGCAATGGAGGATGGTCTGATCGGCAGATTGGCGAGGTGTACACAACGGCCATCAACTGTATCATCCTTCAACTGGATAAGGGCTTCCTGCCCATCTATCAACGCTGACGGACTACTATCAACGCGATCAGTCATTGCTGTCGCTGACGGATTCGAAATCATGCCGCACTTCCGCCTGACCCAATCTTCATTGCCCCCGGCATTGCTGAGCCTTCTGCTGCCTCTCTTTGTGGCGGGCTGCGGACAGCCAGCTCCCGCCCCTCAGACGACTCAGACGGTTCCCGCCGCCGAAAGCCGTCCTGTCTCAGCGGAGCAGATGCCGCAGTCGACTCCGGCGGCCGAACGATCGGACGATCCTGCGGCAGCCGTGTCCGACGAATTCGATTTCAAGCCACTGTCCGCGTCTGCGCTGACTGCGGGCGATGGAAACAGCGGCGCGGCCGGTGGTGGTGGTGTCGACCGGAATGTTGAAAACCAGATCAAAAGCGTGATGCAAAAACTGAAGCCGCTGCAGGTCATGCTGGGCCAGTGGCGCGGGACGACTCGCCGTGAGTACGAAGGATTCAAAGCCGTCGACAGCCACGAATGGATCTGGGATCTGCAGACTGAACCCGCTCGTCCCGCTCTGGTCATGACGTCCGACAAAAGCCCGTATCTGAAAAAAGCAAGGCTCACATGGAATCCGATATCGTCCCAGTTTGAACTGACAGCGACCGATCCAGCCGATGTCACAAGACACTATGCGGGAGACTACACAGATCCCGTTCACGAAGTCGTCGGTCCCGATGACAAGATGCATCGAGTCTTCCGGCTGGAACTGACTCAGACGGATCAGTCCGCCGAAGAAGTGGGCGGTGAACGATGGCAGTTCGCGTTCGCTCAGCAGGAAAACAATCGCTACCTGCTGGAAATCGGTCGGCGTCGTGGCTCCGCCGCCTTCGCTCGATACGACACTGTTTCAACTCAGCGAGAAGGCACATCGTTCGCCGTCAGTGATACGGACTATGGCGAAAAAGAATGCATTATTTCTCAGGGACTGGGCACGATCTCTGTGTCGTACAAAGGCCGAACGTACTGGGTCTGCTGTACCGGCTGCAAAGCCGCGTTCGAAGAAGATCCGGAAACCTGGATTGCTCGCGCGAGTGCGCGGGCAGCGAAGAAGTGACTCTGCCTGAGCGTGTCTTGCCATCGTTTTGATTTGAGAAGGGGCTGCCTTAATAAATGAGTGCCCTCTTCTGTCAGTGATCTTCAAGACATTGCCCGTCCAATCCGAAGGCACGGCATTCGCGGATCGCAGGCCCGGACCTTCTTTCATTTGAAGTTCATCCGGAAAAGGGGGCTGAACCTCTCCGGACTACTGTTTTCGCTGCCTTGTTTCTGTCGTCCAAAGCGTCAACCCCCTTTTTCAGATCCCCTCTACGGAGCGATGCTGGCTTCGTTCCATTCGTCCTTCCGCCTGCAACAGAAAAATCCACGTCGTGAACGATACGACCAATTCCATCGCCGGGCTTCGCTGTCGCGTCATTGATGATCTGCCGGAAGGTCAGAACCCGGAAAAGCTGATCGTGCTGTGTCACGGTTTTGGTGCTCCAGGCGACGACCTTGTGCCGATTGGTTACGAGTTGCTGGAATACAGTGACGAGATCTCGGAACGGTGTCGGTTTGTCTTTCCGAGTGCTCCACTGGATCTGACGGAGCTTGGCATGCCGGGCGGGCGAGCATGGTGGCCATTGAACATGGCAATGCTGGCTCAGGTGAATCAGACTCAGGATTTCAACGTCCTGACTCAGCTGAAGCCCGACGGAATGGAAGCGGCTTCAGAAATGCTGGCAAAGGCCGTGCGTGAACTGCAGTCGATCTCCGGGCTGACGGACGCGGAGACCATCATTGGCGGTTTTTCTCAGGGCGCCATGACGGCAACCGATGCTGTGCTGCGACAAAAAATCTGTCCGGCTGCTCTGGTGCTGTTTTCAGGCTGTTTGTTGTGCGAGAAAGAATGGAAACAGCTGGCGGAACAGCATCCGGGTTGTGTTGTGATCCAGAGCCATGGGACTCAGGATTTCGTCCTGCCCTTTGAACCGGCCATATCACTGAAAGAGCTGCTCGTGGAAAGCGGTTTCGACGTCACTTTCCGTCCGTTTCCGGGACCACATACGATTCCACCCGTGGCGCTGCAGGATCTGGTACAACTGGCACGAATGTGAGGCGCTGTTGCGTTTCGGCAACAGCGATCTGGCCGGAATATTCGGATTGTGAGGCGGATTCTGAAAGCGAGTGTCGTATAACATTCGCAGGTTAGTCGGAGCTGGGTTGTCGCCCGGGCACAAACATCCAGCCAGGTTACTGTTATTCCCTGCTCCCGCAGGCTGAAGTGCGAGAATGTCAATCACTCAAGTGCTCCCCCGCAGAAAATGTCCCGTCCCCTAAGCCCTCAATCAACGTCCCTGGATATTCTGTATGCCGCTTTTCGGGCCGCCTTTGTGCGGACTTTCGATTCGCTGTTAACAGAATTCCTGCCGGGACAGTCCCGAACGCCTTCCAGAGGATTTCTCGAACAGATCTCTCTCACATGCGGCTGCGCGCCTCAGGTGCAGCTGGATGTGCTGCTGGTGACCTGGCGACGAATTCGATCTGAAGTTGACGGCGAACTGGATCTCGGCCTTCTTCATCAGTGTGTTGTCTACTGTGCACTGGAAGAGCTTGCGGATGTTTCTGCCGAAGAAAATCCGTCTTCCCTTCGAAGTATCCTGGAGCGCGGTCCGCGGCAGATCCGCTTTCCGGACGTGCAGTGTGTGACATCGGCACTGCGGACCGTTCAGGTCACGTGGCCGTTCTCCGTCGACGTCGCCACGATCCATCAGAATCCCATGCTGCTCAATGTCCGCATGGACAATTCCGGAACGATCGGACAGACTCAACGACGTCTGGTTTCGCAGTTGCTGGAGCTGGTTGGACGCTGGAAGGTCTCACCTGAGATCCTGACGACATCCCGGGATCTGCTCTCTCACAATGAGCATCGTGCGGTTGCGAACTTCTTCCATCGATTTCCGGAGCTGCTCATCTCGGAAGGCGATCACGACAAGCTGTCGTGACGGAATTCCGCAGGATCTCGCAAACGTCCCGCGGTTCGAGGTCGCTGAGCCCGGCAACAAACAGAATCAGCGTTCGTTCCCATTCTGCAATTGATGGCAGAAGACCTCGTGGCTGCCAGACAGGTCCCACATGAAAATGCTGACGTGCCGAAGCACGTCAGCACCCCCAATTGGGGAGCACGGCGACAAGTCGCCGCACGACCTCGAAAGAGCATCAAGATGCTCCGGTGAGGTATGGCCGAAAGTATTCAGCTGCAGAGACCTGAAGAAAGAATTTTTGGCTTGAAAAGAGGGCACTACGGGAACTCACCAATGGGGGACAGTCCCCAGAGTTGGCATGGGAGATTGTGCAGATTCCCACAAAACACTGGTCAAACAGCCCGTGCCTTGTTGTGTTCGCAGCGAGCCGGAATCTTCATCGACAGGCTCCCCCCGTCTCATTTTCGAGACTGCGCCAGGGCGGCTTCGATTGCAGCCACGGCTGCTTTGGCGGCAAAGTGCAGAACTTTTTCGTCAAGATCCGGCCACCGCAGAGCCACCTGCGACCGCAAAGCATCTTCAACCGTTGCTTCCAGTTCTTCAACATCTCGCCGATCCACTCTATCCCTCTCCTTTGCTCTTTGATTTCTGTGCGATGCGTGCAGAGCGTCGTCGACGCCGTTCGTCGTGACGGTCCATGGTGAAACGAGTTCCCGCTCACATCATACGCCGATCCCTTTCAGAACTTGCACATTTGAATGAAAGGTCGATCTGTCCTGAAGGTATCTCGGTTGCCCTGATTCTCCGTGGGACTGAGAAAAGTCTCATCAAAAGTCACTTTCGTGGCGGGTGAATCGGCAGACTTCACAGCGCTGTTTTCTACAATGTGGACGAAGTGACACTCGGAAAATCTGCGGAACATCGGTCAATCCGTGGGCCGTCCATTGGCCGAACCCCGGTGTTGAGTCGGGCAGAACTCAGCGCGGTGATGAAATTTCCATTGGCAGTTTTCCATCATCGTCGGCAGAAGCAGACGTTTTGAGACTTCTGCAAAGACGACTCGCTGCCCGATCTCTCACGAATTCAGCGACGGAATCTTTTCACGGCGTTG
>JAGQPY010000560.1 GCA_020426485.1 Planctomycetaceae bacterium
CGCAGCCGGGCGAAGTTTGTCCGGGAGCCGAGCCTGCAGATCGATGACGATCAATCGCAACCGTTAAGCCAATGACCGCCGCAGCAGCACGGCATGAAGCTCATCGAGCACTGATTCCCGGGGCGAAGGACACTGGTCAGGCCAGCTGTTTGCGAAAACGCTTCAGGCTGACGGCCAGAATCACCACGGTCGAAACGGCCAGCCCAATCACCGAAGGCACGATGTCCTGCAATTCTGCGCCTCGCAACACGATGGCTCGCAGGATCTCCAGAAAATAGGTCACCGGGATCGCAAATGTCGCGAGGTAGATGGGAACGGGCATCTGGCTGCGAGGAAACATAAACCCCGACAGCAGCACCGACGGCAACATGATGATGAACGCGAACTGCATCGCCTGTAACTGAGTTTTTGCAACGGTTGAAACCAGCAGCCCCAGTCCCAGAGCACACAGCAGAAACAGAAATGAAAGACTTAGCAGCAGGGCCAGACTTCCTCGGATAGGAACATCAAAGAACCAGACCATGACGTTCAGAACAATCAGCGTTTCGCCAAAGGCCAGCAGCGCGTAGGGAGTCAGTTTTCCCAGCAACAGACCGGCTCGACCAACGGGCGTGACAAACAGCTGCTCCAGCGTTCCCAGTTCTCGCTCGCGGACAATGGCAAACGACGTCAGAAACAAAGTGACCAGCTGCAGAATGATTCCCACCAGTCCCGGCACGAAGAAGTGGGAACTCTCCAGGTTAGGGTTGTACAACAGTCGAGAACGTATCTGCAGAGGCAGCGCGGGGGCTCCGGTCTCATCGCGAGCAGGAACGTTCGGAGATTGTTCGACCAGGCGGCGAGCTCGATTGATGGATACATTCAGTCCCAGCAGATTGGCGCTGTTGAGAGCTGTGGTGGCGACCTGAGAATCACTTCCGTCGATCAGAACCTGAAGCGTCGCCTGTTCGCCCGCAACCAGTCGGTCACTGTAATCGGCCGGGATGCGAATGCCGACCTTTGCTTCCCCGGAACTCAACGCTCGATCAAAGTCCGACTGGCGGAATACCAGCCAGCGAATTTCAAACGTGCGTGTGTTGCGGAACGATTCCCGCAGCTCGCGCGCCTGTTGTCGTCCGTCCAGATCCAGGACCACAGTGGGGATGTTTTCAATTTCCGTATTGATGGCAAACCCAAACACGATGGTCTGCAGTACCGGAACAATGAACGTGAACACCAGTGTGGCGGGTTCTCGACGAATGTGTGAGAACTCCTTCAGAAACACCGCCAGAAATCCGTGAAACAACGACGGCTTTTTGAAGGTTGAGCCATGTGGACCACTGACTGACGCATCGGCTTCCGACAAAACTTGGTCCTGATCCGGACTCAACGGCGTCCGTGCATGCGCTGGATCCTGGTTGCTGGTGGCGGCCGAAGGTTGGGGTTCCGGAAGGTTGGAGGCATCGGAAGTCGGTGGTGATTCGGAAACGCCGCGCGCTGGTTCTTCTTCCCGTGTGGGTGGTGGAAGGACTGGTGCAGTGGCTGAGGAAACGGTGATCGTCTCCGTCAACCGGCCGGATTCAGCGGCACGGCTGAGCGTGACAAACACGTCTTCCAGCGTTGGTTCGATTGGACGGTACTGAACGCTGTCCGCCGCAAGATTAAGATGCGAAACCATCTGTTGCGGCGACACTGTGTCTGCTGCCAGAACGTGAACGGTCTGGCCGAACAGAGTTGCATCTGCGACGCCGTTCATTTGTCGCAGTGGCGACAGGCGGGCTGCCGGATGCGGCAGTTCGAATTCCCAGCGAGTGGTTCCGGCGGGAGTGACCTGCTGCAGTTGTTTGAGTTCGTCCGGCTGGCCGCAGACGATCATTCGCGAGTTATAAATGTAGCCGACGTCGGTGCAGCGTTCTGCTTCGTCCATGTAGTGCGTTGTCACGAAAAGAGTGACGCCTCGCCCGGACAGGTCAAACAGCAGATCCCACAGTTGTCGTCGAGCCACAGGATCAATTCCGGCCGTGGGTTCGTCCAGAAAGATCACGTCCGGTTCGTGAATCAGCGACGCCGCCAGTGCCAGGCGTTGTTTCCATCCGCCGGAAAGCGTCCCTGACAGCTGGCTTAGCCGGTCACCGATTCCTGTCAGTTCCGTCACGGCCTCCAGCCGATGCTGCAGACGAATCGGGTTCAGACCATAGATTCGGCCATAGAATTCCAGGTTCTCGCGGACACTGAGATCCGCGTAAAGACTGAACTTCTGAGACATGTAACCGATGCGACGCTTGATGCTTTCCGCCTGCGTCGCAGCGTCGAATCCCAGAACCGAAGCGGAACCATCACTGGGCTCCAGAACTCCGCAAAGCATGCGAATGATGGTCGACTTTCCGCTGCCGTTGGGCCCAAGCAGGCCGAAAATCGCTCCGCGATGAACCTGAAACGATACGTCGCGAACGGCCACAAAATCGCCGAAACGCCGCGTCAGGTTCTGCAGATCAATCACCGGAGCCGTCACGATGAAGACCTCCGGTCGCCAAGAATCACGTCCGCTGCCATACCGGGACGCAGTAGTTCCTGATCGTCGATCAATCGCACGCGAATTCGAAAAACCTGACGAGATCGTTCTTCCGGTGTCTGAACGTTGGACGGTGTAAATTCCGCATGCCGAGCGACGAATGTGATTTCGCCGGTAAACGTACGCTCCGGATAACTGTCGACTCGAACCTGAACCTGCATGCCGGGTGACACATCCAGCCGATCTTCCGGGACGTAGGCTCGCACCCACAAACGATCCGGATCGGCCAGAGAAACCGCAGGCGCGTTGGCTCCCACAAGGTCACCGGGGCGCAGGTTGATGGATTCCACATAAGCGTGCGTGGGTGCGGTGACTTTCAGTTCGTCAATCTGGCGTTCCAGAATCTTCAACGCGGCCAGTGCGGCTTCGTGCTTTGCTTCGGCTTCGCGAATTTCTTCCTGCCGATAGCCGTTTCGAAACAACGCCAGCGACTGTTCGGCTTCCTTCAGCTGAGCTTCACCTTTGGCGATGTCTTCCTGTCGAGTGCCTTCCTTCAGCAGAGCCAGTTCGCTGGATGCAACGTCGACGGAAGCCTGAGCGACCTGCAGCTTTGTGCTCGCTTCGTCAATGTCGCTTTTGTCAGCGGCCTGCCGACCAAACAGAGATTCCATACGCTGATACGACTTGCGAGCCAGTTCGAGTTCCGATTCTGCCAGCCGAACACGAGATTCCGCAGCTGCAATTTCCTGTTCCCGAGGACCGTTTTTCAGTTTCTGCAGTTCGGCCTCGATCTGTGCCACGCGAGACTCCGCCTGCCCTTTTTCTTCCTGGCGAAAACCGGACTGCAGGCGAGCCAGCGCGGCGGAGGTCTGAGCAATGG
>JAGQPY010000561.1 GCA_020426485.1 Planctomycetaceae bacterium
CCTGCAAAATATCGCGGATCAGGACCAAACCAATGCCCTGACCTTCCGGTTTGGTCGTGAAAAAGGGTTTAAAGAGTTGGCTCGCATCCGTCAAACCCAATTTATTGCCGGTATCCCACATTCAATGCCACCAGTCCGGACTGGGATTCCACCGTCACCCCGGACTGAATTGTCAGGTCGTCACCGGTCGTGGCTTCATCAGGCGACGTCTCGGTAATGTCTCCCACAGCGCTGACGTCCGTACTGATCGTCAACGCTGACAGCACCAGTCGCGATTCCAGTCCTTCACCTGCCGCGGGCGTTCGATTCACCTGCCGACGTTTGGCGGAACGACGCCGAGCTCGTTCTCGCTGCCCCGCAGCTTTCCAGTCGGAAATCATTTCGGCGAAAACACTTTTGACGGAACCGCGACGATTGATCATTTTTATAAAGCCCAATATGAAATAGATTGTTGCAAGCTGACAACGGGACAGTCAGAGACGACAGACGAACGAACCGATCGCAGGAATGGCGCAACCGTTGGCAAAAATTACATAGCGAAAACGACGTTGCTGCAATCCTGCATCCAACATCTGTTCCTACCTGATACGGTAGGTGGCCGGTTACAAGCCGTCAAGCATTGGAAGATTCACGTCTGCACACAGATCGCCACTGACGGCCCGCAAAAACCGGAAGACCCTGCGGAACAACAATCTGCAAGTCAGGTGCCAAATCGCAGCTGTTCAGAACAAGGGCAACTTTTCCCCACCGGAATCACACATGAACATCTGAATACCCGTGGAACTCATGAAACCGTAGCCCATCAAACGGCAACCACGATACCAACGCAGGCACATGCAGAGCGAACGGCTTCAGCCCCGAGACAGGCCGTTGTGATTGTCTGCCGGAACACTATCTCATTCGACTCCCTGATTGCGAATCAGCGTGCAGCAGACAAGGCGGATGTGACGTCTGATTGAATACGAACGATCTATCCGTTGGACGTCAAACCAAGGATGTGATGGCTGAGCTGCTCCGCACCGGTGTTTGTGACACGATAATTGTGCTCAAATCGCATGCCGCCCACGCCGTCCACATAAAGACCGGGCTCCAGAGTAATTACGTCGTTCTCCAGCAGCTGATCAGTGCTTTCCGACACCAAAACCGGTGGCTCCGGGTGTTCCAATCCGAGTCCGTGACCACAGTGATGACTCAAAGCCGGGAAGCCTCGCTGCAGAAAAATCTCTGATGCTGCGTGATAGACTTCCGCGCCGGACACGCCGGCTCGCACAACCGACTGAGCCGCCAGCAACGCATCGCGACAGGCTTCGAAATGCCGAACCTGATCTTCCGCAGGATCTCCCACCGCAATGGTATTGGTGAAATCGCTGCGATAGCCGTTCAGAACGACGCTGTAGTCCACAATGAACAGATCGCCGGATTGCAGTTCGTATCGCGTCGGCAGTCCTCCGGCTTTGTACTGCTTCCGATTGGTGGCTCGAAAGTCACCATACACCACGCATGCGCAGCCCGCTTCTCGTTCTGCTGCCTGCTGGATGGCGATGTACACATCCAGTTCCGTCACCCCGGGACGAACCACTTCAAACGCCGCTCGATGCCCGGCGTCACAGGCCTGCATACACAGTTTCAGCTGTTCAATTTCATCGGGCCATTTCCGGCGCCGCAGAGTACGAATCAGACTGCCCAGAGTGTTATCCGCGCCGGGAAGACGGTCGAAGTCGACATTCGCCGCCACGACGGAAGCGATCATGTGTGAAACGGCTTCCGTTTCAATCACTCCCTGTCCGGTCGCCCAGCGGCTGGAACATTGCTGCAGAGCCTTCAGCAATGCGTGATCGCGATTGCCAACCGAATGTCGGTGGTCGTACCACGGCACGATCACTTCTTCATCCACAAACGGAGTTTCCGTAGCCGTCCGACGAACGAAGTTGTCCGCCAGCAAAGTCGCTTCTCCTGAACGCTGCAATAACAGCAGGCATGACTGATCTGCGGAGAACGTTACGGGGTTGACGCGAAAATTACAGAAATACTGCACATGTCGGCGATCGCCGATCAGCACCCAGTCAATGTGTTCCGGAAGCCGTTCCCACAGGAACTGTCGACGTCCCAGACACCCTTCCTTTGTCAGCATTGATCAGTCTTTCTTCTCATTCAGGACAACCCAGCGCCATTGAAATGAACCACACTCGTCTGGCTGCAGCGATGAGCCCTGTAATGTTGAGCCTCGTATTATTCCTGCCAGACCCACTTTATCAGCCGCCCCGCGGACACCGGAAGCACCGCGCTGCAATTCCCGGCAGCTTTTGAGAATACGCTGGACGACTTCCAGTCCGGAAAACACTGACGGCTTTGATGCTGCCGGAACGCTGCGGGATGCAAATTCCGTTGTGGATTTACTATCGCTGAGACGTCGATCGCGTTAAGGTTTGCCCACTGCTCGAAGACCGCGCGACGAATTCTTTTGCAGACACTGCGCGTCATTTGTGTTGACCGATGGGCGGTTGATCGTGCTGTTTTCTGCAGTCACTTCAACCGAAGATTGATGCAAGGCGAGGAACGATGGAATCCAGAAATGCCCGACTGGGGCTGAAGCTGTTCTCTGTATACCTGGTGCTTTACGGCGGATTCGTGCTGATCAACACGTTTTCCGCTGAGACCATGGAACTGACGCCCGTCGCCGGTATCAATCTTGCGGTACTGTACGGCTTCGGACTGATCGTAGCGGCTCTCGTACTGGCACTGATTTACGGCGCTTTGTGTTCCAACGAACCGTCTGCTCCCTCCGGCAGCAGCAGTTCATCGACCGCAACGACCACCGTCAGTCAGGAGACCAAAGCGTGATTTACGAAGCATCCCACCTTGCCATCGGCTTGTTTGTCATTTTCGTTGGATTCACCCTGGGTCTCAGCTTCTGGCTGGGCAGCAAAGCGAAATCATCGGAAGGTTACTTTGCTGCTCACGGACAGATCCCGTGGTTTGTGAACGGCATCGCCTTTGCCGGAGACTATCTGTCGGCCGCCTCGTTCCTGGGCATCTGCGGTATGATCGCCTTTTACGGATACGATGGCTTTCTGTACTCCATCGGCTATCTGGCCGGTTGGATCGTCGCTCTGTTCGTGATTGCCGAACCCATGAAGCGCTTGGGCAAGTTCACCTTTGCGGATGCTTTGGATGCAAAGTTCAACAGTCGAGGCATCAAGCTGGCCGCCGGAATCAGTACTCTGGCCGTCAGTATCTTCTATCTGATTCCTCAGATGGTCGGTGCCGGAGTTCTGGTGCAGCCCCTGCTGAATCTGCCTCATGCAGTGGGCGTAGTGATGGTGGGAACCGTCGTGATTCTGATTGTCGTCACCGCCGGAATGGTTTCCA
>JAGQPY010000562.1 GCA_020426485.1 Planctomycetaceae bacterium
TCGACCATGTCTGGGATCGTGGGCGTCGTATGGGCTGGGATCGGACAACGAAAACCTTCCGGCATTCGTCGTGCTGGTGGCCGTACCCAGCAACCGAGAACAGGAGCAGGCCATTTCTGCTCGCCTGTGGAGCGCGGGGTATTTGTCGGGAGAACACGCCGGAGTTTCCTTCCGCAGTGCGGGCGATCCGATTCTGTACATCAACAATCCGCCGGGAGTGCCGTCGGCCATTCGAGAACGATCGATTCAGGGTTTGAATCAGCTCAACCAGCTGAACTTTCAGAAACTGGGCGACCCCGAAACGCACACTCGGATGCAGCAGTACGAAATGGCGTTCCGCATGCAGGCCAGCGTGCCTGAACTGACGGACATCAGCCAGGAATCAGAACACACGTTTCAGCTGTATGGTGAAGATGCTCGCAAACCCGGCAGCTTTGCCAACACTGTTCTGATGGCTCGCCGACTGGCCGAACGCGGAGTCCGCTTCATTCAGGTGTACCACAACAACTGGGACCATCATTCCAACGTAGCCACTCGAATGCCCAGCCAGTGCCGCGACATCGACCAGCCCTGTTCGGCTTTGCTGGAAGACCTCAAACAGCGGGGCATGCTGGATGATACTCTGATCATCTGGGGCGGCGAATTCGGTCGCACCATTTATACTCAGGGCCGACTGTCCCGCGACAACTATGGCCGCGACCATCATCCTCGCTGCTTCACCGTCTGGATGGCGGGCGGCGGAGCGAAAGGCGGCGTGATCTACGGCGAAACCGATGACTTCTCGTACAACATCGTCAACAACCCGGTCCACATTCGAGACTTCCACGCCACCATCCTGGACCTGCTGGGCTTCGACCACCAGCGACTCACCTACCGCTTCCAGGGCCTCGACCAGCGACTGACCGGAGTGCTTCCCAGCCGCGTGATTCCGGAATTGATTTCCTGACAGACTCGCCATCCGGAAAAAGATCATTGAGGTAAAGATCGCCCTGAAAATAAGTGGTGGAAGCTGCCAGGTTCGGCGTGACGTGAACCGGGAGCTGCCAGTGTCCGCTCATCGACCGCAGCGGCGGAAGCCTGTGAGAATTCTGAACGGGTGACGCCGTGGTCGAATCCTGACGGAGTCGGCGATGACGTCGTCAGCTTTTGTCGAATCATCGGTCTGAGTCGCTGCAAATCGGCAGCCGGAAGTCTGCCTGATATGGACGACCGCTGCGTGCCGGTGTTCAGCCCCCGTGTCCGGCGTCATGAACTGTGGATTCGAATTCGTTTTCTGTCGGAAACCGTCTAAAGTTTGCAGGCTGCGGACGAATCAGTCATCGTTCTGCGCCCCAGCGAATTCGAGGTGGAAGATGATCCTACCCGGCAATCACACGGTACGGGTGTGATACTGTCCACTTCAATCTCAAAACACTCCGTCTGAACAAACAAACGATGCCTTCATCCGCTCCGTCTTCTGCACCAAATTCTGTTCCGGAAGCCACCACCGCTTCTGACCGTTCGTCGCGACGATTTCCTCGAAAAATGTTGCTCATCACCGGATTGGTTTTGGCGGCACTGATCGTCGCGCACTTCCGAGTTGACCTGCTGGATCAGAAGTTGGCGATTGGACTGGATGTCCTGATGGTGTTCACGCTGTTCTGCGTACTGTTGCTGCTGCTGGCATGGGTCGTGTGGACGCTGGCCTTCAGTCGCTGGCGATGGTTCAACCGCATTCTGGTATCTGCCGTACTGGTTTCTTTGCCCGTCATTTTCTTCACGGTGTTTCGGCCGGTGCATGGTGGAGACGTCAACTTTCTGGGCTTCGAACCCATCTGGCGCCGGCGGCCTTCGCTGGAACCACCGATGCCGACAGTGGCTGCCGCGGCGGTGGACCTGACAACAGAATCCCCCTTTGACTTTCCCCGATTCCTGGGGCCTGATCAGGATGGAACTGTTCGTTCCGGCGTTCGGATCGATGCGGTTCACTTTGCTGACTCAAAGCTGTTGTGGAAACAGCCCATCGGACGCGGATGGTCCGGCTTTTCTGCGCGAAACGGATTCGCGGTGACGATGGAACAGCGAGAAGGAATGGAGTGCGTGACGTGCTACAGCGTCGAAAGCGGCGAACTGATGTGGACCTATCAGACGCCGACACGTCATCAGGACAAAATGAATCTTGGCCGGACCGGCCCACGGTCGACGCCCACGATTGCCGATGGTCACGTGTATTCCGTGGGAGCTTTGGGACATCTGGCCTGCCTGGACGGCTCCAACGGCCAGGCCATCTGGACCGTTGATCTGAATTCTCTGCTGGGGATCACACTGGAAACCGTCGCCGGTCTGGATGGTGTCTCCTACACCTACGAATCCAATACCACACTGGACTGGGGACGATCCGGATCGCCGCTCGTCTATGGTGATCTGGTTATTGTTCCGGGAGGCGGCCCGAAGTCGGATCAGCGAGCCACACTGCTGGCGTTTGATCGCAAAACGGGGGAACTTCGCTGGCGTGGCGGCGACGAGATGATCGCCTATGGATCGCCCGTCCTGAAAACGGTCGCTGGCCGAGAACAGATTCTGCTGGTGGCGGAAACTCAGGCCATGGGATTTGATCCGGAAAACGGAGACGTCCTGTGGACGTTCAGTCGCCCCGGTGAAAGCAACGGAGCTGCCAATACTTCTCAGCTCACGGTTGTCTCAGAAGACCACCTGCTCGCCACCAAAGGCTATCCCGATGGCGGAGGAAGGCTGTTTGAAGTTCGTCAGGCCGGTGATGCGTTCCGAACAGAACAACTCTGGCGGAATGACTCCGCACTGAAAACAAAGATGATGAGCCCCGTGGTCAAAGACGGTTACGCATGGGCACTGTCAAATGCGTTTCTGGAATGCGTTCGCCTGGAAGATGGTCATCGCATCTGGAAAGCTCGCGGGCGATTTGGTCACGGGCAGTTGCTTCTGGTTGGAGAACATCTGCTGCTGCACAGTGAGACCGGACGCCTGCATCTGATTGAAGCCCATCCTGAGGAATTCAGGGAAATCAGTTCCTTCCCAACGATCGACGGGGTGTGCTGGAACACGCTGTGCCTGATGAAAAACCGCCTTCTGGTTCGCAGCGAAGTTGAAGCCGCCTGCTTCGAACTGCCGTGAGGTCTCAGGATAGGTTTTCTGTGTTGCTCTGCTGCCGGGTGCCGCACTACTTTTCGGAGTCGCGTCGGTGGGTCACTCTGTTGCCGGGTCGCTCTGTTGCAGACGTATTTTGCCGTTGGGCCAACCTGTTGCCGGGCGTGCCACGGTCTTGCAGGCGGCCTAATGTAGCGTCTTTCAAATTCGTTGACTTATGAATCAGAGCGTTTTCGTTCGTTTAACCCGTGGCCGACAGGCCAGGA
>JAGQPY010000563.1 GCA_020426485.1 Planctomycetaceae bacterium
CAGGTGCCGGTTTTCAGCGAAACCGTTGCTGCATCGTCAGCCACAGCAAACGTGCTGAGCACGACTAGAAGCATCATCATTCGACCGGGCACAAGGATGGCAGAAATGATTTGAGGAAGCATCGGAATATTGTCCCCTGAGTCGGACGCGACTTCCCGTCCGAAGTTTTGAAGTTGCTGGACAGCCCACGCGTCTTCAATGTTACGATGTCACGACACGAAACTAAAGGCACCTTTTTCCTCGGTGCTCAGAAACAGACATTGCTTCCCTTTGAACCCGCTTCCCGGTGAGTCGGTTGGTCTATGAACTCAGAGCCCGTTAAGAGTCGACGCGACTTTCTGACGCATCGATCCGCCAACGTCACAGATCCGCCAACGGTACCCGTCGCCGGAAACACGGTCCGTCTGGCGACTCGTGCGATGGCATGTGAGTTCAGCGTGGTCATGAATCCCGGAAGTCACAGCGATGTCCCGGTGGCAAGTGATGCCTTGGAAATTGTTCACAACATCGAAACCTGGTTGAGCATCTATCGCGTCGATTCTGAGTTGTCTCAGATCAATCGAGTTGCCGGTGAAGGCCCGGTCCCGGTTCGACGTGAGCTGTTCGAGCTGCTCAGGACCAGCGTGAGGCTCCATTCGTTGACGGACGGCGCGTTCGACATTGCGATGGGGCGTCAGATTCAGCTTTGGCGGTCCTGTCGAGCGGAAAATCGACTTCCCACAGATTCGGAGGTCGAGGCGGCATTGGCCGCCAGTGGAAGCCAGCATCTGCGTCTGGATGCCGACAACCAGACGGTCGAATTTGCACGGGCAGGCCTGCGACTGGACCCGGGAGCCATCGGCAAAGGATACGCTCTGGACGAAGCCGTTCACTGGCTGACTTCGTCATCAAAAGGGCCGGCCTCCTGTTTACTTCACGGTGGTCACAGCAGTGTGGTCGCGCGGGGACAGCACAACGGAGTCGATGGATGGCCGGTGGGCATTGGAAACCCGTTGTTCACTCAAAAACGGCTGGGCACCGTGCTGCTGAAAAATCAGGCTCTGTCGACCAGCGGGTCGAATATCCAGTTCTTTCGCGTCGGTGAGAAAAGATATGGCCACATCCTGGATCCGCGAACGGCCCGACCGGTCGAGGGAATGTTGTCTGTGACGGTTTTGGCGGATTCAGCGGCCGTTGCAGATGCTGTTTCCACCGCGTTTTTTGTCCTGGGGGTCGAAAACGCTCGAAAGTATTGTGATAATCTGGAAAACGTAGCAGTGATCCTGATACCGTTCCCCACGGGGAAAAAGGTGACGCCAACCGTCATCGGCGTCCCTTCCAGCCGGATTTTCTGGGATGAGCAGCAGGTTGTGATGGCCTGATTCGTTCCTCAAGACAAAAACTATCCTGGCAGGCGGAAGTGGACGCCCTGGAGATAAAAATCCCAGCGTCTCCGGGGATGGTTTCAACATCGCTGGTCGCGTTATCTTCCCCCCGTTTTCGGCATCTGCCACCCACCGTTTCAATCGCAGGCAGCCTTTGACTTACCCGCTTGGCTGCTGATTCCGGAGCTTTAAATCAAGTGCCCGAACTGAGCCGAATCTCACTCGCTGCCATCATTCTTCTGGTCGTACTCCGACTGGCCATCGGCTGGCAATTGCTGTACGAAGGTCTGTGGAAAATCGACACGCTTTCTACTTCCAAACCATGGACTTCTGCCGGCTATCTGAAAAATTCCGTCGGTCCGCTCAGAAACACATTTCGTGAAGTCGCCGGCGACCCTGATGAGTTGGGTCTGTTGGACTACGACACCACCGCCGGAAACTGGATCCAATGGGCCACGGACTTTCGGGATCACTTCAAACTGAATGAACAGCAGAATGGTCAGCTTTACAGACTGTTGTATGGCTCACAGTCCAAAGTCGGAAATCGGCAGGCCTTCGCAGAAGCATTGAACACTCTGCCAGTGGAGAAGCTCAACGTTTCTCAGGAAATTATCTGGTACGATGCCGAAGCAAAGCGACTGTACGTCAACGCGGAGAAGTTTCTGCAGCCGGATGAGAAGGCAAAGCTGGAATCGCTGGTTGCCGGTCGGGACGATCAGGAAGCAGCAGATTTCCGGCGAGCTCTCGAACGCCTGTACGACCGTCAGAAAAAAGGAATGGGGTACCTGAAAAAACTCGCCGGGGCTCTGAAAGGCAACCCTGAACTGATTGGCAACGAGGACTGGCAGCGACTTGGAAAACTCGATCAATACAAGCGACAGCTGGCCGAATACAATCGCGATTACGCCAAAGCAGAAACGGCTTTTGAGTGGGATCATCTGCAGCACACGTGGACAAAACTGCAGGCTCTGCGTTCCGAGCTGACCGGCCCGATCAAGGCGATGGAAGCCGAGATGAAGGAAGACGCTCAGGCGATCCTGACCACCGAACAGTTGGCGGCTGGCCCTGTTCCGGAACGCTGGACGCCGTTGAAGTTTACTGATATCGCCACGATCACCGGACTGACCGGTTTGGGAATTCTGCTGCTGCTGGGGCTCTTCACGAGATTCGCGGCCGTGGCGGCAGCCTTTATGCTGTTCAATTTCTACATGGCGATGCCACCGTGGCCGGGCGTTCCGGAAATTCCGGGACCGGAGCACAGTTTCATCATCAACAAGAACCTGATTGAAGTGTTTGCACTTCTGGCTCTTGCGGCGGTGCCCACCGGACAGTGGTTTGGACTGGACCGGCTGCTGGGAACGTTCTTCAGGAACTGGCGATCCGATGGAAAGTCAGGTTCTGAGCTGAAATCAACAATCACAACCGGAAATGAAGCCGCTGTGGCAACATCAGCTTCGTAATCCGTCAACCGGCCCTGTGAAACAGAGGTCTCGTTTGCGGTCCCGTCAGGAAGAATGACTGAAATCCGTCAGACATCCATCTGCGGTGGCTGCATCAGGTAATTCACAAAAACAATCGGAGCACACGTCTCCGCTTTTCCTTTGATCATTTGAGTCAGAAAAGGAATCATCATGCTGTTGACACCAGAGCAGGAACAGATTGGGAAAGACAACTTTCACGAAGTCGTTGGTATTTCTCGCCGAGACTTCATGAAGTCCGCCGCGGCCGCCGGGACAGGTCTCGGCGCGCTGTACTTCGGATATGAAAAACTCAAAGGAAAACCAGTCCGTACGGCCTTTATCGGAACGGGCGATGAAGGGAACGTTCTGATCAATGAACACCCGACCGACTACATGGACATCGTCGCCATTGCGGATCTGCGTCCGGCCAACCGCGAACGTACGTTCAAAGGCAGTCATCCGGTGGCTCGCAGAGGACTGAACAAAGTCCTGGGCTCAAAAGCCAAGGATGTCAGGGTCTTC
>JAGQPY010000564.1 GCA_020426485.1 Planctomycetaceae bacterium
CCTGCCCCGCAGTTGAAGGCGGGCTGTCTGAATTTGCCTGGGCTGCGGCTGCTGGTTCGCCTTTTGTTGTTGATTCACCATTGGCTGCCGGTTCGCCTTTGGACGTGGGTTCGCTGTCCGACGGCGATGGCTTGGCCGATGCGGGCTGAGCTTTCGGATCGCCATTTGAATCCTGCTGAGCAACTTCGGCTGGCTTTGCGTCGCCCGGTGCAGCGTCTGCGGGAGCCACTTCACCCGGTTTGCCGTCGCCAGGAGGCGTTCCATCGGGTGAGTTTATTGACGGCAGGTTCTGCGGTAGTTTTTCGGAATCACTCGCCGATTCTCCGGCGGCCACTTTGTCTTCGGCCGCTGGTTTGGTCTTACCAGCATCAGAAGTCTCGGCATCAGCCGGAACAGGATCATCGGCGTCGTTGTCGGAAGGCGGTTGCTGCAACTGTTGCCGTGATTCATTCAGTTCGTCGGCCACCTGGCTGACGTTGTTTTGCGGTGTCGCCAGATTCCCCTGTCGCAACTGCTGAACGGCTTCATCCAGCGCCGCCAGATCCGCTCTGGATGCATCCGGAGCGTTCTGTTCCACATCGCGATTGAAGCGTTCCGCGTCGCGACGTACCTGCTGCAGTTTGTCGGCCACCTGGCGTGCATCGCGGGTCACTTCCTGAGCTTCTTCCTGAATTCCCTGAGCCAACCGTCGCTGATCACGAGCCAGCTCTTCCACTTCGCGAGCGAGTTCCTGAAGCTGTTCCTGCTGCGATCGCTGAGCCGCGTCCAGCAGTTCGTTTTGATCTCGCAGCAACTGCTCCAGATCCTGAGCCAGTTCCTGTTGCTCCTGAGCAAGCTCCTGCTGTCGCTGGTTGAGCTGATCCTGCCATTGTTGTTCGGACGTCTCTTCCGGTCGGCGAGTCGGATCGCGACGATCGTCATCCAGTTCCCGCGACTCCCGAGCCAGCTGTTCGGCTTCCAGAGCCAGGCGGTTAAGTTCCGCCAGATCCTGTTCCAGCCGAGCCGCTTCTTCGATCTTTTCGATTTCCTGCTGTAACCTGTCAGCGGATTGCTTCAGCTGTTCCGATGACTGATGCAGATGCTCGCCCGCTTCGCGCCGGTCTTCGGTGACCGCCTGCTGAAGTTCGGCCGATACTTCATCGCGGACTTCGCCGCTGAGCTGTTGAAGTTGCTCGGCGGAATCCTTCATCAACGGGTGAGTCGCCACTTCGGTGGCCAGTTCTTCCAGAAACCGCCCCTGTTGCTGTTCCTTTTCGCTGAGTCGCTGAGTCTGCTCACGTTTTTCCTGATTCCAGTCGGCGTGCGTACTGTTTTTCAGTTCGCGAGCGTTTTCCGAATCCTTTCTCAGCTGAGCTTCCAATGCCTTCAGAGAATCCAGCATCGCCTGAGTTTCTTCCTCCAAAGCCTTCGCGCCTGCGGCCCTGGCGTTTTCGTCGATCACAATCTGAATCGGTTCTGACCAGACTTCCTGCGGCCCCGGATCGGGGCGTTCGTCGGCCGTTCGAACCTGCAGTGTGAGACGATCGCCGCTGCTGAGCTGCATGTCTTTCAGATCCAGCCGAAAGGCGTGCCGCACTTCTGCCGCACCGCGATCAAAGCTGACAGCGGCTTCAATCAGATCAACGTCGTCATTGCGACGATAGTGCAGTTCCAGCAAACCAATGCCAATGTCATCCGTGGCCAGACAGTTGAGCGGCAGAATGTCATTCGGTCGAAACTGGTCCCCATCGGCGGCTCCGGAGACCACCAGCTTTGGACGCTGATCGTAGATCACCTGAATCCGACGTTCCGGTTCGACGGCATTCGGCAGTTCGTGTTCGTCCTGAATCTGAAACTCAAATTCACCACCCACGTCAGCAGTCAGATGAAACAGCGCGGAGGTGCCGTCGGAGCTGACTTCACCGGCGATGCGATCGGCCAGCGGTTCCGTCACCGGGACCAGTTCCGCCATGGGGTCTTCTTCCACCAGCTCTTCGCCGGTGATGTTATCAAAACGTCGATCGAACAGTTCAGTTTCCGTTAAAGGCCGCTGGTCTCGACGAACCCACACGAACTCCGCCGACTGTACGGGCTTATTAAACTCCAGCACAATTTCCATTCGACTGTTTTCGAAGACTTCCATTTCACCAATCATGCCGTCAATCCGTTCGACGACGCGTCCCGTATAAACCGGCGGCGTGACGGTCATGGTGGCGGAACGAATTTCCGGAGCGTCCACCACGGTGATCCGGCAGAGTTCCGAGCGCGCACCTCCGCCGGATACCTGATACTGCACGGATTGAGCAATCCGGCTGATTTCTCCGATGAAACAACCGCTGACTTCGTCGAAGGACATCGCCAGGGTTTCCGTGTGCCCGCCTTCCGCCACCAATTGAAGCTGCACCTGATCCGGTCGTTCACCGGAAGTGGCCGTCCGCCAACGTGGCGCCGCTGCGATGCGAACTGTGCTGCCACGAGCCACCGTGCGATTGGCATCTTCGATGTCAAAATACAGATTGGTGGCCGACGCCAGATTCGCGAATGGATTCATCAGCCGCTGCAGCAGCAACCGACTTCCCGACGGCCATAACAGCACCGGCAACAGACTCAGCAGCAGAATTCCGGTCGCCACCCCACATCGACGAATCGTCTGGTGAGCATCAACAACCTGCTGAACCTCCACCTGTCGCAGATGATCCCGCACTTCGTCTCGCAGATGCTGCTGCATCAGCGCGGAACCTGTTTCGCTGCCGGATGCCTCGGGACGCTGGATGGACACCAGAGTTGCCAGACGTTCACGCAGGTCCGGAAAGGCCAGGTCGACAGCGGCCCCCATTTCAGAATCAGACAGGCGAGTCATCAACGGCCGAATCAGCAGCGTCCAGCAGGAATGACCGACGGCCAGCAAACCGATCGCCAGCAAAAGAATTCGCCCCGTTGGCGGAACGTCGAACAGAAAGTCGAGCACTGCGGCCGTGAGAAGGCAGACCAGCCCAACGGTTACGATTCCCGCCAATCCCGACATCACAACGTGCAGACGAACATGACGGCGACATGCATCCAGCACCTGCTGAACCTGAGATCCATCGGAAATCATTCCTGCCGACATCGCTCCGCCTCCCGCAAGGACTGGCCGCTCTGAATGCATCAAATGTGAGTCTGACTTCTAAACCGGCACCGGAGGCTCCTCGATTGCCACCACCGTCCGGACGTTGAGGAAATTGTAACGCCCAATGCTGCGGTACGCCTACCAGACGTTTTGCAGATTCAGCAAATGCAGCGTGAACCTGCTGTTCAAATAAAGAGAAATGTGGTCCGATTGATCAGTGGATGTTCGCCGACAGAACAA
>JAGQPY010000565.1 GCA_020426485.1 Planctomycetaceae bacterium
AAACTTTCCACGTCTGTCGACTTTCTACGCCATTGGGTCAAGGGCTCAGCCCTTGTCAGGCGAAGAACGATGCGAACTGGTACTTTCGGCGTGCCGACCAATAGAGTCAGCGAAGAGAGTTTCTTCACCGCACTGGGCGATGCCCTGATCAGGAAGAATTGGAACAACCATGGATCTGCTGAAAAAACTGACACAAACACCATCGGTTCCCGGGCGCGAAGATCGCATTCGCGCGGTGATTGAGGAACATATTCGCAAGGCGGGATTGTTCGACGAGATTCGGACAGACGCCATGGGTTCGCTGATTGCCGTTCGTCATGCTCGTCCGGCCGAAGGTCAGTCGTCGTCGACGCGGCAGCGAGTCATGCTGGCCGCTCACATGGATCAGATTGGCTTTCTGGTGAAGCACATCGACGACTATGGTTACCTGCGAATCAATCCCGTCGGCGGCTTTGATCCTCGAAACCTGTTCGCCCGCAAGGTCACCGTGTGCACTTCCAGCGGTGATCTGCCCGGAGTCATGAATCCCGGTGGTCGACCGATTCACATTGCGTCCGACGAAGAAAAGAAACGCGTGCCACAGGTCGCAGACTTCTACATCGACCTGGGATCGCCCGCAAAAGTCGTCCGCGAAAAAGTAAAGATCGGCGACATGGTCGTGCTGAACGGACCGTTTCAGGAGATCGGAGACTACGTGGTTTCACAGTGTCTGGACAATCGAGTCGGCTGCTGGGCTCAGATTCGAGCCATCGAGAAGCTGACGCACCACAACTGTGACATTTACGCCGCATGGACCGTTCAGGAAGAAGTGGGCCTGCGCGGCGCGATGCCGGCCGCTTTTGGAATCGATCCCGACATCGGGATTGCCTGCGACACGACTCTGTGCTGTGAAACGCCGGGCGTGCCGGAAGAAGATCGCGTCACCGAAGCCGGGAAAGGCGTCTGTCTGCACGTCATGGATTCGTCCATGATCAGCGATATCGGACTGATTGAGGACATCGAACGGATCGCTAAAGCTCGGGAAATTCGCTGTCAGCGAGGCATCCTGCCGCGTGGTGGTCAGGACGGCGCGGTGATTCAACGCAGTCGATCCGGAGTGCGAACAGTTTCTTTTGCCTGTCCCGTCAAGAATATCCATACCGTGACGGAAATGTCACACAAGGACGACCTGGCATCGTATCCGGCACTGCTGACGGCGTGGCTGGAAACGCTCTGACCGCTGCAATCGCCCTTTTCGCACGTCGCATGAACTGTTCTCAGCTGAATTCACCCGGCGGCCAATTGCCGTCGGCGACTGTTCTGTGGATGATGCCTGAATTCCGTCAACCGCCGAACCATCACGGTCCCCATGTCCAAGCTGCAGTTCATTATCGAAGACGACGCTAACGAAACCATTCTGGCTCACCTGCGCAAAAATCTGCCGGATCAGCCATCGTGGTCCGCCGTGCGCAAGGTGCTGGGCGGTCGGCGAGTCACCATCAACGGCGCGCTGTGTATTGATGAGGCGAGACGGCTGACCAAAGGCGAACGCGTCACGGTGTCGGACAATCCGGTGCCTCCGCCGCCGACCGACAAAGATGTCGTCGTCCGTTATGTGGATGCCGATGTGATTATCGTCGAAAAGCCGTCCGGAATGACAACTCTGCGACGCAAGTCCGAAATGTCCTGGCCAATGTCGCGGCGATTGCAGCAACCGACGCTGGATGAATGTGTTCCTCGCATGATTCGTGAACATGCCGCCAAACGCAACAAGTCGCGTCGCGTTCATCAGCGGGTTCCCCGACTGTTTTCCGTTCATCGCATCGACCGCGATTCCAGTGGCCTGCTGGTGTTTGCTCGCAACGAAGAAGCTCAGAAGGCCATCATTCAGCAGTTTGCCGATCACAAAGCCGTCCGAAAGTACTTTGCTTTGATTCCCGGACGTCTTCCCGATCAGACCATCAGCACTCATTTCATTCGAGACCGCGGCGACGGACTGCGTGGCAGCACGGCGGACACAACTGTCGGACAGCACGCGGTGACTCACGTGCGAACGCTCCGAACGATGGGCGACTACAGCGAACTGGAATGTCGACTGGAAACGGGACGCACGAACCAGATTCGCATTCACCTTGCCGAACTGGGACATCCGATCTGCGGTGATATCAAGTATCGAGGTCCGCTGGGGCAGCCGGAGATCCCGGATGAAAGTCGAGTTCACCGTCTGGCACTGCACGCGGCGGAACTGCGGTTTGATCATCCCACAACCGGAAAAGAAATCCATTTTGAAACTCCCTGGCCGCCGAATATGCAGCGATTTCTGAATCGACTGACGGCTCAGTCCCTCGGTCCGAAGGGCCAGTCGTGAAACGTTCCCGAGGTTCGCAGCCGTCCGGCCGAAAGCCGGGAAAAGACAATTCGGGAGCTTCCCAGGGTTCCGAACGCTCGCAGTATGAGCGCGGCCGGTCCGGTTCGGGGTCTCGCAAAAACCGCGAGCGTCGTGGTTCGGGATGGCCGTCAGCTGCGGAACATCAGCGCCCACTGGAACCGCCGTCGCCCTCGGCCACTCAGCAACGATTCGATCTGGCTCCCGATCCTTCCGCCGCCATTCCGATCGTCGTACTGAAGACCCGCATTTCGCAGGTGGCCGTGTATCGCAAGCAGATCGATCGTGTTGAACGAGCAAAGCACGGTGATCTGGTAGCCGTCTACAGCAGGGATCGGCAACTGCTGGGATACGGTCTGTACAATGGTCGCAGTGAGATGTCTCTGCGAATGCTGTGGCGCGACCCTGAACTGCCTGCGGAAGCCTCATGGGACAGGCTGCTGGAGAACGCCGTCCACCTGCGTCGAGACCTGTTGCATCTGGATCGGACAACCAACACATATCGAGTTCTTCATGCTGAAGCCGACGGTTTTCCGGGACTGGTTGTGGATCGCTTCGGTGACGTGCTGTCCGCAGAAGCATTCAGTCTGGGAATGTATCAGCGAGCCACCGCTTTGTTGCAGCGTCTGGGATCGGTGCTGGGAACGCAGCATTACCTGATTCAGACCAGTCCGCAGTTCCTGTCTCAGGAAGGTTACGACCCAGCCGGAGTCGCTTCCACCGGATGCCCGCAGGAGGTCATTGTTCAGGAGTATGGAACACGTTTCAAAGTTCGATTCACCGGCGGTCACAAGACGGGGTTCTTCTGCGATCAACGCGAGAACCGCCGTCGCCTCGCTGAGTTCTGTGAAGGCAAGTCTGTGCTGGACCTGTGCTGCTACACCGGTGGATTCAGTGTGCAGGCCGCCAAACTGGGGAATGCTGCGGAAGTCACGGGCGTCGATCTGGATGAAGAACCGCT
>JAGQPY010000566.1 GCA_020426485.1 Planctomycetaceae bacterium
AGCGTCTCGGCGGATGGAATCGTTTAACCCGATGCCGCAGGCGAGGTTGATCGCAGCCGGGACGGGCCTCGCCTGCGGCATCGGGTTAAACAAATCATTCTCCCTGCCGGACAAGAACTGACACGACAGAACGAACGGTTTCGAACGTCAGCGGTTTTCCAGTTCAAATCTCTTCACGGCGTTGGGCGGAGCCCTGGTCAATTTGTGAACCAGTGGGGAATCTCGTCGGCAGGAAAAACCGGACAGTTTACGTCGCTGTTCATACGTTCGATGGAGGCTTCATCTTTGAATCCTGACCCGGACACGATGCACACGATCGTGGCATTCGTGGAAACGTCGCCGTTCCGGACAGCCTGAATCGCTCCGGCCACGGATGTTGCTCCGGCGGGTTCCGTGAAAATGCCTTCTTCGCGAGCCAGTCGTTTTTGGGTGGCCCAGATGAAGTCATCGTCGACCAGATGACCAGTGCCTCCTGTGTCGCGACATTCTTCAATTACCAAATCACCATCGACAACGCTGGCCACCTGAAGTCCACTGATCTGAGTTGTACATTGAACCGTTTGTGCTTTGGGAAGTCCGTCTCGCAGGGGACCAGCGATGGTGTTGTTGCCCACTGGCTGAACGCATTCGACGGCCGGCATTTGGGCCAATTGGCCGGAACTGCGAAGCTGTCGGAATCCACGAGCCATGGCGACACACAGGCCGCCTCCACCGGCCGGGCAAAAGACATGATGGATTGGGCCATTCGACTGTTCGGCAAGTTCATAAGCAATGGTTTGAACGCCCGACATTCCGTCCGGACAGAAAACAAAGCCACTGACCTGCATGGCGGCATCATTGCCTGAACCGAGTTTCTGCAGGATGTCAAAGACCTGTGTTGTGACATCGGGGTCTGTTCCAAAGGCACGAATTCGAGCAATCCCGGCTCCATATGCCATCATCTGTTTCAGCTTTCCCACCGGCGCGCCTTCCACGATCACGATTCTGCAATCGATTCCGGCGGCTGTGCAGTAGGCGGCCAGGGCAGCTCCGGTATTTCCGCTGGAAGTCGCAATGCATTTGGTCTTTCCTGCGGCCAGCATGTGGGACACAGCTGCGAACGCAAATCGATCTTTGTAGGAACCAGTGGGGTTGGTTGATTCCAGTTTGAAGTAAAGATTCGGGATGCCCAGAGATGGTCCGATGCGTCGTGACCGGAGGAGCGGCGTATCGCCTTCGCCCAGCGTGATCTGAGCTTCCGTGGGCACGGATGAGATCAAATGATTCCAGCGCCAGATGTTCATGTGTTTTCGCCGGTGAGATGAAGAGTATTAAGGGCAGATGGTCCCGTTGATGAAAAAACGAAGAGATTCCGTTCACTCGAAAATCACAGCAATTTCATATTTCGCGGAATCGTAACACACTGTTAACGAAATCTTCATCTTTCGGCGGACGATTCGCCGCGTTGCGAATGGCTTGAAGATCAACCTGGTGCTCAGGAAGGCTGGCCGTTCCGTTCTCCCGGTTTGTGAAAGGCCGCGTTACATGAATAAAGGTGATTTGAGGTCCGTTTCTTTTCGACGCGTCAGAGGTTTTACGCTGATTGAACTGTTGGTCGTGATTGCCATCATCGCGATTCTGATTGCTCTGCTGCTGCCCGCTGTTCAGCAGGCTCGCGAAGCCGCTCGACGGACTCAGTGCAAAAAAAAAAGAACAATCTGAAGCAGATGGGTCTGGCCATTCATAATTATGAAGGCACCTACGGTACGACCCCAACTTCTGGTGAGCATACTCGCAACGGCGGCACGACAACAGAAACTCGGATCTTCTTTCCTGTTTCTTTCTTCACGGCCGTACTGCCTTTCATCGATCAGGCTCCGCTCTACAACCAGTTTGACTTCAACTACGCGTATCTGGACTCCGCAGGCAATCGAGCCGCTTCCAAGACTTTCATCAACGCATTTCTGTGCCCCAGCAACGGAAACTTCAGCGAAAATGGTGGCAATGGATATGGCCAGACCGACTACATGCCGGTTGCTTATGTCAACATCATTGATACTCAATCACCCAAAGGCGGGACACCCGTTCCAAAGGGGCCGATTGCTGACAACCTGTACTTTGCCGACGGGTTCCTTTCCGGTGGTCCTCGCGGTGTGGGCAAGTTCCGAGACTGCACCGACGGCCTGAGTCAGACCATTGCCGTCTTCGAAGATGCCGGACGTCCTGCAAATCTGGTTGGAAAGTATGACCTCACGGTTGCCGGTGTGGCGCACACCGACGGTTGCGGTCCGGGCACTGACAAGCGATGTCCAAACCGCTGGGCAGATGGTGATACCGGTAACGGCGTTTCCGGTCCTCCGACCGGTGCAACATCCAATGTTCGAGTGATCAATAACAGCAACACTCCCAAAGGCGGCCCAACCGACTGTCCATGGACCACGAACAACTGCGGACCGAACGACGAGCCATTCAGCTACCACGTTGGCGGTGTTCAGGTGATTCTGGGCGACGGTTCAGCTCACTTCCTGTCCGAAAACATTGATCAGTCCATCGTTCGCCGTCTGTGCGATCCAGCCGACGGTCTGACCATTGGCGAATTCTGATTTAGTTCCCTCTGGTCGAAGGTGTTTCACCGGCGACTGAGAAAGAACAGCCAAATCCGGAACAGGACCCGTCACTCGGGTCCTGTTTTCGCGCGCCAAGTGTGAAGTGTCTTGTGGTTTGGTCCGGTTGCAGTGTGGTTCGTTGGAGTTCATGATCTGACGGTCAAATCATTTTGTTCCGGAAGCACGGTCATGATTCGAATCTTCGCGCCGCCCGTTCTGTTACTGCTGGTGACGACCGTTTGTCACGGGCAGGTGTTTGATGAACAGTTCGACCATTGGCCACTTCACACCAGCATTGGTGGTACAGTTGCACTGGCGACTGAACTTTCAGATCCGGTAATCCTGACTCCGCTGCTGTCGGCACCCAAGTCGCGGGGCAGCCGCGTTGTGCTGCTTGTCGGCTCTGGCGCATCACCATTGATTGACCCCGTGAAGCGGAGTTTCACGGGTCCTTCGCTGACGACTCTGAATGTCGCCTGGGAGGACACTCAATCGACTTTCCATCCCGACAGCACAGCTGACATCCTGATTGTGTTTGCCGATTCATTGTCGGCCCGCGAGCGGCAGTCGGATTCCGAATCGTGGAGGGATCTGCGCAGGTTTGTTCGGCAGGGAGGCGTGCTGATACTTCTGGGGCAATCGGCTGCGGAACTGGTGTCCGATCGAAACGCTGATCTGCGGTCTGCGGACGGCGTCAAGGCAGCTGCGAATCCGGGTTTCTGGCCGGATTGTGTG
>JAGQPY010000567.1 GCA_020426485.1 Planctomycetaceae bacterium
TTACACACCGATTGCACCGCAGACTGGTGGTTGGGGCGAAGAAATGCAGCAGTACCATGCTCACCACACGGAAACCGCAGAATAACCAACGGTGACCAGGTCGCAGCTTATTCTGTCATCGTCAGTGTTTTCCTGAATCCTGACCTGAATGACAAATGGCGATTGGTGGTCGGCTGGCACAGGGGCGTTGGATGCCGCGTTTCGAAGAGGTCCGGTGATGTCCGTGGTGGACGTTCGAAACCTGAGTTTTCGATACACTGAGGCACCCGTCCTTGGGGACGTTTCGTTCTGCGTCTCGGAAGGCCAGCTGACAGGACTTCTGGGGCCGAATGGCTCCGGCAAAACAACCCTCTTTCGGATCCTGGCAACTCTGCTGCCGCTTCAGGAGGGGCAGATTACCGTCTGTGGTGTCGCCCTTCGGGATAACCCCTCGCAAATCCGTCACCACCTTGGAATCACGTTTCAGGCTCCCGCCCTGGATATTCGACTGACAGTTCAGGAGAACCTGAATTGTCATGGGCATCTGTACGGGATGTCAGCCTCGCAGATCGCCAGTCGAAGTGAAGAGCTTTTGGCTTGTCTCAGTCTTCTGGATCGCCGTCACGTTCGAGTCGAACAGCTTTCCGGTGGCCTGAAGCGGCGAGCGGAACTGGCGAAAGGGCTGTTACATCGACCGTCTGTTCTGCTGCTCGACGAGCCCAGCACCGGACTGGATCCGGCTGCTCGCCGTCAGTTCTGGAACCTGATTCAGGATCAGCGGCGGCGGGAAGGGACGACGGTGATCGTGACGACTCATCTGATGGACGAAGCAGAATCCTGTGATGATCTGATCCTGCTGGATCAGGGCCGCATTGTTCGTCACGGCAGCCCGGCAGAGCTTCAGTCACTCGTGACAACTCAGCGTCTGACCATCCGACTCAGGAATTCAGAATCAGTGCGTGGCAGGCTGGAAACTCGCATTGGTTCCACCGGCACGGTACATGGTGATCGAATTCTGTTCCACCTGTCCAATGCCGGCGAGGCACTGAACCTGGTGATGAATGAGTTTTCCGCAGAGGTCGTTTCTGCCGAAGTCGCTCAGCCGTCGCTCGAAGACGTGTTCCTGACTCTAACCGGCCATTCCCTGATGGACGATTCTGCGTCCTGACATCAGCGGAATTTCGTCGACGGAACCGGGCACGTTTCATTCCCGAACGATATTTCCCGGTGTCTCTGCGCCGTTGCGGGACAGCCAGTCCTGGTTTTGACGACGACACTCAGGCAGCGAAGGGAGAACATTCTCCCCGTCACTGAAGTCGTAAGATTTCAGACCTCCGAAGTCGCACGACTTCGGCTACAGACGACAGGCAAGTGACCGGTCTGCTGTTCTGCAGCTGATAACTTAGTGTCGGAAGTGTCGACAGCCGGTGAAGATCATGGCCATGCCGTGTTCGTTGCACGCTTTGATGACTTCGTCATCGTTGCGCGATCCGCCGGGCTGGATGACAGCTTTGATTCCCGCTTTGGCGGCTTCATCGATCCCGTCTCGAAACGGGAAGAAGGCATCACTGGCGACCACACCGCCCGGACTGCGGTCACCGGCTTTCAGCGCGGCGATATGCGAACTATCCAGTCGGCTCATCTGTCCCGCTCCGGCTCCAAGAAGCATGCCGTCTTTCGCGAAAACAATGGCGTTGGACTTCACGTGCCGGCAGACTTTCCATGCGAATCTTAAGTCGGCAAGTTCCCGATCGGTGGGCTGGCGATCAGTCACCACAGTCCAGCCTGCTTCCGATTGCGGCAGATCGTCTCGATCCTGAACCAGCAGACCTCCGGAAACCCGACGGTATTCGGGAGCGCCTTTTCCGTCGTCCGAAAACACGGCTTCCATCAGGCGGACGTTGGATTTCCATTTGGGGCGAGTCGTCAGAATTTCAATCGCTTCAGGTTCATAACCGGGAGCGATCACGGCTTCGATAAATCGTCCGGGGATGCACAGTCGATCGGCCGTGGCGACATCCACGACGCGATTCAGGCCGATAATCGAACCGAACGCGCTGACGGGATCGCCGTCGTGCGCCTTTTCGAATGCGTCCGCCAGACTTTCACCAATTGCACAGCCGCACGGATTGTTGTGCTTGATGACGCAGGCGGCCGGTTCGGAAAATTCGGAAGCTATGGATTTGGCGGAATCCAGATCCATCAGATTGTTGTAGGACAGTTCTTTGCCGTTTAACTGTCGCGCGTTGGCGATGGAGGTCTCCGGAGCGTTGGGTTCAACATAAAAGGCGGCCTTCTGGTGTGGATTTTCTCCGTACCGGAGGGCGTTTCGCAGTTCAAATGTCAGCGACAGACGAGGCGCCCAATGGGCTGCGGCATCTTCCGGCCGAGTAATCGTCGCCATGTAGTCGGCGATCGCTCGATCGTAGCCGGCCGTCATTTCAAAGGCCGCTGCTGCAAGGCACCGACGATAGTCGACATCGAAGGTCTCCGTCGTGAGCCGGGAAATCACCTCTTCGTACTGGTCCGGGGACGTCACGATTCCCACATGAGCATGATTTTTGGCGGCGGACCGCACCATTGATGGTCCGCCGATATCAATCTGTTCAATCGCTTCAGGTATCGTCACTCCCTCGCGGGCGATGGTCTGCTGGAAGGGATACAGATTGCACACCACCAACTGGAACGGAATAATCCCATGTTCCTGAATTGCAGCCGCGTCAGATGCGAGCGTGGGGCGACCAAGAATGGCGCCATGCACCAGTGGGTGCAGAGTTTTCACGCGGCCATCCATGATTTCCGGAAAGCCCGTGTAGTCCGTCACGTCAATGACGGCGATTCCCGCGTCTTCCAGAAATCTGCGAGTTCCGCCCGTTGACAGAATCTCAAAGCCAAGGCTTGTCAGGCGGCGAACAAAACTCTCCAGCCCGGTCTTGTCACTGACACTAATTAAAGCACGCATGGCAGCAGGTTCTGACATCAGTAAGTCGATTTATTCTGAGCGCGGGAAGAGACACGGTGATCGTTCGTCGTCGAATTCGTGAGAAGTCGGGATTCATCGTACCCGAGTCCGAATGCTTACGAATCCGGCGACAACGTCATTCCATCCCGCTCGATGGATATTTGCAACAGAGAAAGAAGTCAAAGCAGGATCTGTGTTGAAGAAGCGTCAATCACGGTCGGCCGCCGAGACGCGTCGAAACAGGAAACGGCCTTTTGCGGCGACGCCCACCTCAGCCAACATCCTGATCAGGCGATCGGGACGACGGAAGGTCGGCCGGTTCAGTCGTCCAGTCCCCACTTGCCGTCCCAGCGTACGAATCCTTC
>JAGQPY010000568.1 GCA_020426485.1 Planctomycetaceae bacterium
CGATCGCGATTTCTGCAGCGGGTTTTCCGAAGCCGTCAAGGTTGCATTGCTGAAGGATGAGAAGTTCTTCAGGTTCATCAGCGCTCATGCGGAAGAGATTCGTGGCAGGCAGGATGCCGCGTGGTCGGTTATTGCCGAATCGGCTCACTGGCACCTGAAGCACATCACTCAGGGCGGAGATCCCTTCGAAATGCTGGAGGCCCGCCCACTGGACTTCGGACACTGGTCGGCCCACAGGCTGGAAGCGATGACGGAGTTCTCTTTGCGACACGGAGAAGCCGTTGCGATTGGGGTGGCCGTCGATACCGTCTATTCCAGCATGGTCCACGGACTTTCGGCAGAAGATGCAGATTGTGTGCTCGACTGCCTTGAACGCCTGGGCCTGCTGATCAGTCATCCGGCGATTCAGCGAACTGATGAGTTGTTTCAGGGGCTTGAAGAATTTCGGCAGCACCTTGGCGGACGCCTCACCGTGACGATGCTGGAAGCCATTGGGCGTCCCGTCGATGTGCATGAAATCGACTACGGCAAAATGAAGGATGCTTTGTCCTATGTGTTGCAGCGAACCAGAAACGCCGTTCGTCCTCCGGTTTGAGGTAAGCAGAAGATGACGACTTTGCTGAAGTTTCTGGTCGTGGCCGCCAGTGTCCTGACGTGGACCGGAGTCGGATTGGCTCAGTCGATTCCGCTGGACCCTTCCACGTTCCACTGGCAGATGTCAGACCCACTTGTCACGTCTCAGCCAACGGGCGGCTCTGACTGGCATTCCATCAAAGATCCGTCTGTGGTGCGCGTCGATGGAAAATGGCATTTGTTTGCAACCGTTCGAGGTACCCAGCGCAGCCATGCCATCGTTTACCTTTCGTTTGATGATTGGAAGCATGCCGAGTCTGCACCGCAAACTGTGCTGCCGATTCACGCCGGCTATTTTTGTGCTCCTCAGGTGTTCTGGTTTTCACCACATCAGAAGTGGTATCTGATCTGTCAGGCGGCAGATCCATCGTGGGGTGAACCACCTTATCGACCGGCGTTTTCCACGACGGACGACATCAGTGACCCGTCGTCATGGACACCGTTGAAGCCGATGTACGACAGGAAGCCCAATGACGACAAGTCAGGGCTTGACTTCTGGGTCATCTGTCACGAACGGCAGGCATTCCTGTTTTACACGTCCAATGACGGTCGCATGTGGCGCACAGAAACGTCGCTCGATCAGTTTCCGTTTGGCTGGCAGACTCCCGTCGTGGCTTTGAAAGACAGGATTTTCGAAGCCAGCCATACCTATCGAATCAAGGGCCATGATCAATGGCTGACGATCATTGAGGAACAGAACGGACACGGCTGGCGATTTTACAAAGCTTACATCGCCGATCGGCTGGATGGCGATTGGAAGCCTTTGGCGGCAACAGCGGATCAGGCCTTCGCGTCATTGAAGAACGTTCAGCATCCGGGACACACCTGGACGGAATCGGTCAGTCACGCAGAACTGGTTCGCAGTTCGAATGACGAACATCTGGAGATTGATCCTCAGAATCTGCAGATTGTCTTTCAGGGCGTTTTGGATCGAGACCGCCGTGGCCGGAAGTACGGGGAAATTCCGTGGAAACTGGGGCTTCTGACGCCAGTCAGCCTTCCGTAAGCTGTACCGAGGGCAATTGGAAAGCGGTGCGTGAAAAGCCGGGCTTTCGTTCAATTCTGTGGTATTCGGCGTTGGAGAACGTCTGAAGGTTGGCTCCCATCGTTCAGGCGAATGGTTGGGCTGTCTCTTCAAGACCCTTTGATTCGGCTGCGTTCATGTTAGAGTGCGGCGAGTGTTGATTTTTTGCAAAGCATTGGAAGCGATCACGTTAGATGTCAGAACCGCAAGACCACCCCGACGAATCCTCTGACCAGCCACAGAGTCAGGAAGTACGACACAATCCTGTGGCAGCTTTGGTGCCGGCTCATGTTTCGAAAGGAACGTTCAGCACCGGTGCCGTCGTACTTCAGGGGCAGCATGAGTTCATCGTGGACTTTCTGCTGCGGATGCAGCAGCCTCAACTGGTCGCGGCGCGAGTTGTCCTGCCGCCTGCCGTTGTGGCTCAGTTCATTCAGGCGCTGCAGGAAAATCTGAAGAAGCACGAGGAACGATTCGGGCCCATCCTGCTGCCCACGCCGCCGGTCCCCGCACCGGATGCTCAACGTCAGTCCGCTCAGGATCTCTACGATCAGCTGAAACTGCCTGAAGACACCATGTCCGGCGTTTATGCGAATGCGGTCATGATCGGCCACACAGCGTCTGAATTCTCACTGGACTTTATCACCACGTTCTTTCCACGGTCAGCCGTGTCGTGTCGCGTCTTCGTGTCGTCGCCCAATGCCAAGCGGCTGCTTGATTCTTTGAAGCACGCATTCCAGCAGTTTCAGCAGCGGGTTCAGCAGAATCCGAGGCAGCAGCCCCCGCCGCCACAGCCTCCGGAAGACGATCATCCGTTTGGGTACCATCCGGAAAACAACTGACGCTCCGACAGAGGCGGTGACTGTCGCTTTCTCGGGCTGCGCTGTGTCGAGAACCTATCGTTGGCCCGATGGTTTTCGTGCCACGACAAAGACAGAGCTGCCGAATGGAAACGTCCGTCCTTTGGATATCCACCGGTGCTCCAGCGATTGAATCATGCCGAACACGGAATTCGCGATGTTCGACGATGGTTTCAGATCTGATGTCGCCGACTCCTTTGATCGGCGTGGCATCAGAATGGACGGCAGGCGGCTCAGCAGAACCAGGGGAAAGAGCAAGCACAAACGGTATGTTGAGACACAGATCTCAAGGCCCAGTCTTTGGACGGCCTGTTCGACGATCGAGCGTGTGAACCGTTCCTTTGAGTGAACAGCAACGTCGTGTTCACTTCTGAGCCAGTTGTACGCGGCGAGGTTCATCAGCAGAAGTCCGCCCGGATTGATCCGCGAAATGATGGCCTGCAGTCCCTGCTCGGCATCGCTGAGTCCCGGGATGTAAATGACATCGTAGCTGATGACGATGTCGTACGTTTTGCGACGCAGTTCCGGCGAGCAGATGTCACTTTGATAGATATCTGCGCCGGGTGATTTTTCCCTGGCAAAGGCGATGGCTTTCTCGGAGACGTCGAAGCCGTCGATCTTTGCCGACGGGAAACATTCAGCCAGAAAACGGAGATTTTCTCCCGTGCCGCAACCGGCATCCAGAATGTTAAGATCATCCAGCGGACGTCGCAGGTGTTTCTGAATGGAAGCCCGGGTCAGATGACGCAGCGATCGGTACCACCAGTGATGGTGCTCAACGCC
>JAGQPY010000569.1 GCA_020426485.1 Planctomycetaceae bacterium
GACGTTCCAGTCGCTGCTGTCGATCATAATGGGCACGCGGATATTTTCGTCGTGCAGCAGCCACAGGTATTTTTCCATGCAGCGAGGCCCGTCCAGGAGTCCTTCGTCCATGTTGACGTCGACGACCTGAGCCCCGCCTTCCACCTGAGCTCGCGCGACTTCAATGGCTTCGTCGTACTTCTCTTCGCGAATGAGTCGAGCAAACCGGCGCGAACCGGTGACGTTGGTGCGTTCGCCGACGTTCAGGAAGTTCGATTCCGGTCGCAGCTCCAGGAAATCGAATCCGGAATACGTGGACCAGCCATTGCCCTGCGGCACTTTGCGAGGCTTGATGCCTTCCACGGCTTTTGAAACCGCACGGATGTAATCAGGAGTCGTCCCGCAACAGCCGCCGACGACGTTGATCAGCCCCGACTTCGCCAGATCGTGAACGACGCCGGCAAACTCGTCGGCTGTGCTGTCGAAGCCACCCATTCCGTCCGGCATACCGGCATTCGGATAGCAGGACACATATCTGGTTGCTCGATCAGAAAGTGTCTGCAGATAAGGCTTCATCTGAGTCGGACCGAGCGCGCAGTTGAAGCCGACGCTCATCGACGGAAAGTGTTCGGTTGCGGCATAAAAGGCTTCGACGTGCTGACCGAGCAAAGTCACTCCGCCAGCGAAAACGGTGCCGGAAATCATCACGGGGATTTCAACGCCTCGTTCGGCGAAGACTTTGGAAATCGCAAACAGACACGACTTCATGTTCAGAGTATCGAAGCTGGTTTCCGGAAGCAGCAGATCGACTCCGCCGTCCAGCAGGCCTCGAATCTGTTCAGCATACGATTCGACCATGTCGTCGAAGGTGATCGGCCGAGTCCCCGGTTTGTCGGCATTCATCGACAACTGCACATTGGTCGGCCCGATCGAACCCGCCACGTAGCGCGGCTTGTTCGGGTTTTTCGCGGTGAATTCATCCGCCACACGGCGAGCCAGTTCGACGCCGGTTTGGTTGATTTCGCGAGTCAAATGGGACAGTTCGAATTCCTTCAACCCGATCAGCGTAGCGTTGAAGGTATCGGTCTCGATGATGTCGGCCCCGGCTTCCAGGTACTGCCGATGGATGCCCGAGATCAGATCCGGCTTCGTCAGCACCAGCAGGTCGGTGCTATTGCGAACATCGATGTGATGATCCTTGAAGCGTTCGCCGCGGTATTCTTCTTCGGTCGGGTTGTTCGCCATAATCAGCGCGCCCATCGATCCGTCGATGATCAGAATGCGCTGGTCGAGAAGTTCGCGAATGTCGGGTTTGGTCGTCATGAAAAGGCCGTCAGAAACCGATCGGGGCCGACCGGATGAGAAAGTGACTTTAGAAACGCGGCGAATTCTAGGATGATGTTCAGAACGTTGAAACCCGCCGTTCGGAATGATCCTCAAGACACGGAAAACAAGTGCAGATTTCAGATTCAGACGTCGTTCTGGTGACCGGAGCCACCGGACTGGTGGGCAGTCATATTGCAGAACAGGCTCGGCAGCAGGGCTACCACGTTCGAGCACTCTGCCGGCCGGAAAGTGATTCGCAGCTGCTCAGGGGCCAGGGCGTCGAAATCGTGGACGGTGATCTGACGGAAATCCCGCCGAACCTTTGCCGCGATGTTTCCATCATTATCCACTGTGCCGCCAAAGTCGGCGACTGGGGACCGACGGAAGAATATCGTGAAATCAACGTTCGAGGGACAGAAAAACTGCTTCGGGCATCACTGGCCAGCGGCTGCCTGAGGCGATGGATTCAGATCAGTTCTCTGGGGGTTTATTCGGGAAGCGATCACTACGGCACAGACGAAACCACACCGCCTAACACCACCGGGATCGATGGCTACACGCTGACAAAGGTCGAATCCGAACAGCTTGTCGTGCGTTACATTCATGAACAGAACCTGCCGGGCGTCATTCTGCGTCCGGGATTCATCTACGGACCTCGTGATCGCACCGTGATGCCTCGTCTGCTGGACAAGCTGCGGACCAATAAGTTCGCCTATCTGGGCAACCACGATAAACTCATGAACAACACTTTTGTGGGCAACCTTTGTCAGGCGATCTGGCTGGCCATTGAACGCGACGATGTCATCGGCAAGGTGTTCAATATCCGAGACCCGCGAGCCGTCAGCAAGAAGGAGTTCATCGATACCATCTGCACCGCCGCCGGACTGCCGGTACCGACAAAAGTCGTGCCGCTGCACATCGCCAGGTTCCTGTCGTGGCATCTGGAAAAGATCTGGAAACTCCTTGGCAGAAAAGAAGCTCCTCTTGTCAACAATGCTCGCATCAAGTTTCTGGGACTGAACCTGGACTTTTCCATTGAGAAGGCCGAACGCGAACTTGGGTATCGTCCAACGACCGATTTTCAGCAGGCGATGACTCAAACGGTGGACTGGTTTCTTCATGCTTGAGATCAACAACCATATTCAGATTCCGGAGTCGGAGTTCACCTTCACTTTTGCTCGCAGTGGCGGGCCGGGCGGCCAGAACGTCAACAAAGTGAATTCCAAGGCGGTCATGCACTGGGATGTCGCACGGACACCGTCGCTGCCGGATCCGGTGCGAGAACGATTTCTGGCCAAATATCACAATCGCATGACGACCGACGGACTTCTGGTGATCCAAAGCCAGAAAACGCGGGACCAGACGAAGAACGTTCTTGACTGCATGAGCAAACTGAAGGAATTGATCCTGAAAGTCGTCGCTCCACCCGTCAAACGCCGCCCGACAAAACCGACCCGAGGCTCTCAGCAGCGACGCATCAAGGAGAAGAAATCACAGTCACAAAAGAAACAGTTCCGCAGAAAACCGGGCCTGTCGGACTGAGCAATCTCCGAAAACAACCTGCACTTCGGCACGATCGCTGCAAGCAGGTTACCGATCCGGGAGCGAGCTCAGAGATTTCAGCAAGGTGCTTGAATCACCCGAATCACAACGCCAACGGGGTTCTGATGTGACGCTGACAGTCTTGCTTCTATTCCGCTCCGTGTTCTCTTCAAATTATTCAGGTTTTGGCCCTTTCTTTCGCATTTTTATGGGAGACATTCATGGATTCTCGATGCCTTGGCTCGAACAAACGTGTTCGCCGCCCCGTGAATCGCCTGTTGTGTTTTTTCACACTCCTGAGCTTCGGCTGTGGCGATATTGAACTGCCCCAAGTTGATCTGCCCGGCATTCCCAAAAAGGAAGCGCCCGTCGTTCAGGATCAGCCTTCCACTGAGACGCCAACTCCATCGACGTCGCCCACCGCTCCGGCGATGA
>JAGQPY010000056.1 GCA_020426485.1 Planctomycetaceae bacterium
GTACCGTTCGCGTAATCAGGGAACGACACCGCCCTGCGAATCGTAGAATCCTGTCACAAAGCCGAGACTGGATCCCTCAACCGGGCAGAAACCGGGTGAAATGTCTGTCGGCAAAATTGATTGTCCCGGTTTCGTGCGAGGCTGTGAATGAAAAGTCGGGCATCAACCTGGTCCTTCTGACACAGGCCTTTTCTCAACTGCGAGATTCAAAGACCGCCGGACACCGCTGTGCCGGAATCCGCCGGTGGCAGGATTTCTGCTCCCGAAACAATCGCCCGCGATCGAATCACACCGGCATCATTCAAAAGCTTGACCGGGACCGGAATTTGATGACTTCGGACCGAGCCATTCCGTCATCGTGATGGCAAAAACGCTGAAAAGCTGGTAATCTCTGCAGCTCGGGCAGTTCGAGCGAACGGCCGCGCAGGTCTTCACCATCTGGTGGACGCAAAAGGGTTTCTCAGGAGCAATGCATTCCGAGCCACCACGACGAACAAATCAATCGGGTTCAGGTGACGCGGATTGCAGACACCATTGGTGAGGGAATTGCTCAGAAATCAATCACATTTAAAATCGTAAAAGTTGTATTTGAATCGCAGCGGAACACGTCGCAAAAAACGAAGCCAGACAAACAGGTATGCGGTGCCGGCCCGGCAGAACAACATTCGCTGAAGTCAGAAATCGCACCGTCCTCACAGCGCCCGCAGGACTGGGCAAGAGAAAACCAAAGATGACACAACCATTGGATGAAAATCAGGACCCAAGGCCGGAAGATCTGGCCCGAAAAATCTTCGGAATCAACATGAATTCCGGACAGGAATCGGACGCAGATCTGGGCAGCGAACTGCTTTTTGACGACTACGAAGATTCCACTTCACTGGACAACCTACTGGGGATCCGGTCGGCCTCGACAGATAACGCTACCCGCCCCTCTGACTCAGACGACGATATCGACTTCGATGCCAACGACGGTGATGAACCTCGATACGATGTCGAAGCGTACGCTGACGAAGTGGACGACGACCTCATCCTGTTTTCCGACGATGATTCGGACGATGATGATTCGGACGATGATGAGTTTGATGACGACGACGATTCGGACGACGACGAGTTTGACGACGAGGAAGATGATGACGACGATGACGTGACGTTTTCGTCCAGAGAATCCACCTCCGAACGATCCCGTGCAGCAACGGCTCATTCAACATCAGAGTCTCGCTCCAATGCTGCACCATCCGATGCTTCACGTTCCGGTAGTCGTCCGGACGAATCTGCGTTTGACGACGACTTCGATGAAGACGACGAAGTCGATGAAGAAGATGATGACGATCTGCTGTTTGAAGATGACGATCTGGTCTTCGACAGTGACGAGGAGGACGAAGTTGAAGCGGAACGACCAGCGGCTCGATCCTCGGAGTCACGGGAAACTTCGCGAAAACCGGATGGAGAAAAGTCCCGTTCAGAGAAGGCTTCAAAATCAAGGGGACGGCGCAGCGAGCCGACTGAAGCGAAATCCGAAGACGAAATCTGGGATCAGCTGGACGAGTGGGTCTGGGACGACGAAGCTTCGCCAAGTGAGTCCATCAGCGAAACAATGTCGGAAGACGATGACGATGACGACGACGAAGCTGAAGTAGAAATTATCTCATCGCAGGTCGTTGAGGAAGAAGAGCAGCCGTCTCGAAAACGACGACGCGGGCGTCGTGGACGCGGACGTCGTGGACGCCAGAGGGACACCGCACAGGAACGATCAGATTCGGATTCCCGGTCTGAAACGCATATTGCTGCGAGTTCAGACGATGATGACGACGATCTTTCGGACATTCTCTTCGAAGAAGATTCTGAAGACTTTGTCAGTGTCTCCCGTTCAACACCTGTCCCCAGCCAGAAGCACTTCGAGAAATCTCAGTTCGTCGATGACGAGATCGACGAAGATGATGAGCCGGACATGGAGGAAGAGGAGATTGCAGAAGAGGAAGAACCTCAGCCTCGACGGCGTTCTCGAGGACGTCGTGGCGGGCGCCGCCGGGGACGACGCGGAAGTGACCGTGAGTCTGTTGCGGAACGTCCGTCGGCCTCCAAAGAAGACATTTCCGACGACGAGGTCACCTTCGGCGACGAAGATGACGACATTGACTTTGAATCCGAATACTCCGAACCTCAGACGACCACCACACGTCGTCCAAAGCCGGATACTGCTCCCGTCGAGCGAGCCGGGCGCGAGGAACGGACTCGCCGTCGCCGCGAGCGAACGTCGTCCAAAGAAGCCGCACCAGCGGATGGAGGAAGTCGCAGCCGACGGCGGAGAAAGCCCGAACCGTCTGTGGAAACGGCCTCCGAATTTGAAGGAATCCCGACCTGGGAAGAAGCCATTCGGTGTCTCGCAATCAAGTCTCCGGGAAAAAATCACAACGAACGAGGTCGACGGCCTCGCTCCGGACGAGGCCGTGGTGGCAGCAGCCGCGATCGCCGGTCGTAAGTTTTGAGAAAGAGGTTCCGGTGAAGCGAACATTTCCTCGACAGACCGTGTCCTCGATTAACCCGGAACCCGGAACTTTTTGAATTCCGGCGGTGAAAAGAGTGCAGAACTTCCTCACACAGTGTCGAAGATTTGCCTCACGCGAACTTGATTGTCGGAGCAAAGACTGATAATGTTCTGAGGTCGAAGCGAGGGGTCGTAGCTCAGTTGGTTAGAGCGCCAGCCTGTCACGTTGGAGGCCGCGGGTTCGAGTCCCGTCGACCTCGCTTGAATTTAAAACCGAGTCCATTCCGGGCTCGGTTTTTTCATGCGCAGCTCAGCGAGCCGAGAATCGAATCCGGCAGGCAGAATCAGACTGTCATCCGTACCTCGTCGGCCCAATTCACTGGTGGCTCGATCGGTGCCTCATTCCGGACCGTCGCCGGAACTGCCGGGAGGGGTGAAGTGCCGACAATCCAGGGCAGTTCACCGCATTTGCTCTTTGATCACGCTGCTCTCTCTGACTGTGTCAGCGTTCAGAATCAGTTTGCTTCGATAGCTGGCAACGGTCGCCTGCAGACCTTGTGCCTCCAGCCTCCTTCGTCTCCACCAACGCACCTCATCCGGAATATCCAGCTCTACCCGAAAGCGATCCTGCGGCAGAGCCCCCGTCGCAAACGCCGCCACAGCCAGTTGAAATCGGTCTTCGGGATAGATGGGTGCGTTCGTTTCGTTCAGCGACCATCGGTCCATTCGCACTCCACACCAGTCCTGCAGCGGCGCCGGAGGAGACACGAAAGGCTGAAGCGTTGGCGGCAGGCGCGAAACGTCATCTGCGTGAACATACAGCTTCAACACTTCCGGACGCGGCGAATACAACTGCCAGCTCGGCCAGTTGTCTGCGACGCCCCAGAGACCACTCAATGGAAACAGCACAAGAAAGAACTGAATCCATCGCGACTTCGCTGAGGGCGTCCGATGAATCGGAGCAGCAGGTTCCTCACACATAACAAACAGCAGTGGGACAGCCACCAAAAAGAAGAGATTCCAGCAGAGAACCCCATGATGATGGTTCAGTCCCCACGGTCCCAGGGCTGTCACGAGTGTCAGGTGCATCAACATGGACACCGTCACAGACAACCTTCGCGTTGGTTTCCAGCAGAGTCCGAGCCCGGTCAGAAATTCTGCCAGCGTCATCAGACCACAGCCAACCGAAATCCAAGTCGCATTTCTGGTCAGGTGACCAGCGCCGCCTTTGGCGAGAATGGTCGTCAGGATTTCACGGGACATGCTTCCGCCCATATCCGGACTCAGTCGTGACAATGCGGCGAAACAGTAGATCGTGGCAATTGTGATTCGCCACGTGCGAAGTCGCTCGGCTGGCGGCAGAACCAGATATTGTGCGACCAGCAGCAGCGTCAGCCAGTGCCACGATTGAAAACGATGCTGATTCAGAACTCCCATCGCTGTTCCGCAGAACACGAACACCGTCAGCAGCCAATCTGGTGATGTCCGGCCGAAGCCAGTTGCCTGTCGCCACCGCTGCACCAGAACACCGATTGCTCCGAACAGGCTGCCGAGCATCATCGCCGCCAGAACCTGATCCACGACCATCGGCACAATGGACAGCTCCTTCAATAATGGCACGGCAGGAAACGCACTCCCTCCGGTCCACAGCTTCCATGTAACCGCCATCAGAACCGTTTCGGCGCAGAGGCTCACGATCAGCAATCGGTCCTGCCACATCCTGAATGAATCGATTGCGGGAAGGGAATCAGTCGTTTTCAAAACGGTGCTCAAACAAACTCTCCGCCTTCAAACGTCCGCTCAGCAGTAGACCGCGCTGGTCGACGAGTCTCACACACCCGAGTGACAACAGCGAATGCTGAGATAACGCAGCCACTCACCATGATTCGTTTCTGCCTCCGGCACCTTGTTTCGTTTTCGGATTCCCAGCGATCCGGGGCAGGAACGCTGGCTGCGAATGTCGAAAACAACCCGTCCACTGGTGTCTGAGTCCGCTGTCAGCACCATCGGGCCCGCATTCACAGACATCTTCAGCGAGATCATGACGGTCCGATCCCTGCCAGAAGTGACTCCAGCTGGTTTGATGAAGGTCGCACGGTGCGAAACAGCTGAGAAACCAGTGTCTGTCGACTGATGACTCCCACAACGCGATCGTTTTCCACGACTACTCCGTAAGGAACATTTAATCGGAACAACATTGTCAGAACTTCCAGACGAGCCGTATGAACGGGAAATCGAGGCAGCGGACGCATTACCAGGCGCGGAGCGGCACTACCCGAAACCAGATCAACGATGCGGACAAAATGACTCCACTGGCGAGGTTGCTCTTTGGCGGCCAGCAGGATGTACGATTCATCAAGTCTTTCCGAGTGCTTCAACAGAGTTTCTGTGGACACCGAATCCTCCAGGCCCTGAACAGCAGTCGCGGGAATCATCGACTGCTCAACCGGTTGAGCGGCCACCTGCATCAGGTTTTCGGCCAGATTCCGCTGCAATCCGGTCAGGATTCCTTCCTGCTGACCTGCTTCCAGCACGCCGTATAAGCGATTTCGACCGAATACAATTTCCAGCGGTCGTCGCTCATCGGTCCCGAACCTCGCGATGAAACGAGACATCCAGATCAGGGGCAGGGTGATCGGCAGGAACAAAACATAGCAACCGCTGAACACCAATGACCCACTTCTGAGCAGGCGCATGGGCGACCTGTAAAACAGACTTTTCGGAATCAGTTCTCCGAAAATAAACACAACAGGCGTCACGGCCAACGTCGAAACCACTTCGGCAGCACCACTGGATGAACTCCAGACCGAAGTACTGAACAGTCCGACGGCCAGAGTGATCAGGTAGTTGGCCACATTGTTTCCCACAAGAGTGGTGGCCACAAAACGTTCCGGATGCGTGGCAAAGTAGAACAGTCGTGTGGCAATGGGTTCGCCACGTTGTTTCTGCAGTGCAAGTTGTAGAGTGCTGACTCGATAAAAGCCGGTTTCAGAACCGCTGAAGAACGCAGACAGTCTCAACCCGGCCAGAAACAGGAAAGCTGCGGCAAAAAGTGTCATGGACAATGTCATGAAAGAGTCTCCTGCTGGCTCTGCAGGTAGTCCACCGGTTCCACAAGCGCGCGAACCTGACCTCGCGGTGTGACGTCAATGGCCGTGAAGTACCAGCCGCCCCAGCAGATCCGGTCACCCACGACGGGAATTCGTTCCAGCTCATCATGAAACAGGCCCGCCAGAGTTGTCAGAGCATCTTCATCGGCGTCGTATGGTATTCGCAGATGCCGAGCGAGAAATCTCAGGGTCATGAGTCCTTCTGCGTGATAGCGGTTGTCTCCGATTTCAATCAGAGGCTCTCGGCGAAGAATGCGGCGGGTTCTTGACGGAGAATCACTGATGACAAAATCCAGAAGATCTTCGTAGGTAACCGTCCCCACCATTTCTCCGTGCTCGTGAACGACCGTCGCGACGCTGCGAAACTGATTGCGAAGTTCGGCCAGCACGTAGGAAAGACTGGCACACCAGGGCACATAGATCACCGGTTCTGAAAGTTCCTGAAACGTCTTTGTCGTGATCGTCCGTCCGGTCAGTCGGTTCACAGGAACGGCAGCGGTAAACAGGTCTCGATCCGAATCGTACACCATCAGGTAATCCGTGTGAGTCAGATTGAGCTTCGTCAGTGACTGCGGTGAATCTTCCGACCGAACGATCAGACTGAAATTTCGTGGCCGCATGCAGACTTCGACAGGCAGTTCGTTCAAATCCAGAATGTTGTGCAGAACCCGCTGTTCAACCTCCAGCAGTTCTGACGTAAAGACAGCGGAGGCGTCGATAGCCTTCTCCAGGTCTTCCGGCTGCAGACTGGGTTCATGCACGATGTGCGGCCAGAACGCGCGGCGCATGGTTCGAGCAATTTGTCCCAGAAAGGGGATCACCGGATCAAGGACTCGCACTAATCCCGCCAGCGGCCAGCTGACAATGCGTGACAATCCGATGCGAAACACGGCGGCCGTTGACTTGGGAACAACTTCCCCCAGAATGATGATTCCCAGCAGATTCAGCACGCCGAACATCCCGGCCACCAGACTGAAGCCTCCATTGGTCAGCCGTTGCATCACGACAATCCCCACTGAAAAGTAGGCAAGGTTGATCAGCAGGTTCCAGAACAGAACGGCAGTCAACAGGCGATCCGGGTCCGCCAGCATCGAAGCCACCAGCTTCTGACTTCCTTTTCCCTGACTGAAACGTCGGATCTCATCCCGCGAGAGAAAAAAGAACGCCGTTTCGCTGGCCGAAAAGAAGGCGGAAAACAGAATCAGCACCAGCATGAGTGAAACGCCGGGCAGCCAGATGTGAGCTGAATCACTAAACTCAGACATGCGCAACGACTCGATTCATCAACGACGCCACCAGTGTGTGCCTCCAGCCCCCCGGCCTGTCGAGGATCTGAAAAAGGGTCTGATCCTCTCCGGATATTTGTTTTCGCTGGACTTCGCCTGCCCTCCAAAGGGTGAGCCCCCTTTTTCAGAGAGCGTCTCAGCGACCCGCCGCAGAACGACCGGGAATGAAGGCGGTGTTTGATTCGGCACCATGGAATGCTTTATTCTATCAGCCAGCCGTATTCTCGGTAACCCAGACCGGTGCCTCTCCAGTACAGTTCGTTGACGCGGAGGCGCTCGGTACGCTCCATCCCATCTGACTTCTGAAGTCCGTTCACAAAGCTTCAATTCCCGATGAAAACACTGACCGTCACCGGCACAGACACGGACGTCGGTAAAACATGGGTCAGCTGCCTTGTGGCAGCCACGCTTCGAGCGGCAGGATACCGCTGCGGCGCTTACAAACCCGTCTGCAGCGGCGCCTCGACCGACCAATCCGGTGGTCAGATCTGGACGGATGTCGTTCGGCTTGGGCACGCTGCGGGCTACTACGATTCATCGATCGATTCCGTCTGCCCTCAGCGCTTTGAAGCTCCGCTGGTTCCGTATCTGGCAGCGCGACTAGAGAACAGGTCGATCGATCAGTCACTGCTTGTTTCAGGCATCACAAGCTGGAAAGATGCTGCGGAGTATCTGGTGATTGAAGGTGCGGGAGGTCTGATGTGTCCACTGACCGAGACCTTTGATCTGACAGACCTTGCCGCTTCACTTTCCTCACCCTTGCTGATTGTCGCCGCCAATCGGCTGGGAGTCATTAATCACACTCTGCTGACGGTTGAAGTCGCTCGACATCGTGGATTGAAGATTGCCGGTATCGTTCTGAACAACTATCGCTCCGTGATTCAGGGCAATGACGCATCCGTCTGCTCAAATGCGGCAGAACTGCAGTCCCTGCTGCCGGACGAAGAAATTCTGCTGTGTGATTATGACGCCACAAAACTTGTCCGATTGAAATCAAACAGTTTTGTCGCCGCAGAAGAACTGTGCCGGTTGTTTGCAGACACTTCGTCCGATTAAGGTTCTCCGCCGGTTCCCTGACCCACGATGACGCAAAACCGTTCGATGAGCCTCGCTTCCGGTGGCAAACGTGGTCCTTCCGTCACACAGGTCGGTGATATACTCCGGAACACAGACAGCAATTCACAATTTCATGCAGACGTTGTCGCCTGCCTGCTGAATGGAATCGTTCATCCATGGAAAATCCGCTGGAAATACAGGGCCTGACGCTGGTCGATTGGTCCATCATCGCAGTCTACATCGCAAGTACCATCTTTCTCGGCTGGTACTACGGACGCCGGCAGACATCGACAAAGGAATACTTCGTTGGAACAGGACAGATGAACCCGGTCCTGATCGGAGTCTCCCTGTTTGCAACACTGCTGAGCACGATTTCCTACCTGTCGATGCCGGGCGAAGCACTCGGTAAAGGCCCCGTTTACATGATGAACGCACTGGCACTGCCCGGTGTGTTTCTGGTGGTCGGCTTTGTGCTGCTGCCTGTGTACATGAATCAGCGAGTCACCAGCGCCTATGAACTCCTTGAAATTAAGCTCGGACGAGAAATCCGAACTCTGGGTGCGATCATGTTTATTACGCTGCGGCTGGTCTGGATGTCGCTGCTGATCTATCTGACCGCCAAGGCCATGACCATCATGCTGGGAGTCGGCGAGGATCGGATTCCGTTGATCGCTTTGGTCACCGGAGTCGTCGCTGTCATCTATACGTCGATGGGCGGACTGCGAGCCGTCGTCATCACAGATCTGCTGCAGACCATTTTATTGTACGGGGGAGCCCTGCTGGTCATCGGAACCGTTTCGTGGAATCTGGGCGGCTTCAGCTGGATTCCAACCGCCTGGGACCCCACATGGGATACACAGCCGCTGTTCAGCACGGATCTGTCGGTTCGAGTGACGCTGGTTGGTTCTGTCCTGAACTACCTGGTCTGGAATATCTGCACAGCCGGCGGAGATCAGACGTCCGTTCAGCGATTCATGGCGACGAAGGATGCCAATGCTGCCCGTCGCGCCCTGGCAACACAATTGCTCGTCACCGTCACGGTCACGGTCACTCTGGCGTTTGTCGGGTTTGCTCTGCTGGGATACTTCAATCACAACCGTCACCTGCTTCCGGACGACCTTGATCTCAAGGTCAATGCGGACCGTGTTTTTCCGCTTTTCATCGCCTATCACCTTCCCCCCGGCATCTCCGGACTGGTCGTTTCCGCAATGTTTGCAGCCGCGATGTCCAGTATTGATTCCGGTGTGAATTCAATCACCGCCGTGTTTGTGACGGACCTTCTGCCACTCATCCGAGACACTCCGCCGGAAGTGCTGCCGTCAGGCGAAGATTCGGCACGCCAACGCCACGAAATGAACATCGCTCGCTGGCTGGCGTTTGGAATCGGCGCACTGGTGGTGACTGCCAGCTGTGGCATGGGAGCCATCCCCGGAAACATTACAGCTGTCACGACAAAGACAGCCAATCTGCTGGCAACGCCGATCTTTGGACTGTTTTTCTTTGCCCTGTTCGTTCCGTTCGCCAGTGTCAGAGGCGTTTTGATCGGCACGGCTTTGGGAACGCTGACCGCGATCCTGATTGCTTTCTCCGGTCCCATTGCCAGACTGTATGCCGCCACCTTTGATGTCGTTCTGAATCAGCCCGATGTTGATCCCATCAGCTTTCAGTGGATTGCTCCGTTTGCCTTGGTCGTCAATATCATCGGCGGGATTGTCGCCAGTCTGCTTCTGCCGGATCGACGTTCCGGTGCGAGAAATCCGCCCGCCTGACCTGCAGACCGTCATGTGGCCGGGATGAACAGCCAAACCAGACGACTGGTCACGATCACCAGTGCCACACAGACCATCCCGAAGAATCCGTATTTCAGAGTGCTCGCCCGGACTCGAAATGCCATCCGCGAACCCCAGTGTGCTCCCGTCGCGCCGCAGATCAGCAAAGCGGAAACCAGGTGCAGATCGACGTGCCCATGCGCTGCATGCACGGCCGTGGACTGAAACGACACAATCCACACAATGACGATGGTCAATGTGGCCGCATCCAGCACGCGCAGGCCCAGTAAATATACGGCCGCAGGAATCAGAATCAGTCCGCCGCTCATTCCCAGAAAACCGGACAGAAATCCGATTCCCAGAGCCATCCACGACACCAGCGGAATGGAATAAGCGCCGGGTCTCAGGTCGGGAATCACGGCCAGTGGTCGAATTGGAATGGCCGAAAGCAGCCCGCGGCGGCGCACTGGTGATTGCGATGTACGACGTGCGTCCAGCAGCGACGCGACCGCAATGGCCGACATCAGGACCGCGTAGCAAAGCAATACCAGCAAATCGATCAACGGAAGTGAAGTTCCTACGACCGGAACATGGGGAAGGTGGTGAAGGTATCGAAGCAGACTGGTTCCGGTCCAGACCCCCACCAGCAGACCCCCGGAAAGGATCAACGGCAGTTCGAAGAATCCTGTCGACGGTCGGCGAGCCAGAACCGCCGTGGTGGCCAGGCCAAGCGTGTAACAGGAGGTTGATCCCACGGCAATCGGAACAGAAATGCCCAGCGCTACGTGCAGTACGGGAACCAGCAGAAATCCGCCGCCGACGCCAAACAAACCGGACAGATATCCGACGATTCCTCCAATGACGCCGGCTACGGAAATCACGAACAGCGGATCATTCATATCGTCAATCGTTGTTCCATCTGAGGCACAGTCTGAACTTCTGCAGAGAACCATCGATTTGTGTGCTGATCACCCTGATCTTTGATGGTCGCAGACCAGATCCACAGTCGACCATTGATTCTTCAGGCCGTCGTTCGACAAAAAACCAAATCCTCTCCGGAACTGAATCGCGAAGAAGTCCGTTTTCCGTTGACCGTCGGGCTGGTAGAACGCTGACGTTCGAGACAGATCGTGCTGTTGTGGCAGTTACTTCAGGCAGGGAAAATGATTTCTTAACCCGATGCCGCAGGCCAGCCCTGTCCTGGCTGAGATCAACCTCGCCTGCGGCATCGGGTTGAACGATGGAAGTCTCTTCGCGGCACTGTGCTGCGCTTTTGTCAGGAAAGTTCGTCCAGCATGCGTTTCAGGTTGCTGAGGTTGGCTTCGTGACCGGCCAGCGATTCGCGGATTCCGTCGACCACGTTGGCGGGCGCGTTCTTAACGAATCCTTCGTTGGACAGTTTCTTCCGGCTGCCATCAATGAAGCCGCTGACCTTCTGAACTTCCTTCTGCAGTCGGTCTCGTTCGGCCGCCAGATCAATCAGGCCTTCCAGAGGAATGTAGCCTTCGGCACCATCCAGCGTGATATTGGCGGAGGCTCCTGGTCGATTCACTTCCAGACCAGCAGCGGCCAGCATGGTCTTTGACAGGTTGTCAAACTGATCGGCCACGGCCTGCAGCTGAGCGGCCATTTCGGGTGGACACTTCATGAACAGCTTCAGCGGCTCCCTCGGGCTGATCTTGTAAAGTGCTCGAATATTGCGAACAGAAACAATCAACTGCTGCAGCTTTTCAAAGCGAGCTTCCAGTTCGGCACTGATCAGACCGTCATTCAGATCCGGCCACGAGGCCACCATGACGCTTTCGGAAACCGAGACGGGGGACGGGTAGCCTCGCTGGGGAGCAAGCTCGTTCAGTTTGTGCCAGAGTTCTTCCGTAATAAACGGTGCGAACGGGTGCAGCAGTCGCAGCAGAGTGTCGGTCACGAACACCAGCATTCGCTGAGCCTGAGGACGAGCGGCCTGGTCCTTCAGCCGCGGCTTGATCATTTCCAGATACCAGTCGCAGAATTCGTTCCATGTAAAATCACGAATGGTGCGAGTCGCCTGGTCGAAGTGGTAACGTTCCAGTTGAGTCGTGACTTCACGAGCCGTGGTGGCCAGACGTGACAGAATCCATTCGTCTTCCATCTGCAGAGCGGCGGTATCGATGTCACCCGGCGTGTAGCCTTCCAGGTTCATGAAGGCAAAACGGCAGGCGTTCCACAATTTGTTGCAGAAATTGCGGCCGTAGTCAAAGCGTTCGCTGACAATGCGAGCCACTGTGGCGTCTGCATCGGGATCGTACAGCGGTGTGGAAAACTGGCTTTCTTTTTTGCACTTCGGGCACTTGAGCGTTGGCTTGGGAGCGTCTTTCGGAAACGGAAACTCACCCTGCAGCGTCTGCGGAACGACAACCGTTTGTGCTCCCATTTTGTACTGTTTGGGTTCCACGATGGTTTCGCAGTGCGGACATTCATAGCCAATCGGCAGCCGCACGTCCTGAGTTTCGCCGCACAGTGACGCAATGGTGAAACGCACGGCATCGGTGCCATACTTGCTGATCAGTTCCAGCGGGTCGACACCATTGCCTTTTGACTTGGACATGGTTTGCCCGAAGCCATCCAGAATCTTGGGGTGAATGTAGACATGCTTAAACGGCACGTCGCCCATGTTGTACAGACCCGTCAACACCATCCGAGCCACCCACAGCGTGATGATGTCGCGGGAAGTGACCAGGACCGAACCGGGGTAGAAGAAATCCAGAACTTCGTTCCGGGAGTTTTCAGTTTTCAGTGTTCGGTTTTCAGAATCGTCGGCCAGTGGCGGGTTATGGTCCGAATCCGGCCAGCCGAGCGTGGCGTGCGGCCACAGGGCGGAACTGAACCAAGTGTCGAGAACGTCCGGGTCCTGTTGGAAACCGGCGGCTTCAAGATTGGCCTCGATTTCAGGGCAACCGTCGGCAACGCAGACCAGTATGATCTTGTCGCCTGGCATGACTCCGTCAGCCACAACAGCGGCAATTTGAGAGGTGTTTCCAAATTCTGAAAGTTCAAACAGGCTTCCGTTTCCGTGAGCGGAAATCTGTTCGTTGGTTGCAGGTTTCGACCAAATCGGAATCCGGTGTCCCCACCACAATTGCCTGCTGATGCACCAGTCACGCTTTTCGCCCAACCAGTCCATGTAGGTTTTGGCGTAGCGTTGCGGGAAAATGCGGACTCGGCCGTCGTCGACGGCATCCATGGCGGACTGAGCCAGTTCGTCCATTTTCACGAACCATTGATCGCTGAGGAACGGTTCAATGGGAGTCTTGCTGCGGTCGCTGTACTTCATGGGGATCTTACGATCTTCGACGCCGTCGAAGTGACCGAGTTCTTCCATCTTTGCCACGATGGCTTTGCGAGCTTCGTAGCGATCCAGTCCCGCGAATTCACCGCCTTCGTCGTTGATCGTGCCGTCCGGATTCATGATGTTAATCATGGGCAGATCATTGCGCAGACCGCAGGCGTAGTCGTTGGGGTCGTGAGCCGGCGTGACCTTGACGGCTCCCGTGCCCAACTCCTTATCCGCCAGCAGCGCGTCGGCGATGATCGGGATCAAGCGACCGTTGACCGGAATCTGCACGTTCTTTCCGACAAGATCGGCGTAGCGTTCGTCAGTGGGATGCACGCAGACGGCGGTATCACCCAGCATGGTTTCCGGGCGAGTTGTCGAATAGCGAATCACCTGGCCGGTGGGCTTTCCGGCATCGTCAACGACCGGATAGTTGAACGTCCAGAAGTGGCCGTCGATGTCTTCGGTATAGACTTCGTCGTCGGCAACGGCCGTCTGCAGGTGAGTGTCCCAGTTGACCAGACGTTTGCCGCGAAAGATCTTGCCGTCGCAGAACATCTTGAAGAACGTGCGCCGAACCGCTTTGCTGCAGACGTCATCCAGAGTGAAGCGGACTCGCCGCCAGTCGCAACTGGCCCCGATTTGTTTGAGCTGATTCAGGATGCGTTTTTCGTACTGGTCTTTCCATTTCCAGATACGGTCGACCAGAGCATCTCGGCCGATGTCGTGGCGAGTCAGACCTTCTTCTTCGAACATGCGTCGTTCGACGACAGCCTGAGTGGCGATGCCGGCGTGGTCGGTGCCGGGCATCCACAGAGCTTCGCGACCCTGCATACGGCGCCAGCGAGTCAGCAGGTCCTGCACGGTTCCGTTCAGACAGTGCCCCATGTGCAGAGCACCGGTCACGTTGGGCAGCGGAATCATGATGGTATGCGGCTCACGATCCGGCTTTGGATCGGCGTTGCAGTAACCGTTGGATTCCCAGTGCTGAATCCAGCGTGACTGAGCGGCGGTTGGTTCGTACGTTTTGGGAAGTTCAGTGGTCATTGATTCTGTCAATTACATTCTGGCGACAATCATGGCAGGAACGCTGCCGGACTGAGGGGCCGTAGTGTCGCGATAACTGTCGGCAACGGGAAGCGCAGTGTCTGTCCGACGCTGGATTTCTCTGATGCGGCAGATCCAGTCACGCAGCCATCACCACGATTCAGACACGACAGCTCGACCGAGTTCGTTAATCGTTGCTATCGCACCACAACAGGGACAGGATCGCGGGAAATGCGTCCGGTCGGACGTTGCCCGTTTCCGGGATGATGGAGATCTCCCAGATCCGCGCGAGCACCATCGGCGAGTTTCGACAAACGCTGCACGATTTCCGGGTGTTGGTCGGCGACGTTTTCGGAGCAGTCGATGTCGTCCACCACGTTGAACAGCAGCGGCTGGTCGCTCTTTCCCTTCCGGAAGTGTGGATGTCGTTCGAATTCCTCCAGCGGAACAAACAGCTTCCACGGTCCGCTCCGAACGGCCTGCAATTGAGACCGATGGTAGTAGAAGAAGGCCGGATAGGGGGAACGGGCTTCAGCCGTTCCCAGCATCAGCGGCCGGATGTCGTAACCATCCACTTTGTGATCAATGGGTGTTCCCGCCAGACTTGCGAAAGTCGGCAGCAGGTCCATCGTTGTGGCCAGTTCTTCGCAGGTGGAGTTTGCAGGAACATGTTCCGGCCACCACATCAGTGTCGGTGATCGAAACGCGCCTTCGGCTGTCGTGTAGCCTCGACCAAACAACGGCTGATTGGTGCCTCGCGAAACGTCGTCAGCCTTACCAGTTGTGGGAGCCCCATTGTCCGAAAGCCAGACCACCAGCGTTTTTTTATCGAGCTGAAGTTTTCGCAAAGCCTCCAGGATCTCACCGGTGGACCAGTCAATTTCTTCGATGGCATCGCCCCACGGGCCGTTACGGCTTTTGCCGCGGAACCCTTCGCTGGCAAATGGTGCAGACGTGCTACCGGGCATGGGTTGAGGAAAATACACGAAGAACGGTTGATCGCGGTTTGTTCGGATGAAGTCGACGACCTGTTCGGTGCAGCGGCGAGTGAGTTCGTTGCGATCGACCGGTGCTTCGACCGCGTCGTCGTTGATCATCAAAGGCAATTCCGGCCAGTTGCTTCCCTGATAACGATCGCCCAGTCGCTGTCCAACGGCACGCGTCATGTCGTCGCTGTAGGGAATTCCGAAGAACGTGTCGAACCCCTGCTTCGTGGGCAGAAACTCCGGCTGATCTCCCAGATGCCATTTGCCAAAAATCCCCGTCCGATACCCGCGCTGTTTCAACACTTCCGCAATGGTGATTTCGTCCGGATGCAGGCCATAGGGCGACACCGGTCTCAGAACCTGCCCGTCGCGAGGATTGTCGTGCATGCCGACTCGCTGAGAATAACATCCGGTCATGATCGATGACCGTGATGGAGTGCAGACGCCGGAAGTGACGCAGAAATGAGTAAATCGTCGCCCTTCGGCCGCCATTCGCGTCAGGTGTGGTGTTCGATGGACAGTTGATCCAAATGGTTCGATGTCACCGTAACCCAGATTATCGCAGAAGATCACGATGAAGTTGGGTTTGTCAGTCGCATCGGCAGAGCATTCAGCCGATTCCGCTCCGAACACGATCATGGCCGATGTCAGAAGCCAAATCCGAGTCAATCGTGTTGTCAGGTTCACACGACCGGTTCTTTTATCGATCTTCGACATATTGATCACCTGCAACTTTGTTTTTCGAACCCGCGACAGAATGCTTCAGAAATCTGACCGATCTCCCGTCGCGCGAATGTGGCACTGATGGGATCAGCACTCACTCAGTGCCTTCGACATTTGTGACACTTCTATCACTTCCGGCGTCGATTCAATTAAGCTCGCAGCAATGGGCGAAAGGAAGATGGGCACGGCGAGAAACGGTCTGGCTTCGATCGTTGCCAGATTCCGCAGGAATGTTACGCTTCCGGTTGAGAATTCGAAACGCGGTGCGACGCGGTTTTTGCGAACTGCAGCCGAATCATAAGTAGTGCAATTTCGGGAACAATCATCTGCCTCCGGATGCGGGAAGCGGTCGCCCGACTTTGGGTCGAGCAAACGGCATTGGAGTCTTTTGCAGAACAATTTGCACTGCGACCTGTGAGACGATGGCGACCGCGTTTCAGAAAAATCACGTGGCGGAACGACCATCTCCTGCTTCCATTTTCATCGGAAGAGTTTTTCAGATGACCAACAAACAAAGTCCCCTGGCCACTGGCAGGTTTTTGCTTCTGCTGATCGCGCTGTCAGGCACAGACGTCTGGGCTCAGGCAAATCGGTTGAATCCTGCCATCAAAGATCTGCCTTATGACAACGATCATCCATCGCAGGTGGTTGATGTGTATCTGGCCGACACGGATTCACCGGTCGCGGCAATGGTGTACATTCATGGAGGCGGCTGGCGTGCTGGTTCAAAGAACAGTGTGCCTCAGTGGCTGCTGCAGGCCATTCGGGAAGGTTGGCTTTCTGTGGTATCCGTGGAATATCGATTCACCGATGTTGCCGTGCATCCGGCTCAGGTCAACGACTGCCTGCGAGCCATTCAGTTCGTTCGCAGTCATGCCACCGAATGGAAAATTAATCCGGATCGAATTGGCGTGACCGGTGGTTCGGCTGGAGGTCATCTGTCTTTGTACGTGGCCGTGAAGGACGATGCTGCGGCTCCCGAATCACAGGACCCGGTGGAACGCTTTTCATCACGAGTCCGCTGCGCGGTTAGTTTTGCCGGCCCAACGGACTGGTCACTTTTGAGCGAGCTGGAGCATCGACATCCGGCGTATCGGCAGCTGATTGGTTACAAACCAGAGACTCCGGCTGATCAGATCGACAAAGCGAAGGCGGTCGATGTGTCACCCATTAGTTTTGTCAGCTCCGACGATCCACCTGTGATGCAGGTTCACGGTAACAAAGATGACATCGTGCCAATGGAACATGCTCAGCGCATGGATGCAGCTTTGAAGCAGGCGGGAGTTCGCAGTCAGGTGGTGGTGATTGACGGCGGCAATCACGGTGTCGCCGGTGCCGGACCGCAGGTGACGCGGGAAGCGACCGCCTTCGTGAAGGAACTATTGAAGCCATGATGCGTTGGATGCTGGGAAGGTCCGGCTGTAATCGATCTTTGACCGACTGTATGCAGGGTTTGAATTTCTGATGTGGTTACAGCGAGAAGTGATATTGCCGGAATTTCGGCGAGGCTGCCATTTGGTGACGTCGCTGATCCTGAATGAGATTCCGGAAGTCAGTGATGTGGTGGTGGGACTGCTGCATGTGTTCATTCGGCATACATCGGCATCGCTGATGCTGAACGAAAACGCGGATCCGGACGTTTTAGTGGACATGAACATGGCCTTGAATCGGCTGGTGCCGGAATCCTGGCCGTATGTTCACACGTGCGAAGGTTCCGACGACATGCCTGCTCACATCAAGTCAGCGCTGACGGACACATCGCTGTCGATTCCGGTGGGCAACGGCCGACTTCTGACCGGAACATGGCAGGGAATCTATCTGTGTGAGCACCGCAATTATGGCGGCCGTCGCCGACTGATTGTCACGCTTCAGGGACAAAACCGCGACTGACGGACACTCTGACAGCCGACAGAAGAACCGCTGATAACAGCGGATGACAGATTTCAACGGACGAAAATGGCGAAGCTTTATTTTTATTACTCCGCGATGAATGCGGGGAAATCCACCAACCTGCTGCAGGCGGCCTACAACTATCGTGAACGAGGTCTGCGGCCGCTGTTGCTGACGCCGGATCTGGATACTCGCTGTGGAGCGGGCGTCATTGGTTCGCGCATCGGGCTGAAGGCAGATGCGATCGCGTTCGAGCAGAATGACAGCCTGCTGGAGATCTGTCGGCACGAACATCAGCTTTCTGCTGTGGCCTGCGTTTTCGTTGATGAAGCTCAGTTTCTCAGCCGACGGCAGGTGCATGAACTGGGCGATGTGGCGGATGAACTGAAGATCCCGGTTCTGGCATACGGCCTGCGGACAGACTTTCAGGGAAACCTGTTTGAAGGCAGTCAATATCTGCTGGCATGGGCAGACGTGATCACCGAAGTGAAAACGATCTGCCATTGCGGACGCAAAGCAACCATGGTGCTGCGGATCGATTCCGACGGACGTGTTCTGCGCGGAGGCGATCAGATTAAGGTTGGCGGCAACGAAAGCTATGTTTCCGTCTGCCGCCGGCACTTTAAAGACGGACTCGCCAATCCGTTTCAGCCGACTCTTCCATTCGGCGAACAGGACGAAGACTGATCACGGTTTCGGTCATCACATCGCCCGCCGGACTCAGGCAGAATCGTCAGACAAAGAATGATCGACAAACGCGGACAACTTTCGCTGACCGTTAATCACAGTGCGACGTTGGCAAATCTGCTTCCGCACTAATCAGAGTTCGTCAAGATGTGGTCACCAACTGCGCAGGCAGATCGCTGAAACAGCCTCACGGATCCCCGATTCGTCTGCACAACCGCTACACGCCCTGCGCGTGGGGATCTTCGCTGATCTGAACATCTGACAGGAATGTTGCGGTGGCCGCGGCTTTGGAGCGGCGACAGAAAAATAGCCATGGCCGCCTCATGCCGGAGTGATAGTCTTTGAACAGCACTCGAACGTGCAGATCAATCCATCAACGTCATCTCCTCGTTTACCTTCGCTCGGCCTTCAAAGTCGCAAGACCACATCAGCGCGCACTGATGGCGGTTGACTGCCTTCTCGCGACGCTTCCTCTTCCAAAGTTACTCAGACATGTTCGACTACGAACGATTTCGAAACGACGTACTGGCGCTGGGGCTGATGGCCCTGGTTGTCTTCGTCGGTCTGAGTTTTCTGAGTTACGATCCGTCCGATCCGCCGTCGGACCTGGTATTCCCGGTTCGAAAGACGCCGGTCAACATTTGCGGCAGCACCGGGGCGGCGATCGCATTCTATGGGCGGCAGATTCTGGGTGTCGGCGTCTGGATGCTGATGGCGGCCATGATTGCCTGGGACGTCAGTCTGTTTTCTCGCGACGGAGCCAAACGTTCGTGGCTGACTCTGAGCGGCACCCTGCTGCTCATCACGTCCAGCTGCGCGGCGCTGCATCTGGCGGTGCCGAGCCTGGCATCCGGTTCGATGTACGGCAGTGGCGGAGTCATCGGCGCGTGGACGGGGACCGCGTTAAGAACTGCATTTTCTCCGGCGGGTGTTGTGATTCTGGTCACCTGCGGGTTGCTGTCTGGTTGGATGCTGTCACCACTGTGGTCGGTTTCCGGCCCCGGTGTGAAAGCGGTTCTGCTGCCATGGAATCTGATCAACGGGACCGGTTCTGCCCTGCTGGCGGCTCGACAAAAACCGGCAGCTTCTGCAGTGAAAGAAGGAGGCAGTGCCGAAACCACGGATGATCGAGAAATCGCCATTCGCATGGTGCGACCGGAAACCGCGGTTCAGGATGTTTCCGAAGAAGAAGCGGCACCCGCGGACGAATCAGACGTTCGAGATATTCGCATCAATCCTCCGGTGACGCTGAGCGTTCATCGTCCGGAGGAAGAGGACGGCAATTCTGAACGGCACTATGACCTTCCGGATCTTGAATTGCTCGAAGATCCCGAGGATTTTCCCTACGAAGAACTGGCCAAGAAAGCTCGAGTTGCCGCGGCAACGCTGGAGAAAACCTTCGAACAGTTTGGTCTGAATATCCGCGTGTCGGA
>JAGQPY010000570.1 GCA_020426485.1 Planctomycetaceae bacterium
CCAGATACAACAGGAACGGCTTCTTTGCTTCCGCCGCTTCTTCAATGAACTTCAGGCTGTATTCGGTCCACGCGTCGGTGGAATACCAGTCGTCCGGTAATGGTTTGTCAATGGACGCGTAGAGTTCTTCGTTCAGTCGAATGGTGCGACCTTCTTTGACCTGAAAGTAAAACCCGCCACCTTCAGGAACTCCAAAGAAGCGATCGAAGCCTCGTGCCAGGGGACGCATTCGCGGATTACGAGCACCCACATGCCATTTGCCGGTCGCAGCCGTGAAGTAGCCGGCGCTGCGAGCCACATCGCCAAACGTGACCACGCTGTCGTTCAGGTAACCCTGATAACCGGGGACTCCATAGTCATCGTTCATGTGTCCGATGCCGGCCTGATGAGCATAAACACCGGTCAGCAATGTGGCACGAGTCGGACAACACCGGCCTGTGTTGTAGAACTGGCTGAAGCGAATTCCATTGGCCGCCAGAGCATCCAGGTGCGGCGTCGGGATTTCGCTGCCGTAACAGCCAATGTCCGAAAACCCCATGTCATCGACCAGAATCACCACGATATTCGGACGATCCTTCGTCTCCGTCGCGCTGACAGCGTTCACGCCACCAAACAGCCACAAAACAGCCAGTGCCGCTGAAACCATCGATCGAATTATCACTGAACGTCTCCAGCCCAATTGTTCCGAAAAAGTTGAATCGACTTGAACGTGTCTCCGGGAATCAGATGTCTATTTCGCAGCTTCCCGGCGTTTGTTCTTTCGCGGCGGAGGGACAGGGGCCGTGAGACCATCATCCGGCTGATTCCAGAGACGATACGGATCATCCAGACGCCGCATTTCTGACAACAGCAATGCCTGCATCTCCTTCAGCTTTACTGCGTGAGCCGGATCGTCGGCCAGGTTTCGCTGCTGAGCTGACGGCTCGGCCCCCGTCAGCGCTGTGACGTCGGCCGCGTGATGCTGATCAAGGAATTCATTGGCGTTGTCGGCCAGATTGAACAGCTGAGTTTCGCGAACGTCACCGTCCATGACGTCGTATTGTATCAGCTTCCAGTCGCCCTGTTTTACGCAACGCATTCCCGGTTTTGTTCCGCCGCAGTAGGCTCCGTAAAGGACGTCGCGAACTGTTCGCTTCGCACCTTCGAGCACCGGTCGGAAGCTGATACCCTCGCTTGATTTCGGAGCTTCAATGCCCGCCAGATCGCAAACGGTGCTCAGAACGTCCAGCAGATAGATGTTCCCCGGGGCTCGAGTTCCGGCGGCAATGCCGGGCCCTTTCACAATCATGGGAACTCGCCAGGTGTGTTCGTACAGATTCTGTTTCCCCTGCAGACCATGACGGCCAATGGCCATCCCATGGTCAGAGGTGTAGAAGATGTAGGTGTTGTCGAGTTCTCCCATGTCGGACAGCTTCTTCAGAACTCGACCAATCTGAATGTCGATGTTTTCGCTGCAGGCAAACTGGCGACCAACTTCATTGCGAATGGTTCGCTCATCGCGTCGCTCCCAGACGCCGCTGACCGCAACTTCGTCACGAAGATTCGGCTGGCCATGGAAAAACGGATGTTTCGGCAGCCAGTTGATGGGCAGCGGGGGCTGAGCCGGATTCGTTGGCGGAAGCGTGTCGCGGTCTGCGTGATTGGTGGCTCCATATTTCCTGAGAAGCTCCGGTGTTCCGTCCCGCGTGTCGTGGGGATGAGAGAATCCGTAGTAGATGAAGAACGGATCTTCGTCCTGAGCCTGCTCTCGTTCGTTCAGATAATTCAGAACCTGTTCGGCGTGCCACGCACTTCCGGATTCAGCCGTGCCTCCCCGTTTGGTTGCGTCTTGCCGAACGGTGAACTGCTTGTTGGCGGCTTCGTAGCTGTTTCCGTTCTTGCAGGTTCTCATGGTGTCGTAGCCGTTGCGATTGAAGACAGCCGCCAGAGTCTGTTCTTCCAGATGTTCCGGACATCGCCCTTTCGCCAATGCGTCCGGAGCAATCGGAAGGTGCCACAACGTTCGACCACACATCACCATGTGCCGCGATGGAGTACACACGGCCCCGACGAACGCGCCCATGTGGTGGGCCGCATCCAGCGTGATTCCTCCGGCCGCCAGTTCGTTGATGACAGGGGTGTCAAGCTGTGACTTTGGATCGTAAACCTTCAGATCGAAGGGCGACTGATCGTCCACAATGATGAACAGGAAGTTAGGACGTGCGGCAAAGCCGTTCGACACGGGTCCGCAGAGTGACAGGATCACCGTCAGCAATCGAAGTCTGGAAAGGTGCAACATGATTTCTCCGAAAAAACTGTTCAACAGAACAACGGCAACGAATGCTTCACACCACAGGCACATCGTTCGCATTTGCTGCGGGCGATGCGTATCGTGCGACGAACGCGGATTGGAGGACCGGCTTGTGACCTGCCTGAGAGAAACAAGGTACATCACGCCCGCGCGATTGCGGATGGTTACATAACGTCAGCCGGATGACAAACAAGGCAAGGGTTGCAGAACCCGGCCAGTACCGCGACGACCGAACGGCCCAGGTTTCTGCCCATCAGCCGAACGCTGTTCAGCATTTCTGCAGCCGAATTCGTGAGAATTCGGTCAACATGGTGGCGATCACAGAAGCTCACGACTTCTGCCACCAGTGTCTTCTCCGTCAGAAAGTTCCTTCACAACGTTGCCATCAACTCCGGACGCGATCGTGAATGATCGTGTCGTCGAACCAAAGCGGCGGTTGTCGAAGCACTTTCGTGCAGGACTGCGACCGTGACAGCAGCTCTTTGGCGTTACGGGACAGTCTCGCCCCCAATAAGTCTGATCACGTTCGGAAGAACAATCAAATCCGACCTCGAAGTTGCAGCATGAAGACGGTCGTCTGGACTCGCAACATCCCGGTCTTGTGCATTATGTTTCCCCGGCTGCAGGACCAATCGACCTGCACGAGACCTGTTTGTTGTGATCCCGGATCTGGATTCATGAGCCGCCTTTTCGCCGGAACGAAGTTCGACCGTCCGCCACACTGCGACCGATGTGATCGCCCCGAAGACGAATGTACGTGTCCTCCGCCGGAACCCGAAACGATTGTCCGGATTGCGCCGGAGAAACAGACCGCGCGGTTGGCAGTGGAGAAACGAAAAATGGGGAAGTGGGTGACCGTCATTCGCGATCTGGATGCGGCTGATCTTCCGGACCTGCTGGTTCGTCTCAAATCCAAATGCGGCGCGGGCGGATCACTGCAGGAGAACGCCATCGAAATTCAGGGGCGTCACCTGGACCGTGTTCG
>JAGQPY010000571.1 GCA_020426485.1 Planctomycetaceae bacterium
CGTCGAAGTGAAGTCCCGTGGTGGGTTCGTCCAGCAGGTACAGCGTTTTGCCCTTGTTGGGTTTGGCCAGTTCGGCAGCCAGTTTGATTCGCTGAGCTTCCCCGCCGGACAGTGTGGGGGCCGACTGCCCCAGCGTCAGATACCCCAGTCCGATCGCGTTCAGAGTTCCCAGCGGCGCGCGGATCTTCGGCACATTGGCAAAGATCTCCAGCGCGCGTTCGATGGGCATGTCCAGGACTTCGGCAATGTTGAAACCGTTGAACTTCACGTTCAGCGTTTCCATGTTGTAGCGCTTGCCACGACAGGTGGTGCATTCGACCCATACATCGGGAAGGAAGTGCATTTCAATCTTCTGCTGGCCCATGCCTTCGCAGTCTTCACAGCGCCCGCCGGCTTTATTAAAGCTGAAGCGTCCCGCCGTGTAGCCTCGCACTTTGGCTTCCGGCATGCTAGCAAACAGTTCGCGAATATGTTCGAACACGCCGGTATATGTCGCCGGATTGGATGCCGGAGTGTTGCCGATCGGGTTCTGATCGACGATCACGATTTTGGACAGATGCTGAATCCCCAACAGCTCACGATACGGTCCCGGAGCTTCCGATGACAGATTCAGTCGACGTGCCACAGCACGGGCCAGCGTGTTCATCACCAATGAACTTTTGCCACTGCCGCTGACTCCGGTGATACACGTCAGCGTTCCCAGCGGAATGTTCAGGTCCACGTGTCGCAGGTTGTTCTGGCTGGCTCCCAGCAGAGACAAAAACGGCTGCTTCGAATTCTCTTCACTGCCGATGCCGGACATCCGCCGTTGTTCGGGAACGGGAATGCCCAGCCGACCGCTCAGATATCCACCGGTCAACGACATCTTGTCGGCTTTGGCCAGTTGATTCGGCGTTCCCTGAGCCACCACGTTGCCGCCCAGACGTCCGGCTCCCGGTCCGAAGTCGTACAGATGATCCGCCGCCTCCAGGACTTCGCGATCGTGTTCCACCAGCAGCACGGTGTTCCCTAAATCACGAAGCCGTTTCAACGCCGCCAGCAGTCGTCCATTGTCGCGCGGATGCAGACCGATGGTGGGTTCGTCCAGGACATACAGAACGCCTGTCAGTGAACGGCCGACCTGTCCAGCCAGACGAATGCGCTGCGATTCGCCGCCGGACAGAGTTGGCATGGATCGGTCCAGAGTCAAATAGTTCAGTCCGACATCCACCAGAAACGAAATACGGTGAATCGCTTCGCTCAGCAGATCCCCCGCAATCTGACGATCGGATTTGGATAAACGCAGCGTCTTCAGAAACTCCAGCGACTTTTCCAGTGGCATGCGACACAACTGCGGCAGCGTGGTGGACTTCAGCTGCACGTGAGCCGTCAGCGGTTGAAGGCGAGTTCCCCCGCAGCAGCTGCAGTCTTTTTCGCCCGCCATTTCCATCAGTGATCGGCGATGGGAATACGACAGCCGCCCGGCCAGTTCAATGGTGGGATAGAGGCCTCGATAGCGAAAGCGGAATTTTCCGTAAACGCCTTGATCGTTGCGAGACTCAGACTTCTTTCGACGACCGCCCGCGGTATTTGTTGCAGCGGGGAAAGCCGATTCCATCCCATCAACTTCCACCCACGTCTTTTCATCACCGTACATAATCAGCCGCTGTTGTTCCGTCGACAGCAGATACCATGGCTGATCCAGAGGAATGCCGAACGTGTCGCCCATCGCCTCCAGAATGCGGCGAAATGCCGAATTCTGTTGCGGATCCGGCCAGGCCGCGATGGCACCGTCCATCAGCGATCGTTCGGGACTGGTCACCAGCAAAGACTGATTGGCTCCGAATTCCATTCCCAGACCTTCGCACGCGCTGCACCAGCCCAGTGGACTGTTGAAGCTGAACTGTTGCGGAGTCGGGTGCTGAAAGGCCGAACCACATTCCAGACAGGCCAGGTGCAGACTGAAGGAATGAACGTCCCAGTCGACTTCGTCTACGTCATCGGTCGCCACGGCAACTCGCAGCAGACCCTTCCCCAGATTCAGCGCCACTTCGACGGAATCCGTCATCCGACCACGTGATTCGGGATTGATCGTCAGTCGGTCAACAACCACTTCCACGATGTGACTGCGACGGTGATCAATGTCCGGCGGACTTTCCAGACTGTAGGTGATGCCATCGACACGAACGCGAGCAAACCCGTCCTTTCGAAATCGTTCGAACGCCGCTTCGTAGCTGGTCTGCCGATCTATCACCACCGGCGCCAGCAGCAGAATTCGGCGGGATGCAGGGGTTGCCTCGGAAGACGGCGCAGCCGCATCCGGTGCTTGTTTTTTCGAACGCGACTTCCGACGTGTTGCGGAAGCAGATGCGCCGGGAATCTGCAGAATGGAATCGACAATTTCATCGGTGGTCTGTTTGGTGGCGGGGCGGCCGCAGTCGGGGCAGTGAATCTGTCCCAGTCGAGCATACAGGACTCGCAGGTAGTCGTAGATTTCCGTCACGGTGCCGACCGTTGATCGGGGGGTGGCTCCCACGGTTTTCTGTTCGATGGCAATCGCGGGGCTCAGACCATGAATACTGTCGACTCGCGGCTTGGGCATCTGCCCCAGAAACTGGCGCGCGTAAGCGGACAAACTTTCCACATAGCGACGCTGACCTTCGGCATACAAAGTATCCATGGCCAGCGACGTCTTTCCGCTGCCGCTGGGACCGCAGAACACGCTCATTTCGCCGCGAGGCACCTCCAGATCCACATGCTGCAGATTATGCTGCGACGCTCCACTGATCTGAATGCGACGGGAATACACAAACGGATCCGCCTTCGTTCCTGTTCCGGAAGCCCGTTGCTTTTTCTTCAGCGGTTTCATTCCCGGAAGCACGCTTCGCAACGCCGCTCCGGTGTAGGAATCGCGACATTCCGCCACCATTTCCGGAGTCCCCGCGCAGACGATCTGACCGCCGCCCGCTCCGCCTTCCGGACCGACATCAATCACCCAGTCGGCCGTCTTGATGACGTCCAGATTGTGTTCCACAACAATGACCGTGTTGCCAAGATCTACAAGGCTGTGCAGCACATCCAGCAGCTTGTGCACGTCGGCAAAGTGCAGTCCGGTTGTGGGCTCATCCAGCAGATACAGCGTGCGTCCCGTGGAACGTTTGCCAAGTTCTCGTGACAGTTTAATACGCTGAGCTTCACCGCCGGACAGCGTGGGCGACGGTTGTCCCAGCTGCATGTAGTCCAGACCAACGTCCACCAGAGTCTGCAGCAGCTGTCGAA
>JAGQPY010000572.1 GCA_020426485.1 Planctomycetaceae bacterium
CAGATCCGGAATGTCGTACAGATGTTTCACGAACAGGGGCTGAAACGTTCCCCTCAACTGGAAGCAGAACTTCGTCGACAGGAAGAGCGGTTGCAGGATTTTCTGCAGCGAATCGACCACCTGAAAGACGTCTTCACAGAAGCCAGGCAGACTCTGGAAGTCCGTCTGGACGGCGAAGCCACTCACCGAGCCATGCATCAGGCCTACAGCCGAGCCCTGCGGACCGGTTCGTAGACGCTTTCACGCCCCTTTAACATGACAGCGTCACTCTGGAGTGCTGCGACTTGTCGCCGCTTTGGTCTTTTCCGAACGATGATCGCCGTAACACGCTTTTGATTTTCCAGAGGCATCTACGACAACTCAAAAGGCACCGATTCTTCGTTGAATCATGAGATCGGCGGGAGCGAAGGTCCATAGGCCTGCTGCGGAATCGCTAAGAATTCCGTGCCAGCTCTGTAGCGGAATCCATAAGAATTCCGAACGATTCAGAATCCTTACGAATTCTTCTTCGAATCAATTCTGACCTGTCATTCGCGGAAACTCGAAGTGCTGACTCAAGGCCAAAGCGGCGACAAGTCGCCGCACTCCAAAAGACATCCTGGCGCTGTCCAGTTAATTGCGGGAAGAAACCGGCGACGAAGCATAGAGCCAGCTCACGGGCAGTGAACGGAATCGGCAGGAGAAACGACCGGCTCCAACGCTGGTGTCCCAGTAGCTCATGAGAATGCGATCGCCGTTGAAGGTCAGACTGGTGTACGAATAGGTGGCCTTCGGATTGGTTTCCAGATCGCCGACTTTTGACCACGTCTGCCCGTCATCACGACTGACGGCCACGGACAGTGGAGTTCTCGCTCCGCCGCTGCGAGTCTTCGCATCATAGGTGTCGTTCCAGACCAGCATCAGGTCACCGGTCGAAGGAACTCGACGAACCGTTGAAGGCGCTTCCGGAGCCTGCAGGCCCAGCGATTCCATGGGACTCCACGTTTCGCCCTGATCGCTGGAATAGCTCCTGCCGATGTAGCCCAGCTGATTGCGAATCAACATCAGTACTCGGCCGTCGTTCAGTTCCAGAACTTCGGGTTCCATGGCTCCGCGCCGGTCGGCATCCACGTGCCCTTTCCCCAATCGCCAGGTGGTTCCGCCATCGTCAGAAAGAAAACAGTGCGACACAAAATGTCCATGTTCGGGATAATCCTTCGACGCTTCCACATCGGGAGTTGAAGCGGCCGGAGCCAGCAGGCGACCGTTCTTCAGCTGAGCGATGCGATCATTGTTCACCACGTGATAGCCCGGTTGATTGGTTACCAGGATGGCATCACCAAACGTCGCCGCTTCATCCGTGGAGAATCTCACGTACAGATCCAGATCGGTGGTACTGTTCTTCTGCAGATAGAACAAGGCGACTCGTCCGTCGGCCAGTCGTCGCAGCGTGACACTCATGCAGTTCATGCCGCCGGTATTCTTCTGAAGGACACGCGAATCGCTCCACGTGCGACCTTCGTCACCGGACTGGCGAGCAATAATCTGAGCACTTGCAAAGTCGCTGCCATTGCCGCTGAATTCCGTGACGGCAAACAGCAGCGAACCATCCATCAACGGCAGCACTGAACCTTCGGTGTATCGCGGATTGGCGGCTGTCGATGGATACACCACCACCGAGATATCTTCCGCGCGGGAAGGAGCTGCCGGGCGAGACATCTGCAGCAGCGACTGAGCGGCTCTGATGGCAGCATCCGGATGCACATCGTTCAGCATCGCGACCAACAGATCTTTCGCATCGGTGGCCCACGCGTCGCCCGCAAATGTTGCGGCGTACGTTCGCACCATCGGATCTTCGTGCTGCAGATTCCGTTTCAGCTGTTGCAGGCCATCCGCATCTCCCAAAGCGGCCAGTGAGTGATGCAGATAGGCCTTCAGCAGGACGTGTTCACAGCGACGGAGCTGTTCGCGAATGCGAGGAATGTCGCCGGCATCACCAATTCGTCCCAGCAGCCACGTGGCAATCTTCAGGACTTCCGGATCATTATGCTCAAGCATCTGCCGCAGGTAGGCCATCATGTCCGGGTTGCCGCACCGAGCCAGCGCGCCGGCGGCCATGAGCTTGAGCTTCATTTCAGTGGCAGTCTGAAACGCGTTTCTCAGACGAGTTCCATCACCAATGCCGTAGACCTTGTACAGACTTTCGGCCGCGTGAGTATGCCCCCACGAATTGTCGCCGGCCAGAATGTCCAGCATCGTGTTCAGATGCTGTCGCTGTCCGGCACGAGCGAGTTCGCGAGCCAGCCCGCAGCGTTTCTGGTCGTCTGTTTCATTGGGCACCAGTGGAGTCAGCCACGCGACGACTTCCGAACCATAACCTCCCAGCGTCAATCCTTCGGCCGCATGTATGCCTGGCCAGAAGTCATCGCCTTTCATGCCCTGCCGCAGGATCGTCAGACATTTGGACGTTGTTGCTTCGTCGAGCGACAAGCTTTCTCGCCCCGTCTGACCAAAAGCGGCCTGTCCGCTGACAACCAGCAGAATCAACATAACAACCTTGTGCATGGAGAATGCTCCAACCAACTTCAGGAAATCGGTCTCTGCTGTTCTTGAACGTTTCAACGCGTAACCCCCGCGCCGCCGCTTCTCAACATATCGCAAGGTCGACATGAACGGAAGCGAAGGGATAGGACCACGAAACAGGAGCTGGTCTCATTGTTTCGTGTTGAGCGGACTGTTACGCTGCGACGATGCCTCTTTGCCGCAAAACCGGCGTTCATGGGTGAACAAAGGCGAAACAGCAGATGCCGAGCTGCAATCGTTGTGAAACAGTGTAAAACGCCTCAACACGAAATCATGTGCGGGAACGCAGCGAGTGGAACTGATGTGATTCATCCTGAAAGGATGTCAGAGATGAGCTGGTGGTCGCCGACAGGCGCACCACTGGTGACAGAGCGCGAATGCCGCTTATCCTGAAGGGATGACAGAATCCACAGTTCCGGCATCCATTTGAGGGTGCAGTGACAGCTTCTCTTGCGAGCCGGCAGTGGCGCTTCGCTTACCACCGGCGAATTTCTGAAACCGCTTTGCGGTAAATCGCAACGCGTTCCATGACAGTCGGAACGAAGTGATGCCTATACAGTCGCGCACATGTTTTTTCCGTTGAACCTGTAAAACGCAAACTTCCGTTTGATGACGACCATCGGATCAAAGGCAGTGTAGTGTCTCTCACAGATGGGCTCTCATTGACCGCAGTATTCTGTCTTGTTTAACCCGTGG
>JAGQPY010000573.1 GCA_020426485.1 Planctomycetaceae bacterium
CACACTACGCATACCCGCACTCTTAACCAGACTCGGTATCCTCATTAAATGAGTCGCCCTGACAAGTTGGCCGCTCCCTATTGCCAAGGTTCCATTGTTGTGCTCTGCACTTCCAAAATGGGACAGTGGGCACAGCGTGGGACAGTGGGCAGCCGTGGGAGAAAGTTTTTGCTGCTTTGCCGAAAGCAGTATCGTGGCCGCTTTCGGAATGGAGGCCGTGTGTATTCCGCGACAGCTCTTTGGCCGGAACGACAGGATCAATGCATGAAAGACGCCTGTACCTGAACGATACCATTTCCGTAATGGGATCTGGACTTTGGGTCAACGATGATTTCCTGCGTCCGGGCTTTGTGGCTCCATTTACTCCGAAATTTTCGACGTTTCGTGCCCGCCGAGAAATCGGCATCGCTTAATTCGTGGGCAGCTCATCGCCCTGTCGGCAGAAGGAAAGACAGTGATCGAACGCGGTGCACCGCGAGAAGTGGTGTCTGAGGCTGCGTGGGACGCAATTCCGTAGTTTCTGAGGAATGGCCGTAGTGTCTGACGACCACTGGCATCTCCTTTGCATCGCGAAGTCTGTCGTGGTCAGAAGACAGCTGAGAATTACGGGCAGACATGCATTTTGCGACTGTGCCTTCCGGATGGTCATCCAAGCGATTTCTCCGGCTGGTGATATCTTCTGATACCGATTTCAAACACAGGCGAGAAAACCAGGGAGCATGAAGTGAGCAGTGACAGAAGCGAATATCCGGTGACAGTGCAGCAGCACATTTTGCGAGAGCAGAAGAGATTTCCCGGGGCGTCAGGGGAATTCAGTTGGCTGCTGTCGGGGATTACTCTGGCCGCCAAAATGATTGAGGCGAAAGTTCGCCGCGCGGGGTTGAATAACATTCTGGGGGCTCAGGGCGACATCAATGTGCAGGGCGAAGTTCAGCAGAAACTGGACGTTTACGCCAACCGAGTCATGTCGGATTCGCTGGGTGTTCGTGACAGTATTGCCGTGATTGCTTCCGAGGAGAATGAGCAGCCAACCGTCCTTCGACGCCAGTCACCGCAGGCACGGTACATCGTTGTGTTCGACCCACTGGATGGTTCCTCCAACATTGATGTCAACGTCAGCGTGGGCACGACGTTTTCGATTATCAAACGTCCTCAGGGCGTCTATTGTGATAACGACATTCTGCGGCCCGGATATGAACAGGTTGCCGCGGGGTACGTGCTTTACGGTTCATCGACGATGCTGGTTTACACGGCTGGCAACGGTGTTCACGGCTTCACCCTGGATCCCGGCATCGGTGCTTTTGTGCTCAGCCATGAAGACATCCGCATGCCGACTCAGGGCAAGTACTATTCCGTCAATGAGTCGCACTACGCGGATATGCCTCCGGAGTTCCGGAAGTACATTGATGGTCTGCGATCCGGTCAATATGGTCGCAAGTATGTTTCGCGATACATCGGGTCGATGGTGGCCGATTTTCATCGTACTTTGCTGACGGGAGGCGTGTTCATTTATCCGCCCACCAAGAGTCACCCTTCCGGCAAACTGCGACTGATGTACGAAGCCAATCCGGTCGCGTTTCTGGCAGAGCAGGCGGGCGGCAAGGCAACCAATGGTCAGGAGCGCGTTCTGAATCTGATGCCCGATGGAATTCACGACCGGACTCCACTGATCGTCGGCGGGCTGACTGAAATGACGGAATTCGAAAAATGCCGCCGTGATGCTCTTCGTCAGGATTCGTCCGAACTGAACCGTGCACCGATTTAAGTCGTCATAGATTCCCCAGACATCAGACGACGTTCGGTAACCAGCACTTCCAGATTCGCCTTCGCAATGTCGTGAACGATGAAGGGGCACAGAGATTCGCAGAATGTGAACTGTCGAGAACGATCAAACCTGCCTATAGTCCGACCGATGTTCGGAGAGAGACGTTTGGTTGGCATTGAATTTGTTCTTCCGCTGACCGGAAGTGGTCCCGCGTTTCCCCGACTGTCCTGCGGGGAAGGCTGACGATGTTGAATTCTCGATCTCCTGAATCCGATGAGGCACTGTTTGCGGACGCTGTCATTGGACAGCTGAAGTTTCTGTATCCGGACTCAGACGCCCCGTCGCTGGAACAGCAGATTTGTGAAATCTTTGCCGACTGTCGGCCGACCAGCGGCGGTGACCCGTCGCCGCTGTGGACTCAGGCGGACTGCATTCTTATTACCTACGGCAACTCTTTGACCGAACCAACTCGCCCCGGTCTGCAGACGCTCCGGCGGTTTTTGTCGGAGCATGTGGGAGACTCGTTCTCATCAATCCATGTCCTGCCGTTCACGCCGTTCAGCTCCGATGACGGGTTCGCGGTGATCGACTACACACAGGTGAATTCTGACCTGGGTGGCTGGCCAAATCTGATTCGTATCGCGTCAGAGTATCGTTTGATGGCGGATCTGGTGATTAACCACGTGTCCAGCCAGCATCAGTGGTTTCGGAACTACTGCAATGGCCGGGAGCCAGGGTTGGACTACTTCCTTGAAGTCGATCGAACGACCGATTTTTCCGATGTCGTTCGTCCTCGTACATCGCCGTTGCTTCGGCCAACAGAGACAGCCCATGGTCTGCGGCATGTCTGGTGTACCTTCAGTCATGACCAGATTGACGTCAATTTCTGCAATCCTCAGGTCCTGCTGGAATATCTGAAGATCATTCGGTTGTATCTGGATCGAGGTGTCACGGTGTTTCGGCTGGACGCCGTCGGGTTTCTCTGGAAGGAACCGGGAACTTCGTGCATTCATCTGCCACAGACACATGAGATCGTGCGACTGATTCGGCGCGTCGTGGACCGCTTCGCACCGGGAACCATTCTGATCACCGAAACCAACGTCCCCAATCCGGAGAACCTTTCGTACTTTGGAAACCGAAATGAAGCCCACATCGTCTACAACTTCAGCCTGGCACCGTTGGTTGTGCATTCGCTGTTGACGGGGGAGACCGCGTATCTGAAACGCTGGATGATGAGCATGCCGCCGGCTCCTGTCGGCTGCACTTATCTGAACTTTATCGCGTCGCACGACGGGATCGGGATGCGCCCGGCGGAAGGCTTGCTGTCTGAAGACGAACAGGCTCAGATGGTGGAAGTTGTTCGCCGGTGTGGAGGCCGTGTTTCGACTCGTCGCAGTGCGGATGGTGGTGAAAAAGTCTACGAACTGAACGTATCGCTGTTCGATCTGATGAAGTGGACCATCTACGGCGAAGATGATCTGCAACT
>JAGQPY010000574.1 GCA_020426485.1 Planctomycetaceae bacterium
GAGCGGCTGGTAAGAATTGACTGGTCGCAGAATTGGTCAGAATTCTGAATCGCTCGGAATTCTTACGAATTCCGCTACAGCCCCGAGAATTCTTATCAATGACGCGGCAGACCTCGGCCGGAATTCTGGTCAGTTCCGCGACACGCCCTGGGACCTTCGCTCCTGCCGATCGCCTGATTCAACGAAGAAACGGTGCCTCGGGTGTTGTCGTAAATGCTTCCGGAATAGAACCGACGTGGTTCGGCGATCAATTGTCAGCAGAATCCAAAGCGGCGACAAGTCTCCGCACTCCAAGTTGGCGCTGTCCAGTTAGAGTCGACCAGACTTCGCACGTGTCACTCCCACCGCAGGGATTGAATCCGACAGAATCCGGGGTCTCCGCCGACGAATGACGTCTCCTGCGTCATCTGTCGGTGTTCGACGCCGCACATCCCGAGCATCCGGGACTCGTGGCCTGTTCCATAACCTGCCGTCATAGACCAGTTGTCAGTCGCTTCAGCGACAGCGGCCCGAAAGTGAATGTGGGGTGTCGCACTGTCGGAGATGCTGAATGTGTCGGGGGGCATCGATTGGCTGCGATGGTGGCCCCGGTTCAGAAAAGCGTCATCGATCGGCGTGGTTTGCGGTGGAAGGAGCGTCACTGCCTCACGAGGATTCAAGTGTCGTGAATCTTCGGCCATGTGATCTGCGGCAGAAGTTTCCGTTCACGCCGTCCGCTGCAGGGAGTCAATCAGCCGGAGAGGCAGCGGCTGACATCATTTTTGTGCAGTGGTCGTTCTGTTGTTCTCCTGTAGCAAAGGTGTATTCATGATCATGGCAGGACCGAACGAAGTTCAGGCGAAGATTCTGATGGGATGGCGGCAACGGCACGACGGTCGGCGACGAACGATCGGTCTGCACACGGCGCACCTTGTCGATCAGTCTAATCGCGGCAGCGAATCCTCGGATTCGGATCCCTTGTATTACGAAGGTGATTCTCATCTGATGACGTTCGCCCCCACGGGAGCCGGAAAAGGTCGTGGAGTGATCATCCCCACGCTGCTGGATTATCCGGGATCGGTGGTCGTGATCGATCCGAAGGGTGAAAATTACAGAGTCACCGGTCGAGCACGACGGGAGATGGGACAGCAGGTCGTGGTGCTGGATCCGTTTGGCAAAGTCACCGATTCTGATCGGCCTTCTGACCGCTTCAATGTGCTGGATATCTTTGACCTGCCGGGAACAATTGCCGATGCCGATTCGTTGATGTTGTCGTGGCAGATTGCAGGTGGCCAGACGTTCTCCAAAGATCCCTTCTGGGACAATTCCGGCACGGCATTGTTGTACGGGCTGATTTCGCACGTCGTCACCGCTCTGCCCAAAGAGGAACGAAACCTGAATCGAGTTCTGAAGTACGTCTACAACGATGACGTCATCTATAACCTGGCGGCACTGCTGGATTCGAAGTCGGTCAAGTGCCCTCATGCGTATCGGGAACTTGCCGCGTTTCTGCAGTTGCCCGAACGAGACACGCGTCCGTCGGTGCTGGCGACGGCCATCAGCTGGGTGAAAGCGATGAACACTCAGTGCGTTGAAAACGTCCTGCAGAGTTCGACCTTTCCGCTGGAGGATCTGTTGCATGGTCGTCCGATCTCCATCTACCTGGTGATCCCCCCCGAGAAACTCCATTCGTACAAGGCATTGCTGCGACTCTGGGTTTCCGCTCTGACGACGACTGTCCTGCGGCGTACCTGCCGACCAGCTTTGTCGACGTTGTTTCTTCTGGACGAAGCGGCTCAACTGGGAACCATGCCGCTGCTGGAACAGGCCGTCACGCTGCTGCGTGGCTACGGACTTCAGGTCTGGACGTTCTGGCAGGATGTGGAACAGATTCAGGCCAACTATCCCGGCAGTTATCGAACGCTGATCAACAACGCATCGGCCCTGCAGACTTTCGGGATCAGTAACAGCAGCATGGCCAGTCAGTTGGCGGAAATCCTTGACTGTTCGGCCGGCGACCTGCTGAAGATGTCTGCCACGGAAGCTCGAATCTTTATTCGCGGCCATGGCAGCGAAACCACAACCCGACCCGATTATCTGAATGACAAGCGCTTCGCCGGACGATTCGACAGCAACCCTTTCTTTGCCTCACCAACGGAAGCAGTTCACCCGCCACGTCGATCGCACCGAAAATAGCCGAAGAACTCCGGCTGAAGCGGAAAGAAATCGTTGATCTTCACAGAGCGGCATGGACGCTGTTCGAGAGACTCGACAGTTGTCAGAATCCGTCATCAGGGTCACGTGTTCCCGAGGGCTTTCAGTACTGAATTTCTTCGAATCGACTGTCAACTTCATCCCGCCGCATTCAATCCTTCGGAAGATCATCCGATGAACATGATTTCGTCTTCGCTGTTTCCGCTTTCCACTTTTCTGGTGATGCTGATGGGTTTGCACGGCATCACACTGGCAGAGCCGCCGGCCTACAACGATTCCGCTCCGCAGCAGTACAACCTCACGGCCAGAGCCAGCGAAATCGATTCTCGGGTCAAAGCGCACCCGGAAATTGATTTTCTGATTGACGACAAAAACGGAAAGCCCGCCGATGTGCAGCATGCCAGCGTCGACACGCGAGTTGCCCCGAAAGGTCAGCTGGTCATCTGGCTGATGGGCCATAATCAGCCGCTGTTTGATCGACTCAGCAGCTATGGACTGCACGCGATTCGCGTTCACTATGCCAACAAATGGTTCGGCATCTGTTGTCAGGAAAAGCCCGTCGGGGAACATTGCCGGGGCAATATTCGACTGGAAGCGGCCACGGGCGAAGACTTCAGTGATCAGGTTACGATTCCTCGTCCCGACGGCATGATGGAACGAGCGTTCCGGTTCGTAAAATGGCTGAGCAAACATCATCCGCAGGGAAAGTGGGAACAGTTTCTCAACTCCTCCGGCGACGGTCTGCAGTGGGACAAGGTCATCATGTCCGGAAGCTCGCACGGTTCCACCACCGCTGCTCGATTCGCGAAACATCAGAAGGTGGCACGAGTCGTCTGTCTGTGCGGACCTCGCGACAATTATCAGACATGGCAGTCACTTCCGTCTGCGACTCCGGAGAATCGCTACTTTGGCTTTTCGCACGTTCTGGATGGCGGCTGGACGGCCGATCACTACTGTCGCAGCTGGGAGCTGATGGGACTGCATCAGTTCGGTCCCATCGTGAATGTCGATCAGACCAAACCACCC
>JAGQPY010000575.1 GCA_020426485.1 Planctomycetaceae bacterium
CATCGCCGTGTGATTTGATTCCGTCCTTAATGTCGATCCGAATCCATAAGAGTAGACACTTTTCAGACGTTCATTTGTTCGCCAAAGTTCCCGAAAGCAGCCAAAAACGTCTGCCTTTGCATGCCGTTCCTGCTGACAAACCGCATGAAAGTCGGCTCCATTAACCCGACATTCCGTTCAATCGATACAAACCAATCTCACCGATGAAGTCAGCAACAACCAGGATCACCAAAGAACTGATCTCTGATCAATAACGTTGCCGCAGCGGAAAGGATCAGGAGAAAAATCTGACATCCCCTGGATTGCCGGAAGAAATTTGTCTTCGACGACCGCCTGGTCATCCTGGTGGCTGACCAAGGACGTGAATGTCGCGTTCGCCCCCATGAAACCGGCATTGCGCTGGCGCGGAGCGTCGTTTGATGTGGCGAGCGCCGCACGCCGAATCTGCATTCGCCGGACGCTTTGCCGAATGGCAGATGCAGGTGAGTAAGACGGGGGAACTGCCGGGAGCTATTCCGACGGTGGGTCGAATCGGTAGCCAACGCCATGAACGGTTGCGATCAATCGAGGTGAACGGGCGTCGTGTTCCACTCGCTTGCGCAGCTGAGAGATGTGTTGATCCAGTGTGCGACTGTTGGGGAAATAATCTTCGCCCCATGCGTGCCGGAAAATGATGGTTCGATCCAGAGCTTTGCCGGGGTGATCGTGAAGCAACTGCAGAATTCGGACATCGCGGGGGCTCAGATCGATAACCGCGTCACCTCGCTTTGCCCGCAGTTCTTTCGGAATCACCGTCAGATCATCCATCTGAAATTCATCCTCTGATTCCGGTCGACTCGCGCAGCAACGGCGAGCAACCGCTCGAACTCGCGCGACGACTTCCCGGACACTGAACGGCTTGGCAATGAAATCGTCGGCCCCGACATCAAAGCCCACCAGGCGATCGATTTCTTCGGCCTTCGCACTGATGAAAATGATGGGAACATCCGGGCAGAGTGCTCGAATACAGCGGCAGGCTTCGTAACCGCTGCGACCGGGCATCATGATGTCCAGACAGACAAAATCCGGGGAATGATCCTGAAAAAGTCGGACAGCTTCCGTTCCGTCGAACGCCGGAATGACCTGATAGCCTTCCCCTTCCAGCAGGTCAGTCAGACCTTCACGCGTCAATCGATCATCATCTGCAATCAGAACTTTCATACGTTGATCTCCTGTCCGCAGACATCAAGGGACTGCAAAGTGACCTGGAAATGGCAACCTTGTGCCGATGGAAGCAGAACAACGTTTCCACTGTGCAGTTGAGCCAGTTCGCGAGCGATCGTCAGTCCGATTCCGGTGCCGGCGGCGGAACAGATTTCATTGGAACCGCGAGTGAATGGTTCAAAGATTTTTTCTCGCAGCGAATCGGCGACTCCAGGCCCCGAGTCAATCACGTCGATGAACAGTGTCTGCTGCTCCATGCGACTGCAAATCTTCATGAGCTTTCCCGCCGTGGCATACTTTTCAACGTTGCTGATCAGATTGCTGAGAATCTGATCGATCACATCGGGATCAAAATTTCCGTCGTCCGTGACAGATGAACTGACGTCGATATTGATATCGTGATCGGACAGAATCGGACGAAACCTGTCCACAATTGCACTGATGGTCTCGGCCGGAACAATCGGCCGCGGCTGGACGACCAGCGTCTTTCTTCGCGATCGAGCGAACGTCAGGACGTTACTGATCAGGCGGCTGAGCCGTTGCGACTCCGACAGAATCACATCAAGCCGTTTTCGAGACGGGCTGGCTTCCGATGACGGGATGTTGTCCAGATCTCGTTCCAGTAATTCGGCATACATGCGAATGTTGGTCAGGGGAGTCTTCAGTTCGTGCGACACCTGATTGACAAAACTGACCTGGCGAGACGCTTCTTTGATGTCGCGAAAGTATTCCCGAAAGAAGAGTCCCACCATCACTGCCAACGAAATCAGCACCGCGGCCATCCCCGCAAACAAGCCCACATAAGCACTGCGCCCTGTCCCGGCGGTCAGCTGCTCGCGAGGTACCAGACACTGCAGTCGCCACGACGCCAATGGAGCATCCAGCGGAATATCACACAGCGGGCGACTGCCTTCCTCCGGTTCGTATCGTCCCCACTGATACACGGAAGCCGCAGACGAATTGATCAGCCGGATCCTGGATTGAAGTCCACCAAATGGATCAGGAATCTGCTTGCGAAAACCGGTCGCCGAAGAATCGGCGGGCGTCGCAACTGTTTCCGGCAATTTCGCAATCAGGTCCGCGATCCAGCGAGCACGTTCCAGCGCACATCCGACGATGTGTCCGGAAGGCCGCCGCTGCCAGTAAATCAGATTCAATCCACGATCCCAGTACCATGGAAACCAGCCCGATGATTCGGCGAACAATTCGATGTTTCTGACCGCGGCCGACGGATACGCCTCCTGCACCAGTTGCTGCTGCAGTTCAGCGTCGTTCAGATCCGGCAGTATCGGAACGCGCTGAGCAGCACCGTCTTCCGACCGGCTGAGGTCAGACCGACTCTCGGAGAATCGGCTGTTCTGTGTACTGCGGAGTTCCGCGGAATCGCGTTCCCGCGGAACCGCACTCTCTCCGCCAGCGGTTTCCTTGTTGAGCGGTTGTTCGGACTGAATGATGGCCGCCTTCAGATCCGCTCCGGTAAACATGCGAGCGGCCTGAATCAGAAACAGACGCTCGTCCGCATTCAGAGGATCGGCCGGATTGGGATACAGAAGTTCTCCACGAGGATCGAGAACAAAGAGTTGAGCCAGTTGCGGTTCACTTCGATTCAATTTTCTCAGCTCGTCGACAGCGAAGTCGTCGATGGAGGCGACTCGATCAAAGTGCCGTTCCAGCTCATCGACATAGGAACGAACGCCGGAACGAACGTCTTCCATTCGCTCTTCCATGACTACACGAAATCGCTGCTCAACAACAAGGTTTTCATTTTTGATCAGACGCAGCGCCGCCCACGTCAGCGCCAGCAGTGGCAGCGTGACGATCAGAATCATCAGAATGATCGGGCGAACTCGCACGTGTGACTCACAGGCCTGTCCTTGGACAGCGGATGGGGCATCTTCAGGAAAGGACGTTATTTCAGTGGCAGATCTTCAAATTAATGAAAATGAAACAGTGTTGCATCAACTTAACTGGACAGCGCCACCCTGGAGTGCTGCGACTTGTCGCCGCTTTGG
>JAGQPY010000576.1 GCA_020426485.1 Planctomycetaceae bacterium
GCTTCAACGTTACGTTTTTTCATCCGGTCGACCGCACGGCGGCTGCAAATTCCGCCAACTGGTCTCTGCAGGCGTACACTCGCGAATGGGGCGGCAGTTACGCCACACCCGATTCCGGACGTCACGCCGTCGCCGTCACATCCGCCGGCGTTCGAGAAAACGGTCGCCAGGTTCATCTGCAGGTCGACGACCTGAAAGCCGGATATCTCTATGATGTTTCAGCGATCGGTCAACTCGCGGAAAACAACGCCCTCTGGCCATCCGAAGCCCATTACTCCATGAAAGTCATTCCCAGAAAATGACGGTTCCATGCACCGACTGGGCATCAATTCTCCACATACGATGTCCACATTAACTCGACAATCGGATTTACCTCAGATCACCGGACGCCCGACGGCCACGCTGTTGATCCTGGGCTCTCGAAATCAGCAGCACCATGGGAGCCGTCAGTGACCAGTTCCGGTAGTTGGGACCGCTCAGGCCACCAATCAAAACCGGTAAAACGATTGACAGAGCAGCGCCGAACCTGACGGGGATGATCCCGAATTCCACGAACAGATAGCAGAGACCGGACGCCACAGTCATGGCAACAGACGGCAACCAGACGCGATCATAGTTTGGTAAGATCAGCCGGCGAGTGTGCAGGCGAGCCAGAATTCCCAGGTGCGAAGCCGTTCCGTAAGCAATCAACAGCCCGCGACTCAGAGCCAACGCCAGAACCATCGCGAGGATGAGTGGCAGACTCTCTCGCCGCCACTGCGGAATGGTCAGCCAGACAATCAGCAGCAGCGCGAACTTGGGAACCCTGGGCCGATTCCTTTCCAACCAGGCCACCGCAGAATTCTGAAGTCCACGAGGAGACAGCAATCCAAACACGGGAGCGATCCTTCGGGGCGGACTGTCAGACGGCAGAGTGAGTGTTCGTTCGGGCAACGACTTCAGCACACAAGCCATTCGTCGGCACGTCAAAACGAAAGTCACCGCGACGAAAACGCTCAAAACAGGAAGGAGCACCGTCGGAGTCAGGAATGTACTCAAATGAATCAGCAGTCCGAACGCCAGCAGCACTGCAAAACCGGAGCGTTTCCATTCAGCAGTCACCGAAAGAAATCCTGCAACACCCCAGACCATCACAAAAGCCGTAGCAGGCCACAGAGCAGCGGCCACGAGTTGAAGTTTCGGGGCAATCAACACTGAATCCTGCCAACGATTGACACCGCCATCTGCCGGCAACGCCAGGATCAGGGCCGCGTGGCTCGCCGACACCATCCCCAGAACCGATAACGGAACAACATCGCCCCACACTGGACACCACGGCCCAAACGGCGGTCGGCGCATGCCGTCCCACGGCGTCATGGCCAGCCATTTCAAATACGCGGGATTGGCCGGCGGGAACTTAAAAATACGCTGCAGTCCGAAACAACCGGCGGCCATTCCAATCAGTGCCAGCGATCCTCCCAGCAAAGCGGCGACGATTCCCATCGCCCCCGCCTCCAACAGCCATTCACCCCACACGATCCAGATCAAACCGGCGAATGAATCGGTCAACAATACCAGCAACGCAAACACGACGATGTAACTGAACGGAGGCAGTGCCTGCCGATACCATCGACTCATACGGTTCGCTCCTGAAGAAAATACTCCTGTAGCTCCCCTTCGGTCTCCGGGAAAATCAGCTTGCGCAGAGCTTCATTCAGAGTCACTGCTCCGGAATCACGAATGACATCACGAACGGGCGCGTGCTTCAATACACGCCCGCCATCCAGAATCAGCACATCATCCGCCACTTCCTCAACCAGTTCGGGAACAGGACTTGTCAGGACCACAGTGCGGTCCTGACATGAAGTCAGATGCTTCAGGATTTCTTTCATCGCCGTCAGACCTGCAGGGTCAAGTCCGCCCGAAAAAGGCTCGTCCAACAGCAGGATCGAAGCTTCGCTCGCCAAAGCCGCACACAGGCCAATCTTCTTTTTCTGCCCGGAGGAATACCCGGACACAGCAGCGTCAGCAATCCGGTCCATCTGGAAGACCTTCAACAGCCGGTCCGTATGGTCGAACAACCGGCGATTGTCCACACCCCACGTTTCACCCACCCCCAAAACAAGATCGCGCCCGGTGATTCCGTGGGGAATCCATATTTCCGCGGGCAGATACATCGTCCGTTTTCGGATCAACAGTTCGTACTCTGCAGACGAACGTCGCTGCAGACCATTGATCCATACCATTCCTTCCGCAGGCGAAAGAACTCCAGCCATAATGTTCAGCAGCGTCGTTTTGCCCATCCCATTCGGACCGATGATGGCCAGGGTTCGCCCGGACTCCACAGTCAGGTTCACGTCAATGAGCACCGGGCGCAACCCGAAGTGATGAAAAACTCCGGAAACCTGAATCATGCCCTGACCCTTCCCAACGTGATGCGAACCTGCAACCGAGACATCTCTTAATGGCTGGTGACAAACTCCGGTCAACAACGAAGTGCCCTCGCCATCGGATCACGCTTTTCCCGAAATTGAAACGTCGGTGGAGACGGCCATGCTCTGCAGCGAACAGGCTTTGGATGTCGTGTCGAAGGCCGGGCGAAGCGAAGTTGAAAGCTCCCGAGTGAAAATACGTGAAAAAACTGGCTGGATTTTCCCGCAAATGCCGATAGACTGCCTCACCCTCGCACGCGGAAAGAGCGTGTGCGACTTAACACCTGACAATTCAGCGACGGCGTGCTGACCGGCTCACCAGCCTCAGACGCAATCAATACACTGTCGCGGGGTGGAGCAGCCTGGTAGCTCGCGAGGCTCATAACCTCGAGGTCGTCGGTTCAAATCCGGCCCCCGCCATTCCGCTATCCGGGGAATCAGAGATGTGAATCTCTCCCCCGGATAGCCGAGACTTAACACCATCGATTGTGTCAAACGTAAGTTGAACACGGTCGATGGTGTTTTTCATTATCCGCTGCAGTTCGTCGTTCGGAACCGTTTCCATCCGATCCGCCAGACTGGCCAGAGCATCGATCAGCTGCTGTTTGCTCCATCCTGAAGCTCCCAACGCCTGATCTCGAGACTTCAACGCGGCCATTTCGGCTTCCACCGCAGCTCGCTGCTGCTTCAGTTCTCGCAGCACGGTGGACAATTCTGCCATCAGATCGTTGTCGCACAACAGCAACTTCCGGGCACCGGCTTCGATTTTCTGATCCAGTTCCGCCAGCTGGAC
>JAGQPY010000577.1 GCA_020426485.1 Planctomycetaceae bacterium
GACGGGGGCAGAGTCCAACACCGGGAAGAGGTTTCGTTGCCGAGTTTGCGAGAGTTCGGTTACTGGGCCATGCTTTCAGAAGTCTTACGACTTCTGCTACGTTCCATACGACTTCTGCTGCGTTCCTTATGACGTCTGTGACGTTCCTTTTCCTGCGGAAACTGGTGACAGAAAGCCCTTCACGGCGTTGGGTAGAGTCGCTGGACGTTGAGGCAGTCAGGGTTGTCGTTGTTCACTTCCTGCACTGTTTTTTTTGCGATTGAGAATCGCGTCGTCGAGCTGTGGATCTTTGATCGACTTTGGGACGAATGAACAGATCTGCTGATTCGAGGAGTCCTGACAAACCGAATTAGCCGCGAAACGGCTGCGGAAACTCATTAACCGGACATTCCTGGCCAGAAATTCATGTCAACGCAGTTTGCCTGTTTTGAATTCGCAATCGGAACAATCAGTAGTCGACCGGCTTTTGAAAGCGCTCCTAACGGGGGGAGCCGACATTTACAACGTTGACTCACCGGCGTTGTCTGTAAACATACGGTGCCTTGGGCGGAAGGATTGCCGCTCGTTGGGGATTTTCAGGGAAGAAATCAGGCTCGATGGCTCGCCCACGGACAACAAAAAAGACCGCCAAAGCTGCTCCGCCTGCGGGACAGCGTTTGATCAGCTGGATCTTTCGTCCCTGGCGCTTGGTTGCCGCCGCGTCTCTCGCGCTGGTTTGGCTCTTGTGGCCTCAGGTGGAAGAGCAGCTTCCGAAGCTCGACAACCGACCGGAATATCAGGTCACTGCTGACCAGATTACGATTTCTCCGCCGCCTCGCTGGGTACCGCCGGACCTTGTTCAGAAGGTTTTTGACCGAGCAGGTTTCGAAGGATCGCTTTCGGTTCTGGATCCGAATCTCAGCGAAAAAGTGGCTCTTGCGTTTTACACGCATCCGTGGGTCGAGCGTCTGAAGAAGGTGTCCAAGTCGTTTCCCGCTCGCGTTCATGTGGAAGTCGTGTATCGCCAGCCTGTGGCGATGGTGGAAGTTCTTGGCGGAGGCTATTACCCCATTGATCGGAATGGTTTTCTGCTGCCCATTGAAGACTTTACCGCGGCGGACGTTGGTCGGTATCCAACCGTCAAGAACGTCAGCAGCGTGCCGATGGGACATGCCGGTGAGGCTTGGGGAGATCCCGCGGTTCTGGGAGCCGCTCAACTGGCCGCTGTGCTGACTGAGCCAAACGAGTCGGGCCAGTCCTGGTGGAACGTTCTGGGACTGAAGAGCATTTTGACGCCAAAGCGACTGTCGGCATCTGATGCGGTGGATGACCTTCAGTTTCGGATCGAAACAGCGGGCGGATCGCAGATTGTGTGGGGCCGAGGTCCCGCGACGGCTCATCCGGGCGAATTGTCGGTCGCGCAGAAGCTGGGGCGACTGGCGGAATATCATCACCGATACAACGGCTTCGACGATGCTCCCGCACCGTTTCTGATCGATATTCGTCCGTGGGACGGAGCCAAACGCAGTCTGCTGGCCAGCGAACAGCCATCGACGCAACGCCAATAGCCGCGTGCTTTCTTCTTCAGAGGAACGTGCCCGCTGCCTTTCGGTGACGATTCCCGGGCCGAACTTGTTTCAGCCGCAGTTCTGACAAGATTCACCGGCATCGACATACCTCCGCTTTGCAGCATTCGTTACGCTGCCGCACACTCTGGTTGTCGCTGCATGTCCGATCAAACGGCCTCGTACCTGATGTCGTGCAGACCTCACCTGCCAGACCTTGTTTCTGCTCACGCTTCGAAATGTATGTCGGAAAGAACGGTCTCCTGACGGTCATGATCTGGCCGAATCGGGGTGACGAATGCGTCCATGCAAAAGTTGATTTTCGATGAACCGTACGAATTCGTGCCTCCCTACCGAGGCACGTTTTTGTCATGGGCTTTCCGTTTTTATCTGCCGCACTTCATGCGTCAGCGATATGGTCTGCAAAGCTGGAAGACCTACGGACTGGATCACCTGCGAGCATCCCTGAACGCAGACCTGGGCATTATTCTGTGTCCCAATCATTCGCGAAGTTCCGACCCGTTGCTCAGCGGAGCCATCACAACCGAAATCCCATGCCATGTGTACGCCATGGCCAGTTGGCATGTGTTCAAACAGAACTGGCTGGAATCGTTTGTGGCTCATCGCGTTGGAGCATTCAGCGTCTATCGTGAGGGACTGGATCGGAAGGCACTGGATACCGCCATTGACATCGTGGCGACGGCCGAACGGCCATTGATGGTTTATCCCGAAGGCGTGATTTCTGCCGCCAATGATCGACTTCTGACACTGATGGATGGAACCGCCTTTATTGCTCGAACGGCACTGAAAAAACGGTTGAAGACTCATCCCGATTCCGGCGTCGTGATTCACCCGGTGGCCTATCGTTACCAGCACCACGGCGATCCGGAAAAGCTTCTGCCCCCGGTCTTGACGCGTCTGGAGAAGCATGTCTTCTGGCAGGCTCAGGGACACCTGTCTCCGTTGGAACGCACGCTGAAGCTGCGTTCCGCCGTTCTGGCTGCTCGCGAGGTTCAGATTCTGGGAGAAGCCCGATCCGGGGACGCGGAAGTCCGAATTGCACAACTCGTCGACCACATTCTGCATCAATACGAGGCGGAATGGCTGGGCGCTATGAGAACCGGCGATGTTGTTCAGCGCGTCAAAGAGCTTCGCGCCGTTATCCTACCGGACATGGTTCGCGCGGCTGTTGATGACGCAGAACGAAAGCGCCGCTGGACTCACCTCACGGATCTCTACTACGCTCAGTGCCTTTCACTGCACGTGCCGGGGTATCTCAATCCCAGCCTTCCGGCAGAACGTCTGAATCACCGATTGTTTGAAACCGTGGAGCGACTGGAAGAAGAGCTGACGGACCATGTGACTTCGTACCCCGATCTGCATGTCGACGTGAAGGTGGGCGAACCCATTCCGGTGAAACCGATTGATCGCAGCCAACGCGACAATGATCCATTGATGGCGGAACTGCGAGCTCGCATGCTTGAACTTCTGGGAGTCACCGATGATTGGCCCCCCGTTCCGGTCACTCGCCTGGAACGATCAGATTCCGACATGCTTCCGTAGAGGCGATCGGCCGGAGCGAGGGGGCAGGGACCTGTGGCTGAATTCGTAAGAATTCCGAGCACTTCAGGATTCAGACCAATTTGTACGTCCAG